>CAZVYE010000045.1:0-21555 GCA_964630895.1 uncultured Gammaproteobacteria bacterium | reverse complement strand
GCAGCTGATGGTGTAACGGGATTGCACCTCGCCGTATCCAACAGCTATGACTGCATTGTCTTGGATTTGATGCTGCCGGGCCTTGACGGTATTGAAGTGTGCCGAAAGGTCCGAGAAGAAGGTAAGAAGTCTACGCCGATTTTGATGTTAACGGCACGCGATACCGTAGACGACAAAATCAGCGGACTGGACGCCGGTGCAGACGACTATCTGGTCAAGCCTTTTGAAATCCGAGAATTAGAAGCGCGCATTAATGCGCTAATTCGCCGGGACCGTCGCCAGGTAAGCAGCGAAGTCTTACAGGTTGCGGATTTAACCCTCGACACAGGTACCTTGCAGCTGCAACGCGGAGGGCAGGAACTGCAAGTTTCTCCCATAGGTCTGAAGCTGTTGACGATCCTAATGCGAGAATCGCCACGAGTGGTATCCCGCCGCGACATCGAGCGTGAAGTATGGGGTGACATTCTGCCGGACAGCGATACGCTGCGTAGTCATCTGTACAACTTGCGCAAAGTGATCGACAAACCATTTGATCGACCACTGCTACACACTATTCATAGTGCTGGGTATCGCTTAGCGGATCTTGATAACGAACAAGCTGCAAGCTAACCGCAAAAACTAACTGCCCAAAACTAATCGAGTTATCTACCCGGCCTTAAGACGCGCGAGAATATCCTCTCGCGCTTCGCTAAAAATGGACTTCTTATCGATTTGGGACAACATGTCCTGGACCGCTGCTTTTGGTCCGTGTGGTCCCCAGCTCTTTCCACGCACCAGGTATCGTTCGGTGGCGCGCCCCACCAGATACGTGGCGTAGTACGCCAAAGCGCCCTGCGCGCCCGCTGTTATGGTGACAGATAATCCGAAGGAGATTCCCTTCAGGGCGGAGGACACCAAATGCACTCCCCAGGCTGCGCCCATTAGTAAGGCAAGCTGCGCAACAATAGTGCCGATAAGCTCGCCAGCCTCGCGACGGGTCATGGGCATGCCGTACACGCGACTCAAACTCCGAATCAACACCACATCCAAAGAAGCTGCGGCCAACAAGTCAGCCACTGGTACCGGATTGAGCGCTACCGCTACGCCTTTGGTAATGCAAAATGTGCGTATCACTTTTTCGGCAACCTGCCGGCGAGTTTCGGCAATTCGCTGATTGAGTTCGTCGCTTAGCCGGCCTGCAAACAGCGCGGCATTCATGGCCGCAAGCGTCTTGCCCTCTCGTTGCAATATCTCCCACATGCGGGATCGGAGTTGCTGAACATCTGGGTCACGTTCTCGCTTGCTTTCGGTCTCATTGCCGTGTTCGTCAATACGCAGAACGGTTTGGGCTGACGGTGCAGCGCTTGCCACGACGACGTTTTCAGCTCGTACCAGGCCTTGCGCGCGATGTTGCAGATGCTGCAGCAATTCTGAAACTTCTTGCTTACTGTACTGGTCTGCCTTATTCAGAATAAGCATCAGTGGACGATCTTGCTTTGCCAATAAGCGCAATGCGGCTAGTTCGCCCTCGGTAAGATCTCCGTCGCAGGCAAATAAGACTAGATCCGATCGTCCCGCAACTTCAAAGGCGATGCGCTCGCGCTCCTCACCATCCATTTCATTGATGCCTGGCGTATCAATGAAGTGCACCCCATCAGCTTCGTGCCACTCAAGCACATCCGCGTGCTTGGTCGCACCGTGAAGCGGGCTCACGGCGAAATGTTGGCTGCCGCTCAACGCATTAAGTAATGAGGATTTGCCCGTGCTAACCCGACCAAAAATCGCGATATGCAGCGCTCCTGTCTCCAGTTTGCGTTGCATTGCATCAAGTTGCCGCAAGTCTGCCGCGAGCTGCTCTCTTACCTCAGCTGGGATTGCATCATCATTGAGCAGTTCTTGCAGACTGGTTGCTGCTTTGAGTAGATTCTCGTCGCCTTGCTGCTGCTCGCTCATTTGGATTGCTTCATCTGTCGCAGCGCCAGACGAGCAAACGCGCCAGCACTTGATTCCATTCGACTGGTAAGTTCTTGTTCGAACTGATCGGCCACAGACTCAGGCTCCCATTTGTCTTCTGCAAGGGCTTTGGCGGCGGCAGTTCCCAATGATTCAAATATCATGCCGTAGGCCACTGCGTGAGTAAGACCGCCCGCAACCGTTCCGACGCCGGGGAAAGCTTTCAGTGCATTCCCGGCAATGGCCAAGGTAATCGAAGTTAAATTACGTAAGCGCCCGCCCGCTGCGCTGACAAATTTATCGATGTCCAAGGACTTGATGGGGCGTTCGTAGAGCGCTGCCAAATCACTCATGAACTTCGCCGCAAGCGCCCCCTGGATGATTAAATCGGAGCCAGGCGTGATGGTAGCCAGTGCCGCGATCACCGCGCGGCGAGAATATTTCTTTATCAGGCCCTGGGCAGCAGCTTCGCGATAGCGCTGCTCGGACGATTCCAACTTGCGTGCTGCCAGGGTAACAAAGGCTGCTTCGCGGTCAGCCGCGAGCTGCTGTTCGCGTCCGGTCAGGTTTTTCGCCAGTGCTTGCATTAGATTGCTGAGGTCCGGATTGCGCGGTCGCGCGACGGTTGATTGCGTCCCATCCTGAGACTCTATAACCACTTCCTCTTCGCCACCGGAAGAAATGCCGACCACGGTAAGGGCATCCAGTGATTGTGCTCGCTGTCTCACTTGAGTCAGGATTTCCGCACCCTGTTGGGCGTCGTAACGATCAAACTTGTTAACCACCACAATGACGGGTTTTCGCAATTCATGCAGTGATTCCAGCGATTCAACCTGGTGTCTATTCAAGTCACCGTCACAAATATACAGAATTACATCGGCGCGCAGCGCTTCATCCCGTGCTTTACCTGCAAGCACATGATTGTCTACCTGCGCGCTTCCCGGCAGGTCTAGAATTTCCAGTGCCACGGCGTCGGCAAGAGTCGTTGTGTGGCGGACCACCCGATCGGTCGTGCCACCAACTGCACTGGTTGCGCTCTGTGCTCCGGGTATCAGGGCATTGATAAGTGTGGACTTACCAGTGCTAATCTCGCCCCAAACGGCCAGCGTCAGGGATGCTTTGGCATTACGCGCGTCTAATTCATCCAGTTCTGCTTGCGCAGTAATTGTGTCGACGCCTGCAGAGGAACGTTCTTCGATGCGTTGTTGTAGTTCTTCTCGAGAAAGTTTTGTTGCGGGTGGTGACCGTTTTGGTTTTTTAGTGAGCCAGCGCCAGAAAATTGCGGTGACCAGCAGGCCGGTAGCCAACAATAATCCTAGATACACTAGTAGCGCCTGAGGACTAATTCGCTCCAACTTATCAATAACGGATAGCAATAAGTCGGATGCCATGAGCAGGACCAGCAGCACGCCCAACAGCACCAATGCCGCAAGGCCGGCCACCAAAAGTCGCAACATTCGGCTGCCAAATGAATCAGGATTGGCTTGAGACAACTATAATTCCTCGGGTTTAGACCAAATCAGGCTAAACCATATATTCTTTTACGGCATGTGCGAAGGGTTGTGTATTTCGATATTGCTGAAGATTGGGGTAGCGCAATGGTATTTGCAGCCTACAGACTGCATAAAATCTACGTGCAGCGCACATCAAATCAGACTTAATCCGAACAGATTTTTTCCCGGCAGATAGGCAGCAAAATATCTCGGTAGTTACTGCGCGCTAAAAACCGCCTACTAGTTACCAAATGCCAGCTTGCGCCAGTCCCACTTCTGGTCGCTGTGGGCAACCATGATTTGATTTGGGTCCAGTCCGTATTCGCCAGCAGTTAGTGCACGCTTGATTGAAACAGGCATATCCGGGTTTTTCGCGTTGTGCTCGCGCAAGTTGCGTTTTTGGTACTTGGGCAGCGGCCGCTTGTTCTGGTCCAGCACCACCAAAATCTCCGGCTGAATACGCTGCTTGGTATTCTGCGTCAGGATAATGCCCACTTCGCCAGTGTTCAGCTCTACCTGAGTGCCAGTGGGGTAGATGCCCAAAGCCTGAATGAACTCTTCTACCAGCTGCGACTGGAACAAAACGTCGCGCCGATCATACAGCCAGTCCATGGCCTGGGAAGTGCTGAAAACCTGATGTGTGTATGGCTTTACGCTGGTCATCGCATCATAAACGTCCACCAGGCCGGCAATTCTGGCGTGCAGCGGGATCTGGTCGCCGGTGCGACCTTCAGGATAGCCTGTGCCGTTAAAGCGCTCATGGTGGTTCTCTACGATTTCCACCACGTCATCACCAATTCCGACGCAGCGATCGAGAATCTCTACGCCCAGTTTGACGTGGCTGCGTACCTTCTCCATTTCAATATCGTCGAGCGGATCTTGCTTCTCCAGCAGCTGCTTAGGCAATTTTGCTTTACCTACTTCACAAAGCAGCGTACCTAAAGCAAGATTTTCCATCTGATGTTCTTGCATGCCAATCTGACGGGCAAAGACCACCGATAAAACCGAAGATCGAACCGAGTGCGCGTAGCTGTATGAATCTTTATCCCGCAATTTGGTCATCCAGACAAATGCATCTGGGTGCCGAATCACACTGTGAATCATATTCTTGGTAGCGCGCCTTATAGAGGTCCCGTCTAAGCCGCGTCCCACGCGGATATCATCAATAACCTGTCCAGTAGCTCGGGTCAGTTCCTGATGCAGTTGTTGGGCTCGTCGCATTTCCTTGCGGAAATTCTTCGGGCTTTCGTAGTAATCCGGGTGCACCTTGATGGGCACCACTTTGATATCCGTACGGCGCAGCTGACCATCTTCGGAATACTGGGCTTCATCGTCCTGTTCCGCCTCAGCTTCTTTGTCTTTTTCGGCTTTCTTCGGTGCCTTCTCAGCCGCGGGCTTGCCGCCGCTAAAAGTGGGCTCTTCGTCGTCTTTCTTTTCATCTCGGCGCCAGCTTCGAGAGGAATGGGTATCATCCTCTGAGGGTGGAACGCCGCGCAGCACATCCACATAGACGTAATTACAATATTGGCGCAGCTGCGCAATTTCCTCTTCACTACGGATTACGAAGCCTTGGAACGGGAATGGTGTAGACAGCCATGGACGATCCAGGGCGCAAACATACATGCCCTTTACCAGACGATCGACATCAACTTGAACTTGTTCTACCCGCATTGCTTCGTTCCTATCCCGTAACTCAATTGTGTTTCGCACGCTTAAATGCAATACACAAAGCGACCGCTACAGCTTCTATGGGCGGCGCAACCCTCACAACCCCACTTAGTCATGACGTCGACCGCATTTGTGGTGCTGACAACGTCATCTACAGTAGGCAAAAATCCGCGGAATCTAGCTCCACGACAGGCTATTTTGCCTGAATAGCAAAAAAAGTAGTGTATGCATAGCTGCCATAATGAGAACTGTGTCACACTTTTCGCTCAGTGCACGTCAAGTCCGTCTAAAGGCTTGATTATTACGACAAATGCAACAAAAGTTTACATAGTTTTACAATGCATTTTGCACACTGCGGTCTCATTTACTGACGGGACGTTTGATTCCGCAGCATGCAGCGCCGAGTGAAACGTTCTCGTAGCAGCACACACGTTGTATAGTCACATTTGCGCCGGCAATAAGGAATAGGGGTAGTGCAAAACATTGCAAACGCTTTGGGGAGCAGCATGAATCGGCTTGGACTACTGCTGGCGTTTTGCGTGCTGCTGGTTCCCACGGCATTTTCTCGATCGCTCCCATTTCATACCTTGACCTATGAAGACGGATTGCCAAGCAATTCCGTAACCGCGCTGGCGCAGGACAGCAACGGCTTTCTCTGGATTGCCACGGCTGATGGTTTGGCCAAGTTTGACGGCTATGAAACCGTCATTTTTCATCATGACCCATTGATCGTAGATTCGCTCGCGAATAACAATGTGCAAACTCTCTTCATCGATAGTAAAGACCGGGTTTGGCTAGGTACTACCGGTGGCGGCTTGACGCGTCTGAAAGACGACGGCATCGGCTTTGAAACCTATGCGTTAACGCAAGGCGAAGATCAAACTCGATTTGTATTCGCGATTTGCGAAGACCAGCAGGGCGATCTTTGGGTGGCAACCGGGCGCGGGGGCGTCATTAGATTTGACCCTGAATCACGGGACTTTAAGCAGTTTAAAAAGGAAGCGGGGAACGAAAATTCCCTGGGAGCCAACACTGTTGTGGATGTGGCTGTGGCTGCCAATGGGCAGGTTTGGGCCGCTACGGTTAATGGTGGCGTTGCGGTAATAGATCCCGAGACATCCGAGGTCAAGCGCTACCAGAAGGACCCCAGTGATCCCAATTCATTGATCGATAATGTGGCATTTTCTTTGGAGCCTAGGGAAAACGGTGAGGTATGGGTGGGAACACTCAACGGCGTGAGTATTTACCTGCCAGCTTCCGATAATTTCTCTCATCTATTTACTGAAACCACGGTAAGTGAGCAATGGCAACGTCGCCATAATGCATTTGCCGACCTGATGCATGATAGCGATGGCAACCTGTGGCTGGTGGCGGAAGGCGCTTTGGTACTGGTGCCCAAAGATCAAGAACAAGAGCTTTGGATTCGACCGGAGCCTGGTGTACCAAACACGCTTCCCGGCAAAAAGCCTTCAATGGTATTCGAGGATCGGGAAGGGCAAATTTGGGTGGCTACCGAGGGTGGTGGATTAGCGCGCTTATTGCCGACTTGGCAGAACTTTCGGTCCTACGTCCACAATCCTCTGAATGAAAATACCATTAGCTCAAACAAAGTTCGGGATATAGCGACAGACAAGTCCGGCAACGTTTGGGTCGCTACGGAATCTGGCGGACTGAACGTTATGGATCCCGACTCAGGCATGGTTGAGCGCCTGGGTCTTCGGTTTGGACCCCCTGGGCAGCAGCGACGTGATTCTGTTTGGGCTCTTGCTATTACCGATGACGACCAGGTATGGGCCGGGTTTTCGCAAGGGATTGCAAAGATTGCACCGGACCGGCAATCCAGCCAGTTTTTGGAACTCGACACGCCAGGTGCGGAGCGGCTGGCACTGGTCAAGATCATGCAGCCAGATTTGGATGGCGGTATCTGGCTGGGTGTTTCTAACTACGGCTTGATGAGACTGGATACCAATACGCTGCAGGTGGAGGATTTTAGCGGCGCGTCAGATGCGCCTATGCGCGGCAAAGTAATAACCTATATTCGTCGCCATCCAGACGGCCGCGTGTGGTTCGCACACGAAAGCGGCATAGAAAGATTTGATCCACTGCATCAGCGCTTTGAGTCTTTGCTAGTGGCACCTGGTGAGCGACTGGCAGCGTTCGACTTTGGTCCGGATAGTGTTGTTTGGATCAGTTCCGATCGTGGGCTGGCAAGCTACAAGCTCAGCGGCGCTCAGCTTATTTTAGATCGTCGTGTTACCCAGGTTAACGGGTTGCCTCCGCAATCTTATAACGCGGTTACAGTAGACCAGAACGGCGCTGTGTGGTTAACCAGTAGGCGTGGTCTGTACAGCTTTGACCCCCGAGCCGGCAAGGTCAGGCACTTTACCAAACGAGATGGCCTGCCCAGTTCAGAATTTAGCGGCGGGGCAATGCTGGTGGATGCCACTGGTACAATTTATGGTTCCACGGTCTCCGGACTCATCAGTTTTGATCCCACTTCCCTGGAAACTTCGGGGCAGGCGCCCCCGATCTATATCCAACGGGTCTTGGTATCCAACGAGCCCAAGCACGATTGGCAGCCGGACGTACCGATATTGCTCAATTACGATAATGCGGACATCAGTTTTGAATATGCCGCACTCTCGTTGGTCGCCCCCGAGCGGAATGAATACGCTTATCGCTTGGAGGGTTTGGATGACGAGTGGACCTATCCGGGTTCGGTGCGCCGACGCAGCTACAACAATCTGCCGCCTGGCGACTATGTATTTCGAGTTAAAGGTGCAGACTACGCTGGAGTTTGGAACAGCAACGGTGCCAGCGCCAGCTTGAAGGTATATCCGCCGCCCTGGCGCACGCCGTTGGCATATACCCTGGCGGTATTGGCCCTAATTGCATTTATCGTAGTGTTTGTACTGGCTTATCGTGCGCGTCTGCGCAGAACCCATCAGTTAGATCGGGCACGAGAGCGTCAAAGCTGGGCTGAAACCCAGCGAGATATGACCATTTCTCTCACCGGAACGCTGGAAGCCAATGAGGTTTTGGAGCGACTGCTAGAAGGTCTGGCAGAAATCGTACCCAGTGACTGTGCGGTAGTCAGCGTGGATTGCGAAGGGCTGCCTCCGACTCAAAGCCATCGCGGCTTTCCCGAAAAAGACCTGCCTAATTTCCGGGAGGTCCGGGAGTCTATTCGGCATTTTGAAGGCTCGGTGCGTAATGACCCTGGCACGCTTTCGGCTATGGGGCGCATTGGAACCAGTTTGACGGTACCCATTGTGGCTCGTGACCGGGTGCTGGGGGTTGCAACTTTGCTGCGAGAGCGGGACCCGGCGTTTGTCGAACGAGACCGATTGATGGCTGGAAGCTACGCAAGACAGGCTGGTATTGCCTTAGATAACGCGCGCCTGTTCAGCGAAGTTCAAAAGCTTGCTGAGGCGGCAGATTCAGCGAATCAGGCAAAGTCCGACTTCCTGGCGAAAATGAGCCACGAGATACGCACACCGATGAATGGTGTACTGGGCATGACAGAGCTGCTTTTTGACACAGACCTTACCTCTGAGCAGCGGCGCTACGCGCAGGCGGTGCAGGACTCAGGCAAGGTGCTTCTGAATATCATCAACGATATTTTGGACTTATCCAAGATTGAGGCGGGCAAGCTCGAGCTAGAACATATTCCAGTACATCTGGGTCAAATGGCGGAAGAAGTGGTGAAGCTGTTTTCGGCCAATGCATCGAAAAAGAAGCTAGAGTTTGGCTATGTTATTAAGCCAGACGTGCCGCGGCAGGTTATGGGCGACCCCATGCGTATCAGGCAAGTGCTTATGAATTTATTAAGCAATGCGCTTAAATTTACCGAAAAGGGTAAGGTCCGCATCGATATTACCCGCGGCGAAAAGGGCAATATTCGGTTTTTGGTAGGTATGCCTGCGGACGCCTATCAACAGCTATTCCAACCGTTTACTCAGGCAGACCAATCCACCACCCGCAAATACGGGGGTACTGGCTTGGGTCTGGCCATCTGCAAGCAGCTCGTTGAGAAAATGGGTGGCACCATCGATGCGGTAACCAAGCTAGGTCACGGCAGTCTGTTTTGGTTCGAGCTGCCGCTACAGAAGAAATCGGTCCCTACGCCTGCGCGTCTGCCTGGAAGTGACTGGCTGGCAGAACAAGGCGCACTGCTTTTGCTTCCAGCCGGCGTGTCCAGAGATGCGCTAGAAAGTCTATTGAAGTACTACGGTTTCCCGGTGACCACTTGGTCCGGCGCAGCAACTGAGGCACCGCCTACGCATGAAGCCGGCGTTATCTTCGCCCACGCTGGAGTCTCGGGGGCGGCATTAAAGATGGTTCCGGGCCACGCCAGCAAGACCAAGCTGGTATGGGTTGGTAAGCCGCCAGAAGGCGCGGACGCATTTCCCAACGCGCAATTTCAACTCGATCTTCCCGTCTATGAAAGCGAGCTCATGATGCTGATTTTGGACATGAGTGGTGCGGCGGGTGCAACACCAGCCCTCGGCGAGCCAGTGGCAAAGAGGGCTGCGGCACAAAACATATTGGTGGTGGAAGACAACCCCATCAATCAAAATGTGTTCCTGGAAATGCTTGAAGGCATGGGACATGTGGTGGATATGGTGGATTCGGTAGAAGAGGGCTTTAAGCATTTTCGTGCCCAACCGTTTGATCTGGTTTTTATGGACTGCGATTTGCCGGACGGCAATGGGATCAAATTGGCAAAGGCTATGCGCCGATGGTTAGAAGAAGAGGAGCGACCGCACATTCCCATCATTGCGCTGACCGCCCACGCGGGCTCTGAGCAAAGGGACAAATGCCTGGCGGGCGGAATGGACGACTTTTTGTCCAAGCCGGTAGGGCGCGAGGCGCTTGAGCAGGTTATAGCGAAGTACGGGAAATTCTGACCCGTACTCACTATCTTTCGACTACCTGCGGCTGTACCGGTGTACTTCGTCCACGAGCGCAGCAACTCGGTCTGGATTGACGCCAGGATCAATCCCGTGACCTAAATTAAAGACGTGGCCGGCACCGCCGCCAAAACTATCCAATACTTTTCGCGCCTCAGCCCGCACGACCGCTTCCGATGCATGCAGCGTTGATGGATCCAGATTGCCTTGCAGCGCGCGCTTGCCGCCGGTCAGCTTGCGTGCCTGCGCCAAGTCCGTCATCCAATCCACCCCAAGACCGTCGCAGTCCAGCTCGGCCATCTTTGACAGGCGCATACCCGCACCTTTGGTAAAGACAACGATAGGAATGGTCTGACCATTTCGCCGTCGATCAACGCCGGCCAAAATCCGTTCAATACTCGGTATGCCGAATGTTTCGAATGCCTCAGGTGTCAGCACGCCGCCCCAAGTATCAAATATCATGAGCGCATCGGCCCCCGCAGCGACCTGCGCGTTGAGGTAATCGATAATAGTGTCGGCAAGCAGATTCAATAGTTGGTGGGCAGCTTGCGGTTCATTCAACAATAACGCCTTGGCCTTGGAGAATGTCTTCGAAGAGCCGCCCTCAACCATGTAAGTCGCTAAAGTCCACGGGCTCCCGGTAAACCCGATCAAAGGCAGACGTCCGCTAAGCTCGTTGACTATCGTGCGTACGGCCGCGGGCACATAGCCGAGTTCTTGCTCAATATCTGGAACCGCCAGATTATTTATATCCGCAACGCTGGACAGCGGACGCTCAAATTTTGGCCCTTCGCCGGTGACAAAATGCAGGCCAAGACCCATGGCGTCCGGAATGGTCAGGATGTCCGAGAAAAGAATTGCAGCGTCCAGGTCGAAACGACGAAGCGGCTGCATCGTGACTTCACATGCAAGCTCCGGGTTTGTGCACAGATTCATAAAGCTGCCAGCAGATTCACGCACCTTGCGGTATTCAGGCAGATATCGCCCTGCTTGCCGCATAATCCAAATAGGCGTGAATGGCGTGGGCTTGCGCAACAGTGCGTTGATGAAAACGTGATTGGACATTTTTGTCAGCTAGGCAATAAAAGCGCGACAGTCTGGAGCAAATTAGCGTTCGCCTCAAGGGGTTTGCAGAGGACCAACCCGTCGTGGCCAGGCCGAGCGCAAAGAAGTTGGGAGCTGATTGACAGCATTTTGTGCGGCGGTCGCGCTAACGTAGCTGCCGTACAAGATCAGAATCCGGGCTCTTCCTGCAGTTTCCACAGGCAATAAGTACACTTGGCTTGCCCCAAGTCCAGCTTGTTCTACCACTCTTCTAGCTGTCCTTTCGTCCCGAACATTTCCCAATTGCAGCGTGTAGTTCCGTGCAGGCAGCTTTTCAAATCGCAGCGAAGGCGAGGTGGGTTTATCCACAATATTCGCTGGCTTGGAATCTTGGCTTGCCCGCGCAATCGATGATCTGCGCTGCGACGCTCTCGATTGGTTATTTTCAGGGCGGGTGGCTGCAAGTGATCTGCGATTGTAAACCGAAGCATCGGCTACGATATTTGACTGGCTGCTTGCTGGACTTGTTTCGGTCACTCTCTCCGGTGGAAACGCAGTGGCTTGCTCAGATCTGCTTCTTGCTTGAGTTGTGACTTGGTCTGAGTCAGCCGCTGCAACGGAAGGTGTGCCATTGCTAGTTTCATCTGCAAATGCGATTGATTGTGGCTCTGGTTCAGGCTGAGGTTCAGGTTGAGAGGCTGGCACGGTGTTCAGCGCCAGCGAATCGTCAGTGCTTGTGCCTTCATCATCAACTGAGGCAGCTGCAGTGACTTGTTCCTGGGTTGGCGCAGGTTCGCCAGCGCGACTTGCTTCGCCGTCCATCAGTTCAGTCGAGGTGGCTGCAGTGCTTGCATCGGTTGTACCACTACTAGACTTAGTCGATTCTGGGGAGCGGGCGTCCGTTTGCCTGCCGGGTGGTGTGGCTCTGGTGCCCTGATTTGCGGCTACCAGCACTTGATTGTCTTGTAATGACACGACTTGACCTGCCAGTTCGCTGGCACCCACTATTCTAGGCTGAAAGACCAGCATGGTGCCGGGCAAATCCGCGATGGCTGCCTGCGCCCGGAGTCGAGAATCATATTGGCCGAATAAAATCCGTTGCCGAGTACTACCGGCTTCTTCAAGCGTTAGTGAGACCTGGCTTGCGTCAATTTCAAAGTCTGCGACAAATTTTAGTGCTTCTTCACGATCCGAGACACTGGCCAAAGTCAAAAAATAGAGGCCGTTGGCTTGATTGCCGTTATCTTGTGTAGCAATACTTGCGTCACCGTTCGGTGGCGTCGGCGACTCAGCAGAGAATGCGGTGCTGCTAGCGGTGGCATTTTCTTCTCCTGGCAAGGGCGCTAGCCAGCTGGGTTCGCTGCCAGTGCCGGGTGTGGTCGCACTATCCAAAGCGCGTGCCCGTGCTGGATTGCTGAGCTCTCCGCGAGGTTTCAGAGGCGGTAATTCCGCTGCCTCAGGCTCTGCGCCGCTAACACCGCAGTTCCAGGTGCCGTTCTGGCCTGGCACGCACACAAACTCTTCGGCAGTTTGCTCTTGCGCTCCTGCTGCAATGCACGCTGCCAGCGCAATCCATCCAAAACGCCTCATCTTTCTTGCTGTACTTCGTCGCCGTGAATGAACATGATCTTAAATCCTTTTTTTATTTGCGCGTCACGATAGCGTACTAGCTCTTCTTGTGCGCTCTCAATATCATCAAAATGCTGCTGATGTTGTACCCCTTTGTTGCCAGCTACTCCGTATTGCCGCACTAAACTCCACCCGCCAAGCAGGTCGCGCTGCAAAACCAGTTGATAAAACCGTAACGGGGAAGCGGGCGGCGTGGTTTGCATGAACACGCGCATGGCCTAGTCCCGCCGGGTAGCCTCTGATTGCCTGGCATCGGGCTGAATGGCCTCACAGCAGCCTCGGATCATATCGATGTCATTGGATTCAATGATGGTTCCGCTGCCCAGTGATTGCAACGCGATAAACCGCAAACTCGACTGGGTATTTTTCTTGTCCAGCTGCATTTTCTGTACTAATGCCTCTGCATCCAGCTCAGTGGTCAACCGTAGCGGCAGATTCAGCATGTCTAAGGTGTCCACAGCCCGACCTTTTTGGTCCGCGTCGATATAGCCAAGACGTTCGCTTAGCGCCAACGCCGCATGCATGCCAATGGCTACTGCCTCGCCGTGCAGATACTCGCCATATCCCGCCAGAGATTCGATTGCATGGCCAAAAGTGTGTCCAAAGTTTAATAATGCGCGCACGCCGCGTTCTGTTTCGTCCTTTGCGACGATGTCTGCTTTTAGCTGGCAACTCCACTTGATAGCTTGTTGAACAACAGTCTCGTCGCGACGGTTTAGGGCTTGTGCATTAGACTGCATCCACGAAATAAAGCTCGCGTCCCAGACAAAGGCAATTTTCAGTACCTCCGCAATCCCGGCTCGGTATTCGCGTTCTGGCAACGTTCGCAGGCTAGAGGTGTCAGTAATTACCGCAATAGGCTGGTGAAAGGCACCCAGTAAATTTTTTCCCGCGGGCAGGTTTAGTCCGGTCTTGCCGCCGACCGATGCATCCACCTGGGCTAACAGCGTGGTGGGAATCTGAATAAAATTGATCCCGCGCATATAGCTTGCAGCAGCGAATCCAGAAAGATCACCGATTACACCGCCACCGAGCGCCAGTATAAGCCAGTCGCGGGTAGCCTTGTGCTCTGTCAATGCAGTCACGATGCTTAAGTAAGACTCAATGGTTTTATACGCTTCACCGTCTGGCAAAATGCAGGTTGGCTGACGGCTAGGTAAGGTGTCTTGTAGGGCTTCCAGGTATAGATCGGCTACCACATCATTAGAAACAATGAGGCAATTGCGACCGCCAACCAATTGCGTCCACAGCGCACTGTCTTGCATTAGTCCTGGGCCTATATGAATAGGATAAGCGCGGGAGCCTAGTCCCACGTCTAACACTGCGGTGGATTCAGCCACAGCTTCCAATGGCTCGCTCCTCTATTAGTCGTTTAACGACCTTATTGGCCATTACCGAAACCGGTTTAGGTTCTGAATCTATAATGACGTCTGCCACTTCCTCGTAAATCGGATTGCGTTCTCGAGCCATGCGCTCAAGGATCTCGTTGCGATTGGGTTGTTGTAGCAGTGGTCTGCGCTTATCTCGTGACAGGCGCGCGGTTTGCTGATTGATCGGGGTCCTCAGGTACACGACTAAACCTCTCGCGCTCAGCCGCTGGCGACTCTCATTATCCAGAACGGCTCCTGCGCCAGTGGCCAGGACAATGCCGGTTTTTTCCGTCAAACTAAACAGCATGTCCTTTTCGCGCTGCCGAAAGCCCTTCTCGCCTTCGATATCAAAGATTAGCGCAACATCTGCTCCGGTATGCGACTCAATCTCTTGATCCAGGTCAAAAAACGCCTTTCCGAATCGTCTGGCTACCCGCCGACCAATAGTAGTCTTACCTGCGCCTGTAGGTCCGACGAAAATGATATTGAGATGGGCGTCCATGGGGTAATGCTAGCGGCTGAGGGGCTGCGCGCAAAGTGTTGCGTGGCAAAATCGCAAAGAAAACATGCTTTTGGCCATTATATGCAGCAAATTCCAATGCGTGATGTCTGTTTAGTAATGACGAAGCACTGGCCTACGCTGTTGTAGCCTGGCTGGTCAGGTTGCGGGCTTGACTGCTGGTGTACGCCCGTATTGGGTTGTAACTGATAGTAGGGTTACTCAATGCGCTTAAAAGTCGTTTTTGAGACGCGGGTACTTGGGTGTGGCGCCATGATTGGGTAGACTGCGCCCCCTTGATTTTGCCTCGTGTTGATCACCCATGAGCCGTTTTATCTTAATTTTCCTGGTGCTGTTGTTTGGTTTGTTTGCGCTTGAAGTCTTGGCCTGGACACAAACTCACATCATCCTGCCCTTTACGGCAGTTATCGCCGATGTAAGCGTCGCCATCGTCACGCTGTTTGACTCCGACGTTTTGGCTTCTGGCAAAGTCATCCGCTCCCTGGAAAATAATTTCGCCATTTCTATCGAACCGGGGTGCAATGGTGTCGAAGCGCTGATCATCTTGTTTGCGGCAATCTTTGCGTTTCCGGCACCGCTGAAGCACAAGCTTGTGGGTTTCGGCCTGGGCTTTTTTGCGATTCAAGCGGTAAACCTGCTGCGTATTATCAGTTTGTTTTACATGGGCCAGTGGAATCGCGAATGGTTTGATTGGTTTCATCTCTATTTGTGGCAAGCGCTTATCATTCTGGATGCTTTGGTGGTGTGGCTGGTTTGGTTGCGATATTTGCCCACTAAGAATAAGACGCCGTCCGAACCGGACGCCGCCGCAACAGCCTAATGCGCGTACTGGTCGCCGGCTGCGGTGATCTTGGGCTGCGAGCCGCAAAATGTTTGCATCAGGCCCGAGCAGACGTGTTCGGCCTCAGGCGCACCTGGAACAATCCACCAGCCTGGCTGAATGCGATCGAAGGAGATTTGATTTCGGACAAGGGCCTGGGTAAGGCTGGATCGGAATTTGACGCAATCATCTATAGCCCGACACCTGGCGAACGCACGCCTGACGCCTACCGAAGAATTTTTGTTGATGGGCTTGGCAATATACTAAGCCAGGTGGCATGTGGACGGCTTGTTTTCGTATCCAGTACCGCAGTGTATGGCCAGGATGCTGGAGAGTGGGTTGATGAATCCAGCGAAACCATACCGGCTGGGTTTAATGGAGAAATCATGTTGCAAGCCGAGCAGCTCGCACAACGCCACGCCAATACCTGTGCAGTAAGGCTTAGCGGTATTTATGGCCCCGGCAGAACCCGATTAATCGACAGGTCGTTATCCAACGATCAGAAAGCAACCTTAGCTAATAGATGGACCAATCGCATCCATGTGGATGACGCGGCCAAATTATTGGCCTGGCTCGTGCAGCAGCCTCAATGTCCCGCAACCATGTTGGGTACTGACGGAGCGCCTGCACCACTCTTTGACGTGATTAATTTTATTCGCGCCCAGCGTGGACGGGTGCCCTTGCCAGAGGAAAATATTGGCAGCGAATCAGTTGCAGGCAAGCGCTGCAAAAGCACTCTGCTGACGCAAGCTGGTTTCGAATTTTCTTATCCGGATTATCAACACGGATATCACGCATTGCTGGCGTAGTTCTGCGCCGGAAAAAATCCTTTGTAAACGAATGTGACAGCTTTCAGCACCGGCGAAATTTGGTGCTAACTTCTATCACGTCCTTCCACTACGAGTTATTGAGAAGTGATCAGTTTCAGGTGGTCAAATTGAATACCTGAGAGCCTGGAAAAGGAGTGATCACTTAGTGAAGCGGGAACGTGGGTCGACACGCTATAAACAGTAAGTGCAACAAGTCCTAAGAGAATGCGAGCTCTTTTGATTCGGCACTCACCAAAATAGCTTACCGCTTCCAAAAATTTTGTTTTCTATTTGGCGGGCTATGGCGCCGGGATGAGGCGACAGCCAAATAGGAAACCCAGTGGGCAGGCAGCGAGGCGAACTTGCTTTCGCTGTCACATTGGCGCTCCGCCGCGTCCCGAGCACGGCACCCCTGATCCGTATCGCGGCGGAGCGCCCCTCTCTTCTTTCAAGAACTTTCACTACATTTCCAAACCTACTTCGGTTTTCGATCTAGTCTTTTGTAGCGTTCACAACCTTGATACTGCGTCTATCAATGCTGGCCGCATGGCGGCTAAATTCAGCGTGTTTGTTAGCATAATTACCGGGTTTGTGTATTGCTCCGATTGGCAGCATGTCCGATGATGTGCGCAGCTACGGAAACTACATGCCATGTCAAAACAAACTTATATGGAAGCAATTGGTAAATTTGGCCAGTGGCTCGACGCGGCCACAGCCAGTTCAGAGCCCGAACCAACCGCAATGTCCATTGCCAGCAGTGACCCCGGTGGACAGTTGTCGGTGCGAACGGTCCTGCTCAAAGAGTTCGACGAACGCGGTTTTATTTTTTATACCAACTTTCAAAGTAACAAGGGGCGCCAATTGCTGGCAAATCCAGTGTGTGCGGCTTGTTTCCATTGGAAGGCAATGGAGCGACAGGTATTAATCGAAGGTAGCGCAAGTCCGGTGAGCGAGCAGGAGGCGGACGCTTATTTTGCAAGCCGACCGCGCGGAAGCCAAATTGGTGCTTGGGCTTCAAATCAGTCCCAGCCGCTGGCCAGCCGGTCAGACCTGGAATCTAAAGTGGCGGAGTATGAGCGCAGATTCTCAGACAGCGAAGTACCCCGGCCGCCGCATTGGAGTGGATTTCGCATAGCCCCAACAATGATTGAATTCTGGCAGGGTCAGAGCAGTCGACTGCATGACCGGCATCGTTATAGCCAGCAAGCGGATGGCGCTTGGGAAGTGCAAAGGTTAAACCCATGAGTGTGCAACACGAAACGCTGTTAATTGGCACTGCTGGCCGTGGTTTTCACGAGTTCAGCGCAGAAGCAAGAAAATTTGTTAAAGAAGCAGGGCTTAGTACCGCGGTGCTGCACTGTTTTGTTCATCACACCAGTGCCTCATTGGTCATTATGGAGAACGCAGACCCCGATGTTCTTGTCGACCTGGAAACCTGGATGGCCGGCGCGGTCACAGACGGTGATCCCAGCTTTCGCCACACCGCGGAAGGCCCTGATGATATGTCTGCCCATATTCGATCTGCAATTACCCATACCACCCTTACTATTCCAGTAAACGAAGGCAACTTGGACCTTGGTACCTGGCAGGGGCTGTATCTTTGGGAGCACCGTAGTGCGCCCCACCGGCGCCGCATTACGCTTTCGCTAGTTGGTGCTTAATACTGCAGCTGATTGACCGTCTGAGCGATAAGACGGTCTCGTAAACATTGCATGATTATGGCGCCCCGGCAGGCGCCCTATCGCGAATTAGTGCGCTGCGCACTGTCAAGCAAGCTACCAGCTTTCTATGCCCGTCTACTGAGAAACTTCAGTCCGATTGGGGGCCCGACTGTTCTTCGACAAACCATTTCCCGCCAAGCCAGCTGTGCAACCGCTCACGCTGAGATTTAGTCAGGTCTTCGTTGGCCTTGAGCTTCCACTCTTTGGCAAACGCCTGTTCCAAAACAACCGGTATCTCCATCAATCGTCCCCTGCGAGACACCGTTGTTTGTACCGTCTCGTTGACGCGAAAACTGTTGAGAACGTCAGACCAGTTCCCTGCAGTCGTACGAATACCATTGATGGCCACCAACTCATCTGTGGCGCTTAGGCCTGCTGCGTCAGCGGCACGACCAGTGGGCACATGGGTTATGGTGGGAACACTATTCGTTACCGATACATTCGCTCCAAGACTCACTGGCGCTGGCGTGCCTGCCTTGATTTCGTCGCGCTGAACCAGCTCCAATCCCAGCTCAGTCAGTATGGGCGCTAAGTTGATTTCACGTGTCCCGCGTATGTAGTCGTTGAAGAAAGGCTGCATACTTTCCCCGGCAACCTGGGTGGCAACGTTTGCTACATCTGCGGTCGTAAAGCCTGTTTTGCTAAATTGGGCATAAACGCGTCGCATGACGTCGTCCAATGACTTAGTGCCGTTGGTGACGCGTCGAATATGCATGTCCAACATGAACCCAACCAAGGCACCTTTATCGTAGTAGCTGGGTGCGCTGTTTGGAGAGTTCTCATTCGGACGATAGTGTCTGATCCAAGCGTCGAATGCGGCGTCTTCGAGACTTAGCAGCAGGCGACCTGGGCCGCTGAGCACCCGTTGAAATCGCGCCGCCAGAATCTTCCAATATTCATCGGGGGTTATGAGGCCTGATCGCACCAGCAACAGCCCGTCGTAATAGCTGGTAAAGCCCTCAGAAAACCAGAGTTCAGGCACAAACTGTTCGGATTCATAGTCGGGTTGCATAAGAACTTTGGGCTTGAGTCGTCGGACATTCCAAATATGGAAATACTCATGGCTCACCAATCTGAGCCAGTCCACATAGTCTTCCCGTTTGCGCATGGTCAGACGATTGGCCAACAACAGGGTAGATTGATCGTGCTCCAGACCACCGCGACCCTCCGCAACCGCGTTTAATACAAAGTAAGGCTGCTGCAGCGGCCAGTTGCCCCAAAACAACTTTTGCCTGGCTGCCAGCAACTCAATGTCTGCCGCTGCGCGATCTGTGTTCCAGTAAGCATAATCACCTGCCATTACCAAATGGTGCGGTACTTGGCCAAGCTCAAAGCTATAGACCTGCGTATTTCCCGCCAGGAATGGGCTGTCTATCAGGTGTTGGTAATTTCTTGCCTGCCATTTGCCTCCTGATTTAGGAAGCGCACTAATGTTGTTTTGCCAGCCAGGCGGTAGGGAAAATTCCACTCGATGTGGAAGTTCCAACCCATCCACCGGCACCAAGAACATGGCAATGGGGTTCATGATTGCAATCTGTTCAGTTACGAAGTTCGTTCGTACCGTGAGTTCATGGGCATACAGTCGGTAACGAATGGTCAGGCTACGGCCGCTCACTGGGGGAGTCTTCCAGCGATTCTTGCTGACTTTTTCGATCTGCACTGGCTTGCCATCTGCAAACGCCTGCAGTTCCTGGATGTGTCGCGAGTACTCCCGAATTAAGTATGATCCAGGAATCCAGGTTGCCATCATGAGTTCGGATCGGCTGTTGCGTACTATTGGAAAAGTGCTCTCCACCTCAATCAGATGACTGGTTGGGTCATCGATGGTGACCTGGTGCTCAATAACGTCTCGAGCGTACGCCTGGCCGGAGCACAGTAAGATCGTTGTTATCAGGGCGTAGCAAAACAAATTTTTATGCATAAAGATTATTCTTCCGTGTCGGCAAGTGCTGCCAGCGTGCCGGGCAGGGTGCCCAGGATATTTCCTTCGGCATCTAGTTCTGGATAAGGGTGTTTTCGATCACGGCACATGCGCGCGAGTTTCGGATAAGCCCATTCGAACAATAGCTTTGCGCGCTCTTCGCCGTGGACAGAAACTTGACCATACAGGTTTGCTTGTGAACGCTGGCGTTGGGCTTCATACAAGATAAGCGCACAGGCCACCGACACATTCAGAGACTGCACCATGCCCATCATGGGCACGGAGATGAGTTGATCTGCCACAGCCAAACCGGCCTTTGATACGCCGTAACGCTCCGTACCCAACAGAATGGCCGTGGGTCGAGTGTAATCAATTTCTCGAAAATCTACGGTACTCTCGTCCAGGTGTGCCGCCAGAATCTGTGTATTTTGGCCCTTGAGCACGTCCACAGCTTGATCTAGTGTTCGGTGGCGATGGACCTTGACCCATTTTTGCGAACCTTGCGCTGCGTGCGTGTTTACTGGCAGGCCGCCTGGAGGGGGAACAACGTGGGCATGCAGAATCCCAACCGCGTCACAGGTGCGTAAGATGGCAGAGAAATTATGTGGTTTGTGAACACCGTCCAGCAAGACCGTCAAATCTGTTTGTCGACGATCAAGAATCTGGACCAATTTTGCGAATCTTTCAGGGATCATGGCTTAAGTTGTGTGCGCCGAGTTTCATTGTATCAACGAAAGACACTTATACCATTCCAGGCAAACGGAGCTATTGCATGAAAAAGATGTGGCAGGAAATACAGAATAAGCTGGGTATTGAGTCGGCAGTGGACGATGCTGGCGTGCCTGATCCACATCTGAAAGAATTTGCAGCAGCGGCTTTATTGATTGACGTAGCGCTTTCAGATCATGACCTTTCTGACGAGGAATGGCGGTCTATCAGTTTGTCTATGCACACCGAGTTTGATTTGGCCGAGCAGGAAATAGACAACCTTATGGAGCGAGCCAAGCAACGAGTAGATGATCAATCCTCTTTCCACCCGCATGTCAAAGTGATTAACGAGAACTGCGATCCAGAGGAAAAGTTTGAGCTATTGCATATGCTTTGGAGAGTAGCCTACGCTGATGGCCGCATCGATCGATTTGAAGAACACTACTTACGGCGTGTTGCAAAACTACTGCACCTGTCCCACGAGAAGTTTATCAAGGCAAAGCTAGCTGTCTTAGAAGAGTAGATTGTAACGACCGTCATTCATACCCATTTATCAAAGCATCGTTTGAGCAACGTCTATGGCGTTGACCCAACGGCTACTAACCGAAGAAGGATAGATCGAGGCAATGTATACGCCCTTTGCAAACAACGCAGCGGTATTTCTAATCGACGTGATATTTGGGTTTGCGCTGCTGTTTTTGGCGCTGCGGATCCTGTTGCAGCTAGTCCGCGCAAACTTTTTTAACCCAATCTGTCAGATGGTGGTGAAAATCACTAATCCTGTCATTACGCCGCTAAAGCGTGTGATTCCAAATTACAAGCGCTTTGAGATCGCCACATTTCTGGTGATGTGGCTGCTTGCGGTTATCAGCCTGTTGCTCAAACTCGCAGTTGTGGGTGGTGGCATGAGCCCTCTGGGCATGGCCATATTTTCTCTTGGTGAACTTGCACAACTTGTGCTCTGGATTTACACAGGCGCCATTTTGATTGGGGTTGTCTTAAGCTGG
>CAZVYE010000044.1:9866-21601 GCA_964630895.1 uncultured Gammaproteobacteria bacterium | reverse complement strand
AGACGATGCAGCTCGAATTAAATCGCAGTGGTGTAAACATTGGGATTTCTTTGGTGGAAGAAACGCTGGAAAGCGATGCAGGAGAGCCGTTGGCATTCAAATCCGTGCAAAGCATGTCTGGCTCGGAAATGATAAATACCGGCACTATAGAAGAAGATGGCACCGTAAAAATCACTTCCACCGCGGGAGGCGAGACGCGCAATTTCTCTATTCACTGGCAGCCTGAATGGCAAATGGCAGAAGCCATTGCTTTGGCCACTGAGCGAGCCGGTTTGACACCAGGGACTACCGTTGAGGCCGTAGCGTTCGTACCCAGCTCTTTAGAATCCATGCCTATGACCATCGAGATCGGAGAAACCGAGACGGTCGACATTCTAGGCGTTGAACGCGAACTGATTAGAGTCAACGAAACAGTCCGTATGGGTAACACGCAAATACAGACGGTGTCATGGATCGATGAAGATCAAGTTGCTAAAAAACTGGTGATGGAGATGATGGGCATGCGCTTTGAGGCCATCTCTTGTCCGGAGAGCTGCGCCACCAGCCCGGCAGATCCGGCTGATTTTTTTACCATGGCAATCGCCCCAGCACCTGAATCTCTGGAGTCCGAGTGGCTTTCCGAATCCGTGACCTACCGGATTGAGGCCAAGAATTCGGAAACCGTACTTTATTTCCCAGAGTCTTCAGAACAACAAATCTCGCAGGATGGCATGGTGACCTGGCTGACGGTCATGGTGAACCAGTCTGTAGATGAGGCCGTTCCGGCACAATCTGCCGCGGAATACCTGGCTCCAACGCGTTGGCTACAGTCCGATGCGCCCAGCGTTCAGGACCTCGCGCGCCAAGCAAGGGGAGATGCAAGCGACCCCGCGCAGGTCATGCAAAACCTCACCGAATTCGTGCGCACATATGTTAATGAGAAAAACCTCAACGTGGGCTACGCATCCGCGTTAGAGGTAGCACGCGACCGTACCGGTGATTGTACCGAGCATGCGCTGCTGCTGGCAGCGTTGGGCCGTGCCTCCAATATCCCAACGCGAGTCGCAAGCGGACTTGCTTATGTGGACAATTGGCTGGGCACAGAGCGCGCATTTGTACCACACGCCTGGACCCAGGCATTAATAGACGGACAGTGGGTCAGTTTTGACGCAGCCCTGGGACAATTCGACGCCGGGCACCTGGCATTTTCATATGGCCAAGGTGATCCTACGGGGTTTTATGACGGCATCAACACCATGGGCAATATCGAAATTGTTGCGGCTAAACCAGGTACCCATGTGGCCCATTAAAGACAAATTCTATAGCCACAGCTGGTGTGTCCTTGGCGCTGCATTCTTTGTACTGTTGATTGCGTCAAGCACTGTCAAAGCGCAGCATTTCGAACCTGGCAAAGTGGTTGGGTTTCTTAGCAACAATGCTATTGTCGAGGCCAGCGGCATGGCGGTATCTCGAGCCGTCCCAGACCGCTACTGGCTGATTAATGACAGCGGCCATGACGGCCAGGTGTTTGCGATCAATAGCGCTGGCGATGATCTGGGCAGCATACGTCTGGTTGACGCTAGCAATCGCGACTGGGAAGACCTGACCAGTTTCAGTCTGGATGGCAAACACTACGTGGCGGTAGGAGACATTGGCGACAACCTGGATATTCATAAGTCGCTCAAAATTCACGTATTCCGCGAACCCGAGACACTGACAGGCCAAGAGATTAAACCAGCCTGGACCATCGAATTTACTCTACCAGCTGGGCCGGTAAACTTTGAGGCCATGGGCGCAGATCCAGTCGCACAGCGATTCTTTCTGATCAGCAAGCGTACTGACCCAATCGCGCTGTATTCGGTCCCCTATCGCAGCGACGCACCGGTGGTCGCCGCACTGGAACTGGATGGGGTGAATATTCCTGCGGTGAAAACAACATTGACTGAGCAGAGCCTCACGCGACACTTTGGACGACCCACGGCCCTGGATATTCTCGAAGATGGTTCTGCCATGGTCGTGCTTACCTATATCCGTGCGCTGTGGTACGCTCGAAGCTCATCGCAGACTTGGGCACAGGCTCTTGCCAGTGAGCCAACCATCATTCTGCTGCCATTCCTACCGCAAAGCGAAGCGCTGGCGCTATCGCAGGACGCACAACAATTGTTTATCACTACCGAAATGTGGCCAACACCTCTACTGCGACTCAACCGATCGCCATGACGGAAGTCCGCATCTATACTTCAAATCTCGTAATTCGTAATACCGAATCAAAGTCAAATATTTACAAGGCATTTCTTAGGGATAACTTTCACACCGGCGATACAAAAATTGAAATCGGTGAGGTGCATTTGAAGCCCACTTACAACGTTCGAATTGTACCCAAATATCGTGGTAAGGGTTTGGGCCGGGAACTTACGCTATCGACTCTCGATTACTACTGCCATCACAGCGACACTTCGATCGTTCCAGTGGCTGAGCACCACCCGTTCTTTGATCATCTTGGTCTAAGTGAGTGTACCGACGAACCTGCCTACGATATGGACGGGCGGTTTGCCGCACTGATGGGAGCTTTCCGCAGTGCTTGCGAATCGGATTACGCAGCAAGCGTAGCAAAGTGCAGTGAGGAGTTGGGGGCGGCATCGACCATCCAAGACCGTGATTTACCGTTGATTTACGAGAGCCGCTGGGTAACGTCCGATGAACAGGATGTGTTTGATCGACCACTTTACTTGACTCATTCTGCCGCAAAAGCCTGGCGAAAAATGCGTGAGTCGGCCGCCTCTGATAGCGTGATATTGCAGGCCATTTCCGGATTTAGAGACTGGCACTACCAAAAGCTGCTGGTTGAAAAGAAATTGGCTGCCGGACAATCAACCGATGACATTTTTGCGGTGAGCGCGCCGCCTGGATACAGTGAACACCATAGCGGCTGCGCGCTGGATCTTGGCACTGAAGGCAGCGAGCCACTGGCAGAGACCTTTGAGGAAACGGAGGCCTTTGCCTGGCTCGCCAATAACGCCTCAGAGTTCGGCTTTCGCTTATCTTACCCACAGAACAACGATCTGGGGTTTGCTTATGAGCCGTGGCACTGGATGTATCTAGGCAAACATTCCAAAGACGCTTCTTGATACTGCCAATGTTATAAGCGCTTAGATCGCCTGGTTATCAGCGTATAACTACAAAACCGTTCCCCAACAATTAGCGCCACCATAGGCTTGTTACATCAAACACGGTTGATGTCATGAGTCCGCACGTTCAAACAACACAATCGACGGTTGCAATAGCAGACGCCTTGGAGCCGATAGTGTCTAGCCTGCCCGCTGAGCAGCTTTGGTGGGCCAGTGGCTATATCGCAGGACTGGCGGCAAATGCCGGATCGGTTCAAGCCTATGTTGCCGCGCCTGAGTCGGCTAGGTCGGTGACACCTGCCAGTGATTCCACGGCCTGTACTGTTCTTTATGGGTCTCAAACAGGCAATGCCCAGTCGGTAGCGGAGTCTTTGCATGGGCAACTGGTCAAGAATGGCACCGCTGCAGGCCTACATTCTCTGAGTGAGTATTCTATCGACGAACTGGCCAAGGAGCGCTTTGTGTTTGTCGTTATTAGTACCCAGGGCGAAGGCGACCCGCCCGAAGACGCCGAATTGTTCTGGGAGGATCTGCACAGCGAACTGGCACCGGAACTGGCTCGATTATCGTACGCGGTACTGGCACTGGGAGACAGCAGCTACACATACTTCTGCGAGACTGGAAAACAACTGGATTTACGCCTCAAAGAACTGGGAGCCACCCGGTTCCTGCCATGTCAGGAATGCGACCTGGATTTTGAAGCCCCTGCCAGCAATTGGCAGCGGTTGGTTTTGGACAAGACAAGCGAGCTCAATGTAGGAGACACAGAACAGGTTCCAACTGCATCAGTAACGCCGTTGCATAGCACCTTACCCCGCGCTGACTCCCAACCAATTGCTAGCGCCACGCAAACGGCGAGCATAAGGCGTCAGCAACGCATTACCGGAAGATATTCCGATCAAAACGTTGCCCACATCGAACTCACTTGCCCAGATTTGCACTTTGCACCGGGCGACTCCCTGAACGTGCACACCACGAATTCAGACGAAGCGGTAAAGAGAGTCCTGAATGCCACAGGCCATACCGGTGATGAGCCTGTTTCCCTTGCCGACATACAGGTGACGCTGAGAGAAGCACTGACCAGTCACCTTGAGATCACCCAGATTACCCGATCCGTCGTCCAGCAAATGGCGGCTTACTGCGCGGTGTCACCTGAACCCATACTTTCTGAGAATGACGAATTTACCCAATACGTTTCAAGACGCCAGTTTGCTGATTTTGCCTACGATCACCAGGTGCAATTGCGCGCGCAGGAACTTGCCAATGCACTGTCTCCAATATCTACACGGGCCTACTCCATAGCGTCCAGTCCATTAGCCCATCCGGGCCAGATTCATTTGACTGTGGCGCTTAAAAAGGACGCGCATAATGACAACATGAATTATGGCGCAGCAAGTGAGGCGCTGGTAACGCGGTTCAAGCCTCGCGATACTTTACAGGTCAGTATTGCAAAAAACAGCCGATTTCATTTACCTACCTCCCCACAGGTCCCCATTGTGCTAATCGGCGCTGGCACGGGCATTGCCCCATATCGCGCATTCGCCCAACACCTGGCCCGCACCCAGGACCAACGGCCAGTTTGGTTGATATTTGGCGCGCGCACCCAGCGAGAAGACTTTCTCTATCAAGATGAATGGCTCAAATTCCGTGAACAGAACACCCAATGCAAAATCTCCTGCGCGTTTTCCAGGGATAGCGCAGAGAAGGTATATGTTCAACAGCGCCTGATGGAACAAGGTGAGACGTTCCTGCAGTGGCTCGCCGATGGGGCCGTGGTTTACATCTGCGGCTCGATTGCCATGGGCAAAGCCGTAGAACAAACAATTCAGACGCTTTTGCAGGATAACCAAGAAACCATGGGGCTGACTTGGCGTGAACTGAAATTCCAAAAGCGCATACGTAAGGATGTGTACTAATGAGTTCCCAGGTAGAGGACATCAAAACCAACAGCAATTTCTTACGGGGCACCCTATCGCAGGGCTTGCAGGATGACGTTACCGGTGCCCTGGGTGAACAAGACACACAGCTGACCAAGTTTCACGGCATTTACCAACAGGATGACCGCGACCTCCGCGCTGAACGCAAGAAGCAGAAACTGGAGCCTGCATATCAGTTTATGATTCGCGCGCGTGTACCTGGCGGACGCTGCACACCGGGCCAGTGGCTTGCGATGGACAATCTCGCAGATGCTTACGCTGATGGCAGCCTGCGACTAACCACACGGCAGGCTTTCCAGTTTCATGGCGTTTTGAAACGCAACTTAAAAGCCAGCATTCGTGGAATTAACGATGTTCTGATGGATACGCTGGCCGCCTGCGGTGATGTCAATCGGAACGTTATGTGTCACCCAAACCCCAAATCCAGCAGGCTGCATGTGCAGGCCCTGGAATGGGCCGATCGCCTGAGCGAACATTTCACACCGCAAACCAGCGCCTATCACGAAATTTGGTTAGACAAAACGCCCGTGGCTTCTACTAAGGCCGAGTCCGAACCCATATATGGACAAACCTACTTGCCGCGAAAGTTCAAAATGGGCATCGCCATACCGCCTTCTAACGACGTTGATATCTACTCCCAGGATCTTGGACTGATTGCCATTGCTGAAGATGAACAAATAGTCGGCTTTAATGTAGTAGTAGGCGGTGGCATGGGTTGCTCGCATGGCGATGACACTACTTACCCAAGACTCGGGACGGACATCGGGTTTTGCACAGTTGATGCGATCATTGCGGTAAGCGAAGCCATCATTACCACGCAAAGAGATTTCGGAAATCGAGATAATCGCAAGCGTGCTCGTCTTAAATATACAATCGATGATCGCGGTATTGATTGGTTTAAACGCACTATCGAAGACCGCAGCGGCGTATTGCTGACAGCGAGCAAACCAGTCCGGTTTGACCACAACCAGGATCGCTACGGCTGGCAGCGCGGCTACGACAATCTGTGGCACCTAACGCTGTTTATAGAGAACGGGCGAGTAAAGGACTCCGAGAAACAACAGATCAAAGGCGCTTTGCGTGAAATAGCAAGCCTGGAGATTGAGGGGTTTCTGCTTACACCCAATCAAAATCTGCAGATCGTCGGAGCCGATGAGTCAGTAAAATTAGCGATAGACAAAATCCTGAACCAACACGGTGTATTGCAACAATTTACTTCAGTCCGCGCCAACAGCATGGCCTGTGTTGGTTTTCCCACATGTGGCCTGGCCATGGCCGAAAGTGAGCGCTATCTACCTGAACTGATAAGCAAGATCGAAAAACTGCTCGCGCAGCACAACTTATCCAAGCTGGCACCAACGATCCGCATGACGGGGTGCCCCAACGGATGCGCTCGGCCCTATTTGGCAGAAATTGCTTTGGTTGGAAAAGCCCCAGGGCGCTATAACTTGTACCTGGGCGGCGATGAGGCAGGCGCTAGGCTAAACCAAATGTACCGGGAAAACGTCAACGAAGCGGAAACTTTGAATCTGCTTGACAACCTGTTTGCCGCGTTCGCTGCCGATGGGAAACCGCTGGAATCTTGGTCTAATTTTGTTAAACGAACGGTGATAACCAACTAATGACGTGTTGACGTCAACCCAAAGAATCGTATACTCGGCCCCGATGACAACGCAAAAACCAAACACAACCAAACCGATGATGTGCATGTGCTGTTGCAAACAGCATAGCTTCGCGGCGTTGTGGATGGCTTAACGACTTTAGTCTAAAACCCGATCATTACACGACTACCGCGAAACACGCAGGTAGTCGGTCCTCTCTTGAATTCAATCGCTGCCTGCATTTTGCGCAGGAGAAGCGAGATGAAACTGCAACAATTGCGTTACCTGCTGGCGGTGCAGGACAACGGTTTAAATATTACCGCTGCAGCCGATCGCCTATATACATCGCAGCCTGGGGTAAGCAAGCAGATTCGCATGCTGGAAGATGAGCTGGGTCTGCAAATATTCTTAAGGGCTGGAAAGAGCATATCCGGGATTACGCCAGCGGGAAAAGAAGTACTGCGCCGAGCTCAGCGCATTATGTCTGAAGTCCATAATATTCGTGATTTAGCCAGCGATCTCAATAATGCGGACCAGGGTTCCCTGTCCATTGCAACCACCCATACGCAAGCGCGCTATGTATTGCCGGCAATCATTACGCAGTTCAGAAAGCAATTCCCACAGGTCAAAGTGCATCTGCAACAGGGAACGACGGAACAGATCACGCAGATGCTCAACGATGGCATCGTAGATTTTGCCATCGCGTCAGGGGAAAACGATCAGTTGGACGACATCATTCGGTTGCCTGCGTATCAATGGGACCGCACCATTGTTGTGCCAAAAGGTCATGCGTTAGTGAGTGCCGAGCGTCCGATTTCTCTGGACACTTTGGCAAAACATCCTCTGGCTACCTACGTATTTAGTTTGGGCAAAGAGTCGTCATTTAAAAACGCATTCAAGCAAGCTGGCCTGGAACCCGACATCGTTTTTACAGCCAGAGATGCAGACGTTATTAAAACGTATGTTGCTATGCATGTTGGTGTCGGCATCATCGCCAGCGTCGCCTTCGACCCCCACGCAGACGCCCGATTGGAGGCGATTCCGGCCACCGGTCTTTTTCCCCGACTAACCACTTGGATCGGTTACCGACGGGACCGATTTCTACGCAGCTATATGAAAGACTTCATAACCTTGTTCGCAAATCACCTGGACGAAGATCTCATCGATTCCGTGGCCGTTTTACCAGACCAGGCTGCCATCGATGACGAAACCCAATCTTTGAGCGTGCCTTTGCGAAATTCGCTGGAGTGCAGCCCGGTTACTGCAGACAACTGCACATGATCTCCCTTGCTTATAACTTTATTGCAGGGCCAGCCAGCGAAGGGTTATTTCTCAAATGACTTTGCAGGTCCTAATCTGATCCTACCCGATTGAATTAGTTGAAAACGGTTACCGACATGCAGCATTTTCCGCTATTTATGGATCTTTCCGAACACACGGTTCTTGTAGTGGGCGGTGGTGAGGCTGCATTGCGCAAAGTCAGATTGCTACACGCTGCTGGTGCCAGGATCAGAGCGGTGGCATCTAGCATGATTCCACAGTTGAAGTCATTTTTGGAAGAGCACAAACACGTCGCCCAACTGAAACCTTTTTCTATCCAGGCACTCGCCGAAGCGCGACTCGCCATTGTTGCCACCGACGATAAGGAACTAGACGCGTGGATAGCCGGCCGGATAAAAACGCAACGGGTGCTGGTCAATGTCGTTGACCAACCCGGTATCAGTGATTGGATAACTCCGGCAATCGTTGATCGAGGTGAAATTACCATTGCCATATCATCCGGAGGTGGTGCCCCCGTTCTGGCACGTATGTTACGCGAGAAAATTGAAGCCATCTTGCCCGAGCATATTGGCAAACTCGCAGCATTGGCAAAACAATGGCAAAACACCGTACGCGAAAAGATCACAGCATTAAGTGAGCGACGCAAATTCTGGGAAGCGTGGTTCCATGCCAACTGGAATTTGCATGAGCCAGCCAGCCCCGGCACAGCGTTGAAAGGGCTGACGATCGCCGCACCGAGTGATTGCAAGGGAACCGTTTATCTTGTCGGAGCGGGCCCGGGTGATCCAGATCTATTAACCCTAAAAGCGCTCCAAATGATTCAGACAGCAGACGTCATTTTGTACGACCGGCTTGTCTCCAAGGCCATACTGGACCGAGCGCGGCGTGATGCTGAATTTGTCATGGTCGGCAAAGCACCGGGTAAACAACACCACACGCAGGACGAAATCAACCGGCTCTTAATCGAATATGCGCGTGCCGGCAAGCTGGTCGTGCGCCTCAAAGGCGGCGATCCGTTTGTATTTGGTCGCGGAGGCGAAGAGGCTCGGGCAGTTCGTGCTGCGGGACTGGCCGTATGCGTAGTACCTGGCATTACTGCTGCAGTTGGCTGCGCGGCCTATGCGGGAATTCCCCTGACTCATCGAAAGCTTGCGCAATCGGTTCACTTTATAACCGGACATCAGCTCAATCAGTTTGAAGCTGCCGATTGGCAGATGCTCGCAGCACCTCGGCAGACGCTGGTGTTCTACATGGGCATGCAAAACGCCGACCAGATTCGGCGTGGCTTAATCAGTGCAGGAGTGGACCCAAATACACCAGCTGCCGCTATTTCCAATGGCACAACGTCGGCCCAGACTCTCGCCACGGGCAATATAGATGGGCTCCCTGAGCTGGCCCGACGACCTGACATTGTGTCTCCGTGCCTGCTTGTTATTGGTGAAGTTGTGCGTCTACAAGCAGACCTGGCCTGGTTTGCACCAAAGCAACTGCGCGATGGCAGTGTTTTCGCCGCTCCCAATCAATGTGAGCTGGCGCTTTCGAGCCTGGAGGCAGCCTGATGTGCATGGGTTTGCCTATTGGCGACAAAGCCAATTTAAATCCAGAAGTGCGTGCCGAGCTGAACGAATTGCTGCGGTCTCTAAGCGCAGTGGAACGCATCAATTTTGTGCTTTCTAATATTGAGGGCAACGCAGTCCTTTCTTCGAGCTTTGGAATTCAGTCAGCAGTTAGTCTCCATCTCATTACTCAGATTCAACCCAACATACCAGTCATCCTCATCGACACTGGATATCTATTTTCTGAGACCTATCGGTTTATTGATCAATTGTCTGATCGCCTGAACCTAAACTTGAAGATAGTCCGACCTGATCAATCCCCACGCTGGCTGGAAGCGCGCCACGGCGAGCTATGGAATCAGGGAGCGAGCGGTCTGAAACGATACAACCAGATAGCCAAAATTCAACCCATGCAACGTGCATTGGAACAGCTAAGTGCGGCCATCTGGTTTGCTGGGATACGACGCAGCCAGGCAGCCAGTCGTCAGTCTATTCCTTATGCCAAGATCGTCGATGGCCGCTGGAACATTCACCCTATCGCCGACTGGGCAGATCGCGACGTCCATCTTTATCTAAAACGCCACAATCTGCCGCGTAACCCGCTTTGGGAACAAGGCTATCTGTCCGTAGGCGATACCCATACCACCAAATCGATTTACGAAGTACAGTCCGTTGACGAGACCCGCTTTTTTGGTCTGCAAAGAGAATGTGGGCTGCACCTTGACGGCTGAATCTGAGAACGAAAGTGATCGATTAACTGAGGCACCAGCCCGCTACATTTAACGAAATCAATCGCGATAACCTAAAGTTTACCCAAATGTCGCATAATGGAGGCATGAAGCAATCCTTTATGCCAAGCCAGTCCCACGTTATCGCAAATCACCCAGAGCAAGGGCACAGTTCCAGCTTTACCCTTGGTGCGCGCATTCGCCTCATTGAGGTTCTTCAGGCGCTGGAGCAAGACGGTATTATCACGTCCAGAGACGTGCGTTTGGTTGAAGCAGAGAATTCGGGTAAAGGATCATCTCTGCATCCCTTACATCAGGTTGCTCGGGCGAAAGTCAAACGCAAAGACGACGATTCCGAGCTCACTTTAAGGGATCTCACCAAGTGGCTGGCAGAAAAATCAGGCTTCCCCTACTTGCGTATTGATCCTATGTCGGTAGACGTGCACCGCGTGACGGAACTGGTGTCCCAAGCCTATGCGCAGCAACACCATATCTTGCCGGTAGCTATCAATTCTGCCGAAGCGGTCATTGCAACCAGCGAACCTTTTGCGCTGGCTTGGGCCGAAGATCTACAACCAATCATGCAGCGCCCTATTCGAGTGGTGGTGGCAAACCCATCTGATATCGAGCGATATCAACTTGAATTTTATGGGGTATCCCAATCGGTGCGTAAGGCATTCAACGCTGGTGTGGGAGATGCCAGTGACAAACTGCTCAACTACGAGCAGCTCTTGGAGCTGGGCGCATCTGGAAAATTGGGGGCTGAGGACCACCACGTGGTCTACATTGTCGACTGGCTGCTGCAATACGCTTTCGATCAGCGCGCCAGCGATATTCATCTTGAGCCTCGCAGAGAAGGCAGCCCGGTACGATTTCGAATCGACGGTGAACTGCATCAGGTATACACCGTGCCCACACCCGTCATGGCTGCGGTGGTTTCGCGACTAAAAATCCTGGGCCGCATGGATCTGGCAGAAAAGCGACGGCCCCAGGATGGCCGTATAAAAACCCGCACCACCGATGGCAAAGAAATCGAGCTTCGCCTGTCCACCATGCCGACCGCATTTGGCGAAAAATGTGTGATGCGTATTTTCGATCCCATGGTGGTTACCAAAAGCTTTGAACAGCTTGGATTTACAAAATCCGAACTTAAGCAGTGGCGCGCAATGGTTGAACGCCCCCACGGGATGGTGCTGGTGACAGGACCAACAGGGTCAGGAAAAACCACTACCCTTTACGCCACGCTCAAGCATCTTGCGGAACCCAAAGTAAACGTCTGCACCATTGAAGATCCCATCGAGATGGTGTCACCAGAATTCAATCAAATGCAGGTGCAGTCAGGACTAGGCGTAGATTTTGCCGCCGGTATTCGAACTTTGCTTAGACAAGATCCAGACATCATTATGGTGGGCGAAATCCGCGACCTGGAAACAGCACAGATGGCAATCCAGGCTGCGCTAACCGGTCATTTGGTGTTGTCAACGCTGCACACCAACGATGCGCCATCCGCCATAGTTCGGCTTTT
>CAZVYE010000044.1:0-9856 GCA_964630895.1 uncultured Gammaproteobacteria bacterium | reverse complement strand
AGACCTGGGTACACCGCACTTCCTCATCCGAGGCACGCTTGCGGGAGTTGTCGCACAGCGGCTTGTTCGAACGCTTTGCGTCCACTGCAAACAACCTGCATCGATGGATCGATCGATTTGGTATGAGCTGTGCGGCTCCGACAAATTCAAGCCTCCCGAGCAGTTCTATCAGGGCGTCGGTTGTGAAAAGTGCCGCGATACGGGTTTTCTGGGGCGCACAGCAATTTATGAAATGCTATCGATGGTACCGGCAGTTACCAAGGCAATCGAAAAGGACATCAGCGCCGAAGCCATGCATGCAGTAGCTGCCAGTAACGGCATGCGATCGCTACGGCTGGCAGGTGCGGCAAAAGTAGCGTCCGGGGTGACAACACCCACCGAGGTCGTCCGGGTGATACCGCCGGAAGCCGGCTGAACCAAGCTATTTCGTTGCGTGTGCGATCAGAAATTTTGTCTGGCTAAAGAGAAGCCAAACCAATCAATGTACCTGTTTGGGCGTATCTACCGATTGCTCTGGTTTGCTGCTTTCCGGCAGTTGCATGATATCGTGCGGCAGCCGCACGTTGTACAAACCTAGCTGGCTTAGCACTGGCATGATTTGGTGATGTATTAGCGGATAAATTTGGCGGGTCAGAGAGCCGTGACTAGCGGAGAACGTCTCAAAGGAAATGGCGTCGCCACGCACTTGTTTGTAAAGTGCATTCAAAACCACCTCTATGGAGAAGATGCGCTCGTTCTTTTCTTCTTGCTCAATCTCTCCAAGACACGTTAGGCGTACTCCAACCTGAAAGACACCCTTCTCACTTTGCTGAACTTCGCCCGGGCTGAGCTTCATTTCGACTTTCGCCTGTAGCGATTCATGGTTCTGCGGCGAACGCACCAACTGCGCGTTTAGACGAACAACCTGCGTGCCCATTAGTGCGAAATTGTCGAGTAAATTAACCGTCATCAAACTTCCAAAATTCTCCATAAATACCAGCTGGCCACGCTGCGATACGGCTGCCAGCGGGTAGCATGTTCTTCGATGTCTTTCGGTTTGGGCAGATCGTCCAATTGAAAAGCCTTGGCAAACCCTTTTCGTATGCCCAAATCTTCGCTTGGCAGCACATCCTGCCTTGCCAAGCCAAACATCAGAAACATCTGGACCGTCCAGCGACCAATGCCAGGATAAATGACCAGACTGGAGATAATGGATTCATCTGACTCGTTTTCAAGGTCTGCCAGAGCTGGCAGGTCGCCGGCCTGCTCGGCGGTAGCCAAAGCCTGGAGATATCGAATTTTCTGTCTCGAAAGCCCCACCGCTCTGAGCGAGTCAAAATCTGCAGCAGCGACCTGGCTGGCGCTGAGGCCCTCACCTGTACCAAACGCCGATAGCGCTCGACCGTAAATGGTATTTGCTGCTTTGGTGGATAGCTGTTGAAACACAACGGCCCTACCTAATGCAATGAAAACGGACGCCGGTTGTTCCAGATTCGGCCTGTAATCACCAACCAACGCTATTGCGTGTGCCAGTTTCTCGTCCGATGTTTGAAGATGTTGAAGGGCTGCTTTCATCGCAAAAAAAAACGGTGCAGCCCAATAGACTGCACCGCCGTAGGTTTGCACAAATATCAGTCTGAGGGCGGTCCAAATAGCGCGTTGTCTACCGCAATTGCCTCAACCGTGTTGGCGTCGGTGAACAGCGGCAAATGCGCATTGACCAACCAGAAATACAACTGATTGGCGTACAACATATTGCCTAACACGCCGCTCTGTCCGCCGGGCACAATTTGCTCAGCAACAATGCCATCTGGGAATATTTCTCCAACGAATCGGCGCGCAGGGCCAGAGCCGAACATAAACTCATTTAGACCATCGGCTCGGGCGCTGTGAGAAGACGCATCAAGTACTTCGTAGCCACCCGCGCGGGCTATGCCATCTAGTCCTTCAGGGCTTACTAAGCCATACAACCCATTAGGCAAGGAAAATACGTCATTCAACGGATGATCAAACACGATTCGATGCAGCTTGCCCCAGCGATAGTCCATGACATCCGTCGAGTTTCCGAACGCCGGTGCGAATTCATCGCCAGCAAGCTGATCTAATGCGCTTCGCAGGCTCGCCAAAATGAGAAAATCGCGGGCCGATTCAGCGTCAGGAGCGTCTGGATTGGTAAAGAAATTCAGTCCAGATGCGCCCACCCCCTGGTTCTGGTCAAAGGTATCGAGCATGTACTTCAGGGAATTGAATGCAAGCCGCGACGGTGGCAGGTTGTCGCCTAGCCCAACGGCGCTCAGGGTTGCATCAATGGAATTCTGAACCATTTGACCACGCCACATGCTATACACCGTGGCGGCAACAGAGTTATTGATTTCATCATCGCCAGGCGGCGTCAGACCAAACGGATTGTCACCTGGATCATATCCTTCCGGAATGCCCGTAGGCGTACTAAAGTTCCATATCGTCAGCAAATCTCGAACCTCTTGCAGCTGTGGGTCGCTCGCCACAGCAGCCAGCATGGGCCAGGCACTGCCTAACTCTGCATTATCAAATGCGCCCAAAATGTGGGGCACTATCAGCTCTGCATCCAGCATCTGGTTATTTGCCTGGAAAGCTTTGAAGTCATTTACGCTGATACCACCGCGCTCAGCAGCAGAGCTCATGAGACGGTCGATACGACCCATACGATATGACGCGTAGCCACCGGGCCCCAAATAGTAGAGACCGCCACCGGGCCTGACCTGATTTAAGCCGTTGTTGTCCAGTGATACGCCAACTGGATCGTTATTGGCATTGGCGATATAGCCACTGTCCGGATTGACCACCTGCGGCATTTCGGCAAAGGGCAAAATCGATGTGGGTGTTGCTTGGCCATCCTCAAAGCGATCAGATGCCAGCCACTCGTGACCCAACGCGCCGGTGCCATCACGTACAAATACTGGTGGCACGCCGCCACCCGGTGCCATCGCATTCTGCAGGTCTGACCGTATTGGCACTTCCCCACCCGCAAAGTAAGCGATGTCTCCGCGACGATCAGCGACCACAAAGTTTTGCGACCCAAAGTCAAACTTTTGTAGTGCGTCTGCGAACTCGTCAACGTTACGAGCCGCATTGATTTCGAAGAAAGACTCCAGCTCTAAAGTGGCACCCCAACCGGTGTACTGAATACTAATAGCAGACGTTCCATCAATATTCACAATGGGCCCATTGTTTCTGCGCGGTACCACAAACGTGATGCCACCAGCGTCCAGGCTTACATCTGCGCGGCCCACATTATCCATCACGCCATCGCCAACGTTATTGGAGAAGTACGACTGAAAAACAGGCAGTATCGGCTCCTCAACGCCGTTGAAGACTGTATGAGTGGGCAGACCAAACGTGTTCAAACGAACCTCTTCCATAAAGTAGTCGGTTTCGTCGATTGGGTTTACCGTGCTGCCCCAACACAAGTCGTCGTTACAGCCTTGAACAATTCCGGGCGCACCTGCGAAGGAGACACCGGAGACGTTGCTAACGCTGCCATCAGAGTTGTCTACAGCAATATGCAGCGGGTAAAACGTAGAAGGTGTATCCAACGATAGATGTGGGTCATTCGCCAATATCGGCACACCGGAATCGGTCACTTGCCCGGACGCAACCCACCAGTTGCTGCCTTTGTGCGAAGCAGACTTTTGCAACATGGGACCCAGGATGGGATCTTCTCTAAATTGCCGCTGCACCGCTCGGGACAGCTGTACCAATTTGCTATCCAGCTCAGGAAAGCTTTGAGCAGCCTTGGCCGCGCTGGACTTGCCTACGCCGCCGATACTATTCAAAAACCCAGGAACCGTGACGCGCCCATCTGGCGGTGCCAGACGATAGGTGTCTTCAAAAAATAAAGCCGTGCCATCAAAGCCTACCGCATTTCCTACCGCCTGATATGTTCCAATAGCAACCGAGTTGTCCACGTCCCCAGAATCGAAGGACAAGTCCCAAGCCAATAGCTTGGCAATAGCCAGAGAGTCCACCGGTGACCAGGGTTCCGGCATGGTGATTTCCAGTGGCCCGTACTCAGGCGGCAACGGGCTGGTGGCCAGATAGGCGTTTACGCCATTGGCATAGGCCTGGAGACGTGCACGGGAGTCGGCACTGTACTTGCCATAGGATGCCCAAGCAGCTCTGCGCAAACCCAGAGTACGTAGTTGTATATCGGTACCAATCACCGCATCACCGAGCATTTCGGCTAGCGTACCGCTGGCAATCCGACGATTGAAATCCATCTGGAAAAAACGGTCTCGCGCATGCAGGTAACCGGTCATAAACGCAGCATCAAGCTGATTTGAGGCCCGAACTGTAGGCACTGCTGTTTCCGGCGTAAGAATGTTTACGTTCTCACGCAAACCGGCAAGCGGTGTGTGATTGGCAGAAGCGGAAAACACAACGGAGAACGCCATTGCGCCAATCAATACCGATTTGGAAACCGTCTTGAGAATCAATTCTTTCATTAAACCTGCCCCTCCTGGCAATAGCCTGCATGGCGATGACGTTTGATCAACCCGAGAGTATCTCACACTGAGCACAAGGTAAAAAAGCGTTGCACCCGCGGCACCGTAGATTATGTCGAAACAAAAATGCCGGCACCCGAAGGTGCCGGCAAACGAGCAGCCTGTTCACGCTGCTCCCCTGATGTTTTCAGACAGGCCATCTGAAAACCGAGGTTTTGTGGAATAGTAATTACCGATCAGTAAATTGTGCCGAGTGCTCCAAAGCCACTGCGCGTTCAATTTTAACCAGCTTCTGCATCATTGACTGATCGTTGAGTTCCAGATGCCGTACTTCAAACGGGGCTCCGAAAGCACTGCCAAGGCCCTCTCCGAGTTCAAAACGCAATGGGATCGTTCCCGCGCCTGAACCAAGGTTCTTGGCGCTATGCCCTACCGCAACTGGAACCAGATCACCGGTTTGGTCCGTCGCGAAAAGCACGCCGCGCAACTCATAGCGACCGGCAAGACCGGCTTCCACTTTAAAGCTGGTTTGAACCATGTCTTGACCAACAAAATGCTGGTCACCCACGCCTTTTAATTGCGCGGTAGGCTGAGCAATGGCAACGGCAGTAGTCGCGTCTCTCATGACTCGCATACCGTTTTCCTGCTGATCAACATAGAGGTGCACTTCCCACAGTCCAGGGGTGTTGCTGCTCAAGCCCTTGGTTGACATCGTGGCAATCAGACCGCCCGATGTTTGCTCTAGTGCAAATTCACCCGCAACGTTGCCGGCTGGATCGGTTAACAGCGCCTTTGCATTGGCCACATCTAAAACAGGCATTGAGGTCATATTGATTTGAGCCTGCAACATATCGCCGGTCATAAACTGGCTGTTATTTGCCTGCAGTTGCAGTTCGAACGGGCTGTCAGGCTCTTGTACGTGCACTACAAAACTCCCACCGGCCAATTTTGCCTGGTTGGCGATGCGCAGGCCAATCTGGCCTTGCCCCAATCCCGGGTTAATTTGGAATGCAACGCTGCGATCTACCACATCCATTCCAGCCGCTTGTAGCGCGTCGCTATCGACGAACTTTTGCATACCACTTGCAGAAGGCTGCCATTTTCCAGCCGTGGAAAGCTGAAAGTCGGGCGCATCGAATGCACCAGCTTTGGCACTGTTGAGAGGTGATACGCGAACAAAAGCGCCTGGCGAAGTGGTGTGCAGAGTCACTCCCTCAGCCAGGTCATTTGAACTCACTGTCAGAAAATATTGCTTGCTTGACTGTACAAATGCTGGCTGCTCGAAATTAAGCTCCGCACTTTCTTCCAGCTGCCATGAGAACATTACCGGCTCTGACTCTTGCACGAATGGCTGCCCAATGCCCTTGGGTACCTTGGTAACCAATGCCATGTTTTGCTGAAGCTGCTCGGATATTGGCTGTACCGTTAGCTCACCAGCTAAGGCCGCCCCATTGACAGCCATCGCTGCCCCTAAAATTAATATTCCAGTTTTCATTCTCTTCCCCCTTATAGATCGTTGCGCAAGACAACATCTAAGCCAAAGCAGCGTCGTCGACTTTGATTGTGGCTTAGTGGTTCACGGCCATTCATGACGCTGGTGTCATAAAACCAGACACGACCCGCGCCAGATTGGCTAGAACACTCAAGGAAACCGTCAGAGCAACTGTTGAGCCAGCCCTGGGTAATTTCCAGACCCAAATTTTCTGCATAGCCACCACAGTAGCTGTCACCGTCCCAAATTGCCGTTTCTACGTCAGTACCAACAACACTCCAGAATCCTTTTGGCAATGCTGGCCGACCGCTGGTGCCAAGCAAATAGTTAGCATTGTAGTAGGCCATCCAAGCCGGTTGCTGCATGCGTACAGCATCGTTCGCAAACCCCAATAACCAGCCCAGTGACGTCTCAAATACATTGCCTTGCATGACGGCTTCTGCCAGGGGCGTGCCCAAACTAGAAGGGGCAAGCGCGTTTACCCAGCGCGTAGCGTTGATAATGGTTGGGAAGCGACTGTCGGTAGTTGGGTTGGACATAATCCAACGCATAACGTTGCCGCCATTCGAATGCGTGATGATGACCAGGTCATCGATATTTCTGGAAGTTATGAAGTTATGCAGTTGTCCAGCCAAACACCCTGCTGCCTGACTGTCCCACATGTACTTCTCAAAATTGCAGTTGATTACAACGTAGTTGGACGAGTTAGAAAGACCCTGGCGTACGGAATTGACCATTCCGCTTTTCCAATAGTCATTCAAAGCGTCTGTTTGTTTTCCGGTCCCGTGTACAAATGCCACACCGGTTGCGGCACTAACCGCAAACGAACCCGCGACCGCGAGCAGCCCAAAGGCTGCCAAAATTCCTCTCTTCATTACTTTTCCCTCCGTCCACGCATTGCACGTGGCCCTCAATAAATAACCGACACGTTGGCCTGTCTTATTATTGTTATTCGCTGCTGTCGGGTGCCGAACCTTACGGCGGACAAAAAAGTAACAATGTTTGACAAAAAAATCAAACATACGTTTGAATGGAATTCTGCCGGTTTGCAAATAGGGGTATTTTGAGGGTACAGTGCACTCTACTACGAAGAAACCCGTAGATAGCCACGTGAGCTGGGAGCTAAAAATCACATGTTTAGAATCGCGATCGTTTTGTCTCTGGTGCTTTTAGTCGCCGCTTGTGCCGGCAATGAAAAGAAGGAAGGGGTAATCTTGAGCGACGGCTTTTTGGCCATTGCTGAAAAAGAAAATGGAAAAGTGGATACGGACAAGTATCCCAACGTGCGCTGCAAGCGAATTCGACTAACTGGCACACACCTGATTAAGAAGGTGTGCTACACCAGCGAGGAAGAAGAAAAGTTAGCTCGCCAGCATGTGGACGAATACTATCGAACGCTGGGCTTGCGAAACTGTGACGACCAAAGCTGCGGCGGCAACTGATCAGCCAAAACAAACTTACAAGGCTATCGGCCAGCCCTGACGAGAGCCCCAATAGCAAAGATTAGCCAACCAGCAATTATCGTTAGTCCCCCAATGGGGGCTAACTTGCTGATCATCGCTGGACCCACATCCGCTACCCGCAATAGAAGTGAGCCGCAAAACAAGCTCGTACCCACCAACATCATCCAGCGGGAAACATTCCACCACAGATTGTCGTCGAAGCTACCAGCGCAAATAACCACTACCAGCAATCCCAGGCTCTGAAATTGCAGCACATTTAGTGCAGCCCGCAAGCGCGCTGCATTGTCAGGCGCAATTTGAGCCAGGGGACCGTGCGAAGATGCCGCCGCCAGGATTACGCTGCCCGCGGCTAATAGGCTTGCCAATACAATCCAATATTTAATTGTTGGGGTCATTCATTGTCCTCAGCTGCCGCCGGCAGCGGCTTCAAGATGTCATCCCACTTTTTCGTCAGGTTATTGAACTTGTATTGGGGAATTTCAAATACCCAACCATGCACGGCCTCCTGGTTGCTCTCGGCGCGAGCCTGCGCGAGCACTATTTCAGACGTTCCATCTGACGAACCAGCAGCTACCTGGGCATTGCCCTCGGGTCGCGCTTGTTCATTTTCAGCAATATCGTCATCGCCGGACTCTTCTGACGCGGCGTCATTACCGGCTGTTTCGGCATCTTTGGGTTCGTCTGTTGCCATGAACAAACCTGGATCAAACTCGACCGATATGCTTGTCAGATAACGCTGATCCGCTTCCCAACTTCGCGCAACAATTCGCTGTCCGTCAAATGTTTCAATGGTCGTTACTACCAGACCTTCTTTTGGGATCTCAACATTCTCGGCAACCAACGCGTCTTCTATGGTTAAGCTTTCCAGTGCCGTGGCGACAGCATTACTCGCAGATGGACTAAGAAGCTCTCTGCCTTCGGGCAAATCGACGACCACAAAGTTAGGCGTATTGAGCGTAGGCTTCATGATCGTAAGATTGCGATCATCATTTCTCTGGATTTGAACGCGCTTTACCTGTGTACTCGGAATATCGACAACCTGCTCTTTGATCCAGTCGGCCGGTTGAGCAGAAAAATCAATAGCCTCATTAACCAGCCACGCAGCGTCTTCATTCGCAAAACGAATATAGGTTCCTATGCTGCCCGTGCCAGTTTTACCAACAATTAGATCACCAGGAGTTGTTACGCCAGTGAGACTCACAACCACGCCGGTTGCATCTGCGCTTTGAATATCTTGAACACCCAATCGACCATATAAATCTGGGTTGCTGGTCTTCTGCTCTTTGCGTTGGCTACGAGCAAGAGCAAGGAGCTGCTTGCGCAACTTGGATACGTCCGCAGGATAGCCGCCTTTTTCAGCCACTACCCATACATCACCGTCCCGATTCAGTGTAGCCTGGCTTTGCGCGTCGCGGATACTGACCTGCGCGATATCGTTCAAGGATTCGGTCAGATCAGGATATAAGGGTCCGGCAGCTCCCACCGATTCTACAGGTTGCTGCTTGACAGCCACATACACTGCAATACCAATCATTACCCCAGCAAAGCAGGCCAGGATCAACAGACTCTTCTTTTGCATCTTTGTCCTCCTGTTATGCCGACGCACCGCGCCGACGTGCCGCAACCAACGCAATAACAACCAAAACCAGCGGAATCAGGCCTATGTTTATTGCTTTTAGCCAACTTCCCAGGCGCTCTTTATCCTCCCGCAAATTTGCCCGAACCTGTCGTAACTCTTTGCGAATATTGACTTGCTCTGTTCGGAACCTCTCCAATTCGGCCTGCTGCTCCGGTGAGAGAATAAGCGCGCCTGCTTCGGTTCTGCCAGATTGCAGCTCAGACAATTTGGTTTCAGTCTGGCGCAGCTCTTCCTCCAACTGCTGCTCAGTAGCCAGAAATCTTTCTTGCGCCTCTCGCTCCAGTTCCCGCACTTTCAAAAAAGGCCTTTGCGATGTGGCTCTGCCTCGAACGCTAATAAGATCACTGCTGCCGGTCAGGTTTTCAAGCAGGTTCATGACAAAGTCGCCATTGTCAGCAAAAGCGCTTACCAACTGCTGGCCTAGAAAATTTTGTACCTCAACCCATGTGCGGTCAGAAAGCATGTCTACATCAGCGACGACCACTAGATGAGCCTCCAGGGTCTCTGAAATATGACTGTCCGTCGAGTCAGCGCGCTCAGGGAAAGCGGATTTTACTTTGCCTGAAAATCGCGCTGCCAAAACATACTGCTCAGGCGTTGCAGAAAACTCATTCAGAAGCCTGTTTGGGTCGCCGATAAACCGCAATTCTTGTCCAGACTTAGTCTGGCTATCTACGGAACTGGTTAACAATGGCTCTATCTTTAGTTCCGATTCTTCGGCGGCATTCAATGTACCCGCCAGTGCCAGATTGAGCTGGGACAAATTTGCCACCGCGGGATCATCCTGGTTCATACCGTC
>CAZVYE010000043.1:0-21724 GCA_964630895.1 uncultured Gammaproteobacteria bacterium | reverse complement strand
CCGCTTACCCTTGAGCCAAACCTCAAAGTGGACATGATCACTGGTAGCACGCCCTGACGCCCCCATCAAAGCAATCACTTCGCCAGCGCGAACACGCTGTCCCACCTTAACCTTGTTCTCTCTATTATGAGCATATCGAGTCACATAGCCATTACCATGATCGATATCCACAACGTTACCATAGCCTGACCGCGTTCCGGACCAGGTCACAACACCGCCTGCTACCGCGTAAATCTCCGAGCCAGGTGCGCCGGAAAAGTCCATACCAAAGTGCATGGCAGGTTTTGCAGTAAAGGGATCGGTACGTTGACCATAGCTAGAAGAGACCCAGCCATTCTTGATCGGTCGCCCTGCTGGCTCTAAAGCCTGGTCCAGTTTGCGCTGGTCCAACATATCTTCCAGCAGGCCTAACTGGCGACTCTGATTATTGAGCTTCGCATCCAAAGAAGCCAACTCTTCAAACAAATCGATACGCGCAAGGTCGGCGACCGCTGACTCTTCCGGTCCACCCATAGCTGGGACCTGGCTGAAGTCGAACTCACCATCATCCAGTTGGCCAACCTCGGTCAATCGTGAACCCAATGCTTCCAGCCGCACAGATCGCGCCTGCAATTCGCCCATGCGCAAAGCTAGCGCATTGAAATGTTCATCGGTCTCTTGATTGAGCCTTGCGATTATGGCTTTTTGTTCAATCAGCTGTTCAGCCAGTGCATCGGCTTGCGCCATAGCTACTGGTCTGGCATCAGCAAATACCATTCCTGCAAAATATCCCGCCGCCGCGAAGAGCGCACCCACCACCAGGGTTGCTGCGGTTGCGACACCTATAATTTGCGTGCGCGTTATGTTCGCGCGAATTGGCTTGGAGCGATTGTCCTTTAATAGGATTAACTGCATCTAAAGCCTCTTGTTATCATATGCTGTATGAGCAAATTACATCCGTCCGGGCAGCTTCTTGACGTATCCATGACACATAGTCGTGCATTATCCGCGCTGAAAAGGCGCTCAGATAAGTTGCGCGAACTAGAAAGCACCCTCTGGCCAAACCTCCCTAAGGGCTTGGCTGACCACTGTAATCTTGCAAATTACCGGAACGGCTGCTTGGTTTTTGTGACAGACTCTTCAGTCTGGGCAGCAAAGATCCGGCTGTTAAGTGGCGAGATTCTACACATCGCGCGGGCGCGGTGCAAAATTTCCCCAACACAGCTAGAAGTTAAAATCTACCCTTTGTCGCGTAAAGTCAAACCAAAACCTCAAGAGAAAGCCCTCAGCGAGGCTGCTTCGGAGTGTCTTGTGCATGCCAGTGCAACCGCTAGCGACCCAGAAATTGCCAAAGCGATGCGGCGTATTCTTAAGCGCAAAGGACGCTGAAACAAAAAACGGCACCCGAAGGTGCCGTCTCGTACTAACAATAAAAGGAGCTGTTATACAGCTTGCGCTGGGTGTGCGTATGAAATTGGCGCCTCTTGGCCATTTTCAAACGTAACCTCTTCCCAGGCATCCTTTTCCGCCATCAGCGCATGCAACAGATCATTGTTGAGCGCGTGGCCTGACTTATGACCAGTGAAAGCGCCTATCAGGCTATGCCCAAGAAGGTACAGATCACCAATTGCATCAAGAATCTTATGTTTTACGAATTCGTCTTCGTAGCGCAGACCGTCTTCGTTAAGAATGCGGTAGTCATCCAACACAATAGCGTTGTCCATGCTGCCACCTAGCACCAGGTTGCGCTCACGCAGCATCTCGATATCGCGCATAAAGCCAAAGGTGCGGGCTCGCGATACTTCTTTGACGAACGATGTGGTGGAGAAATCAATTTCCGCTTGGCGCGAATGCGCCTTAAACACGGGGTGGTCAAAATCAATGGAGAAATTGACTTTGAAACCTTCGTAAGGTTCGAAGCGTGCGATTTTATCGTCCTCGCGAACCTCCACTGGTTTTTTGATTCGGATAAACTTTTTCGGCGCGTTTTGCTCCTCAATACCAGCAGACTGGATTAGAAACACAAACGGGCCGGCACTGCCATCCATGATCGGCAGCTCAGAGGCGCTCAGATCAATGTAGGCATTATCAATTCCCAAACCGGCAAATGCAGACAACACATGCTCTACAGTAGAGATGCGCGTGGTGCCATCTTTTGCCAACAGCGTGGTCGACAAACTGGTGTCGCCAACATTTTTCGGGCACGCGGGAATATCCACCACCGGATCGAGATCGGTGCGCCGAAAGATGATGCCAGTGTTGGCAGCCGCTGGGCGTAACGTAAGAAAGACTTTTTGACCAGTGTGTATCCCGACACCGGTCGCCCTTATTACGTTCTTGAGGGTGCGTTGTTTTATCATTATGGGCCCTTCCTCAAGGAAATTTAATACAGGCGTTTGAAGACGGCGTGGATACTAGCACAGCATTTGTCGCATGAAAAGCACTTATGCGACGGAAAAACAACATCTGTTGTATGCATGCAACACCTGTATTTAGGGGGCAGTTACCCGGGCCGGCCGGAGAAGCCGTTCGGCCGGCGCCGGATAAACTACCTAATACCGCAGAGGACAAGCCTTAAACCCGTTCAATACGGGTCGTAAACTGTGTCTACTACGTCTTACTTAGTCAGCCTGTCTACGCAAGAACGCAGGGATATCAAGATAATCCAGATGATCCTCCTGCTTCGCTGAACCGCGTGTTAACGATTCGGATTCTTGCGCTTTCTCTTGCTCAGGCCCACTTTCTTCTTCGCCATACTCGACGGAACCCGTGGTCGCGTTTCGTACCAGCTGTACCGGCTGCTCAGACCGAGCTGCCGCTCGATTTAATCCAGTTGCTACCACGGTGACGCGAAGTTCATCTTTCAGGTCAGGGTCGATGACCGTTCCGACCACAACCGTAGCGTCTTCGGATGCGAATTCGCTTACCGTGCGACCGACCTCTTCAAATTCTCGCATGGAGAGGTCCAGTCCAGCGGTCACGTTGACCAAAATTCCACAGGCACCTGACAGATTGACGTCTTCCAGCAATGGGCTACCAATTGCTGTCTCTGCAGCCACAATTGCGCGATCGTCACCACGGGCCACCCCAGTGCCCATCATGGCCATACCCATTTCGGACATGACGGTACGAACATCAGCAAAGTCAACGTTGATCAGTCCCGGTCGGGTGATAAGCTCGGCGATTCCCTGAACCGCGCCAAGCAGGACATCATTGGCTGCCTTAAACGCGTCTAGCAGCGTCACGTCACCACCAAGAACGGTGAGCAGCTTTTCGTTGGGAATGGTGATCAACGAATCTACATGTTGACCTAGTTCCTCAATACCCTGCGCTGCAACGGATGATCGCCTTCTGCCTTCAAACGGGAACGGTCGCGTGACAACAGCCACGGTCAAAATTCCCATCTCTTTGGCCAGCTGCGCTACAACGGGAGCAGCACCAGTACCGGTACCACCGCCCATTCCAGCGGTAATAAAGACCATATCGGCGCCTTCCAGCACCTCCATGATGCGTTCGCGGTCTTCCAGGGCCGATTGGCGACCCAACTCCGGGTTCGCTCCGGCTCCCAGCCCCTTGGTTACGTTACCACCCAACTGCAAGGCGGTTCCCGTACCGCAGTTCTTGAGCGCCTGAGCGTCCGTGTTGGCGCAGACAAACTCTACCCCATCAATATCGGCGGCGACCATTTGCTGGACGGCGTTACCACCTCCACCACCTACTCCAAGCACCTTTATTACAGCGCTTTGGTTCATATTATCCATCAATTCAAACATGGCTTCTCTCCTCTGCAAAATACAATCCATGTGTACTCATAACAGCCTGATTCCGGTCAGACTTAATTGCCCAACTCACTAACCTCTTTTGCTTGGGCTTATTAGTGGCTGAGCAAATTCTCATTGTTAAAACTCTCCCCGAAACCAGCTTTTTATCCGGTCCCAGAATCCTTCGCCGCTGGCACTCAAGCGCGCCAACGAAATACGATCGGTGCGGCTGCCATATAGCAGCAGGCCAACGCCAGTCGCATGTATTTCGTTATTAACCACATCGGCCAGCCCGGTTATGTACTGAGGCGCACCAATGCGCACTGGCATGTGAAAAACTTCTTCTGCAAGATCAGCGACACCTTCCATCTTGGCGGCACCGCCAGTTAGCACGACGCCTGCAGCAACCAAATCTTCATAGCCGCTACGTCGCAACTCGGCGTGTACCAGGTTGAATAATTCCTCGTAGCGTGGCTCGACTACCTCGGCCAGTGTTTGGCGGGCCAGTCTGCGCGGCGGCCGATCGCCCACGGAGGGCACTTGTATCGTCTCGTCAGCAGACGCCAGCTGCCTCAATGCGCAGGCGTATTTGATCTTGATCTCTTCGGCATGCTGAGTTGGTGTTCTCAGCGCAACCGCAATATCGTTGGTTACCTGATCTCCCGCTATGGGGATAACCGCCGTATGGCGTATCGCGCCATGGGTAAACACGGCAATGTCCGTGGTGCCCGCGCCGATGTCCACCAGACACACACCCAGGTCCATTTCGTCTTCGGTTAATACTGCGTAGCCCGATGCCAGCTGCTGCAAGATCAAATCGTCGACCTGCAGTCCGCAACGCGCGACGCACTTGGTGATGTTCTGGGTTGCAGAATCCGCACCGGCTACGACATGCACCTTTGCCTCAAGACGCACACCAGACATCCCAATGGGATCCCGGATACCTTCTTGCCCGTCGATCACATACTCCTGCGGTAGCACATGCAGAATTCGCTGATCAGCGGGAATGGCAACGGCCCTGGCAGCATCCAGCACGCGCTCTACGTCATTTGGGGTTACTTCCTGATCCTTGATCGCGACGATGCCATCTGAATTTAGGCTCTTGATATGCGAACCTGAGATTCCCGCAAACACGGACTGAATCTCACAGCCAGCCATCAGCTCGGCTTCTTCAATGGCGCGCTGAATCGATTGGACGGTCGATTCAATATTCACCACCACGCCTCGTTTGATACCGCGAGACGCATGACTACCCAGCCCTACCACTTCCACTTCGCCTTCAGGGCTGACTTCGCCGACAATGGCGACGATCTTGGACGTACCAATGTCCAGACCTACAATGAGTGACTTGTCAGTTTTCGCGCCCATTAGTCCTGCCCTACCGCTGCGGCAATCACGTCTGTTGGTTGCTCTTGCCACTTCACAGCAAATCCATTGGTGTAACGAAGGTCGATACGTTTTGGCACCCGCGCGGGATCGGCTAACAACTCGTCAAACACGGTGACTACGCGATCCAGCCGCTCGAGCGGCTCATCACGCCCCAGGTTCAGTTCCATGCCGTTGCGCAAAGTGGCTTTCCAGGCACCCAGTTCACTCAGGATCAACTGCGCCAAATCCATGCCAGTCTGCTCAAGCTGGAATCTCACGGCCTCGGAGAATGCAAGCATGGTTTTCACTTGGTCATCTGGACCAATAAGTTGAATCAAGGCTCGCATATCTTCGGAACCAGGCACGGAGAATATATTGCCGTCAGCATCCACCAGGCTGTCATCTCCCCAGCGGGCAACGGGCTGGTACTCATACACGGTAATCTCGATTCGGTCCGGCCAGCGTTTGCGAACTTGAGCGGCCCGCACCCAAGGCAAGGCTAAAACGCGCTCTCGCACAGCATCCAGCTCCAACTGAAAGAATCCAACCCTGGCCAATGGTGCAGCTGCCGTTCGCACTTGCTCTGCAGTCACTCTTTCAAACTCACCGTGGACTTCAATCCAACGCACATCAAAACTCGCTTCCTCAGATGCCTGTAAGGGCGAGGCAGCCAGCCAGAGCAACGTAAAGATGCTTGTCGCGAACAACTTGATACCTACTACGCGCACGCTGCACCTCCTTGCAGACTGGTTTGCAGCACTCGCATTACCAGCTCGTTGAATGAAATACCCGCTTGCAGCGCGGCTTTGGGAACCAAGCTGTGGCTAGTCATGCCGGGTGCGGTATTTACTTCCAGAAGCCAGGGCTTTTTCTCCGTATCCACGATAAAGTCCACACGACCCCAGCCGCTGCAGCCAAGCACATCGAATGCACGGCGCGCGATTTTCTGCAGTTCGCCTTCCTGTGCTTCAGTCAAATCGCTTGGACACAGGTATCTGGTATCGTCGTCCTCGTATTTTGCTTTGTAGTCGTAAAATGGACGGTCCGTTTCGATCTTGATCACTGGCAGGGTCTGATCATTCAATAATCCGACCGTGTATTCGCCTCCCGTAATAGCCTTTTCAATCATTACGCGCGCTTCGAACTGCGCCGCGGCAGCAATTGCGGCTGGCAACTCATCCTGGTCGTTCACTTTTGTGATACCAAGGCTTGATCCTTCGGAACAAGGTTTGACAAATGCCGGTAGAAGATCGATTGCGGAAGCACCTGAATCTTCGTTTTGCTTGACTACGGCAAACGGCGCCGTTGGCAGATTTTTGCTTTGCCATACCAACTTGGTAAGCGCCTTATCCATCGACAACGCGGATGCAGCCAGGCTGCTGCCGGTTACCGGTATACCGTAGGCACGCATTGCGCCCTGAAGCAGGCCACTTTCGCCTTCGTTGCCATGCATTAAATTGAAAACGCGGTCGATAGCGCCGTTGGCAGCCAAAGCGAGCAAGTCCGGTAAACCGTCCACCATGGTGGTCTTAACGCCACTTTCCTCAAGAGAAGCCAGCACTTGCCGCCCCCCATCCAGGGAAACCTGCCGCTCCTGGCTTTGGCCGCCAACGGCCAGGGCTACTCGACCAAACTGTTGCACATCAATTCTGCTCATGATGCGTTTTTCCCTGTAAACAACTGCGCTCCTTGCGCATAAAATTCGCTTGCTACTGCGCCGATATCGCCGGCCCCCAACAGCATTACCAGATCACCGTCTTCAATGAGGTCATCGAATAATTCTGCGGCGTCTCTTGGATGCTCTACAAACACGGGGTCAACTTGTTTACGCGCACGTAGTGCCCTGGCAAGTGCCCGGCCATCTGCATCTGTACGCGGCTCCTCACCGGCGGCGTAGACTTCACTTAGAATAAGGACGTCCGCTTCAGACAGGACTCTGGCAAAGTCATCCATCAGCTCGTGGGTACGGCTGTATCTATGGGGTTGGAAAACCACCACCATTCTGCGCCCCGGCCATCCCGCACGTGCCGCTTGCAGCGTCGCTTCGATTTCGGTTGGGTGATGACCGTAATCATCAATAAATAGAGCCGACCCGTCAGACCAGGCGATTTCGCCATGTACGTTAAAGCGCCGCCCAACGCCGCTAAATTCTGAAAGAGCCTTTTGGATTAGAGAAGGCTCAATGCGCAGCTCCCATGCCACAGCTATCGCGGCCAGCGCATTCAACACATTGTGCTGCCCGGGCATATTCAAACTGATCTGCAGCGGAGCTTCCGTGTTCGGGAGTGTCACCTTGAAGTCAGTGATGCCGGCCTTCTGTTCGATATCGAAAGCGCGGATATCCGCTTCTGTATCAATACCGTAGGTAATAACTGTACGGGGTAGTGCTTCACCCAGGTCTGCCGCCACCGGATCGTCGTTGCAAATCACGGCGATGCCATAGAATGGCAAATTGTGGAGAAACTGAATGAATGCATCTTGCAGACGACTGAAGTCACCTGCATAGGTTGTCATATGGTCTTGGTCTACGTTGGTAACCACGGAAATAGTGGGCTGCAACAGTAAAAACGAAGCGTCGCTTTCGTCTGCCTCAGCAACCAGATAGCTACCCTTGCCCAATCGCGCATTGCTGCTCAATGCGTTCAGCATGCCGCCGATCACAAAAGTTGGATCCAAAGATGCAGCGTCCAGAATGGTCGCAATCAAGCTGGTAGTCGTGGTCTTTCCATGGGTTCCGGCCACTGCAATGCCGTGGCGAAAACGCATTAGTTCGCCCAGCATTTCGGCTCTGGAAACAATGGGAATACGCTGCTCTCTAGCAGCCACCAACTCAGGGTTATCATCAGGTATTGCGGTAGAAGCGATAACCACATGCATGCCATTCACATTGTCCGCGTGATGTCGCTCCATCACGTCCACACCCAAAGATTTGAGCCGCCTGACGCTGTCGCTGGCGCTTAAGTCCGAGCCTGACACGGTGTAACCCAGGTTATGCATGACTTCTGCGATGCCACACATTCCTACGCCGCCAATTCCGACAAAGTGTACGCGGCGGAATCGGTGCATATGATCGCTGCCAAACTGATGGGGCAAACTGCTCATTCAGCCCCCCCTTGTAAACATGCCTGCGCAATGGTGGCGGCACAGTCGCGTTTACCAAGTGTTCTTGCGCGCGCACCCATATCCACAACGCGATCTCGGTCTGCGAGCAATTCACTCAAATCTTTCGCTAGTTTTTCGGCGTCCAGGTCTGCGTCCGGGACCAACACTCCCGCTTTTGCCGCAACCATAGATTCCGCATTGGTTGTCTGGTGATCATCAACCGCAAACGGATAAGGAACCAAAATTGCTCCGCGTCCTGCCGCACACAACTCTGCAATGGTTAAGGCGCCTGCCCGACACACCACCAGATCTGCCCACTCATAAGCAGCGGCCATATCCTGGATAAAGGGCATGACGGACCATTTCACTCGGTCAAGCTTGGTTTGCTCATATGCGCCCTTGGTTGCATCCGTATGGCGTTGGCCACATTGATGCTGCACTTCCAAAGAATAGTTATCGGCAACGCGTGCCAATGCCAGCGGCAGCGTCTTGTTCAGTGATGCCGCGCCAAGAGAACCTCCCAAGACTAGAATCTTAAAGGGCTGTTTCGAATCTGCTTCCAGGTCTTTGGCGTCGTGGATAGCGTCGCGCACTGGATTCCCAACCCATTCATAATGGTCGTCTAGACCTGCAACCTGCTGAAATCCGGTGAAGACTTTTCGGGCAAATTTTGCCAGCCACCGATTAGTCATACCGGCAACACTGTTCTGTTCGTGTACAAACAGTGGGATACCCAATATTCGTGCCGCCAGGCCACCTGGCGCTGCTGCGTACCCACCCATACTCAACACTGAGATTGGCCCGGTCTTGCGCAACACTCGACGCGCCTGCCAGACAGCACGTAGTAATCGCAAAGGCATGGTTAAGCGTCGTACCATGGATTTACCGCGGAAACCGGCTATGTTGAGCTCGTGCACTGTAAGTCCATGCTCTGGCACGACCGTCGTTTCCATACCGCCACGGGCACCCAACCACTCGACCCGACCACCCTGCTGCCGAACTGACTCCGCCACAGCCAGCCCGGGGAAGATGTGTCCGCCAGTACCGCCGGCCATAATCATCACCATCGGCGCACCGGCATTCATGCGCGCGCTCCCGCTGCAGTGCCAGGAACAGCATCCGCCGCACGCACTTCCGAAGCCACGCGTAATAAGACGGCGATGGTCACGCAGGTCATCATCACTGAGCTCCCGCCGGAACTGATCAGCGGCAACGTCAGTCCTTTCGTTGGTAGCAAACCAAAATTCACACCAATGCTTACAGCGGCTTGAATACCCAGCAACGTAGACAGGCCATAGGCTAGATAACCGTTAAACAATTGACCCCGCTGCAGCGCGGCCATGGCAATGTGTAATCCACGCCCAACGATCAGCGCAAACAGCCCAATGACACCGACAACACCTACGAATCCTAATTCCTCGGAAATGACGGCGAATATAAAGTCGTTGTGCGCTTCCGGCAGATAGAAGAGTTTTTGTACGCTGCCGCCCAAACCCACGCCAAACCACTCACCGCGTCCGATGGCAATCAATGCCTGGGTAAGCTGAAATCCATCGTTAAATGGATCAGCCCATGGGTCCAGGAAGCTACGCAATCTTCGTAAACGATAATTTTCGGACACCGCCGCCCAGACCATAAACGGCAATACGGCTACAAACATGGCAAAGAGATCGCGAAAACGCGCCCCACCAATCCAGATCATTGCGCCAGTAAGCGTTAGCACCAGCACCGAGCCACCGTAATCAGGCTGCGCGAGTAGTAAGAAGGTAATCAAGACCGCGACGATACAAGGCTTAAGGACGCCGAAGAAGCTTTCTCTAAGCTTCGTACCATGACGCACCAGATAGCTGGCCAGATACACTGCCAGCATGAGCTTGGCAGCCTCGACCACCTGGAAATTCATAATTCCTGCGCGCACCCAACGGGTCGATCCGTTCACAGTGACGCCCAAACCAGGGACGAAAACCAGCATGAGCAGTGGAAAGATCAACAGCATGAGCAGCGCACTGGTGCGCTCCAGGTACGCCAGTGAGATATTGCACACGAAAACGCCCAGCGCGCATCCGATGCACAGCGCTACCAAATGACGGATCGCAAAGTGGAATTGACCTAAGCCATACTGTTCTGCGACCGCCATTGAGGCTGACGTCACCATAATCAGACCCACGCAGGCCAGGGCAACGGCGCTACCAAACAACCAGCCATCCAGCTGGAATGGCGCGCTTACGGGTTCTTGTTTGCGTTTGGCTTGACCCATCACCGAACCTTTAGCGTTGCCAAGCCGACCAGCACGAGTACCACGCTGATAATCCAAAACCGTACAATCACCCGCGGCTCCGGCCATCCTTTGAGTTCAAAGTGATGGTGAATGGGTGCCATTCGGAAAATTCGCTTGCCAGTGAGCTTGAATGAAACCACCTGCAAGATCACGGATACGGTTTCCATCACAAACACACCACTCATGATGAAAAATGCAATTTCCTGCCGCACGATCACTGCGATAACGCCGAGTGCAGCACCCATTGCAAGGGCACCAATGTCGCCCATGAACACCTGGGCCGGATAGGTGTTAAACCACAAGAACCCGAGTCCGGCACCTGCCAGCGCAGCACAGAAAATAGTCAGCTCGCCAGCTCCAACAATTTTTGGAATGGCCAGATAGTCGGCGAACACAGCGTGACCCGAGAGGTAGGCAAATACGCCCAAAGCCACGGCAATGAGCACTGTTGGCATAATCGCCAGACCATCCAAGCCATCGGTGAGGTTGACCGCGTTGGAAGATCCCACAATCACAAAATAGGCTAACGGAATAAACAGGATACCCAGTGGAATCGCTACGTCTTTAAATACGGGAACGATAAGATCAGTAGATTCTGGACCGGTCGCAATACTGTAAAGATAGACTGCCGCCGCTATTCCAAACACCGACTGAAGCGCGTACTTATACTTGGCCGCCAATCCTGCGGAATCTTTTAGTGCCAACTTGCGGTAATCATCTAACCACCCGATGATTCCATAGCCAACGGTGACCAGGATAACGACCCACAGGTATTTGTTGCCCAAGTCTCCCCAAAGCAATGAAGACAAAATAACTGCCACCAAAATGAGCAAGCCACCCATCGTCGGTGTACCTGCCTTCACCAGGTGGGTTTGTGGACCATCATCGCGAACCTGCTGGCCAATCTGATATCGAGACAGATAGCGAATCATTGCTGGCCCAAACAGCAGCGAAAGAGCCAGAGCAGTCAAAGCGCTCAATATGGCGCGCAGGGTAATGTACTGAAATACCCCAAATCCGCTGTCCAGCTCAGTTAGTAGATTAGAAAGCCAGTACAACATTAGCGCGCCCCCTGCTCTGCTAGCGCAGCTGCCACATCTTCCATATGGCTGCTGCGAGATCCCTTCACGAGGCACACCACGTTTTCGTGGACGGACTCCAAAAACTGCGCTGTCAGGCTCGACTGATCGGCAAATGCCTGTCCTTCGGCCCCAAATCCTGCCACTAAGTGTGACGCCGAAGCACCCACCGCAAACAGCCGCTCTATGCCGTGCCGCTTGGCAAAGCTGCCTACTTCAAAATGCAGAGCGTCACTATCCGGCCCCAGCTCAGCCATGTCTCCTAATATGAGCCACTTGTTGCCTGGAAAAGCCATTAGCGCCTCAATCCCCGCACGGACGGACGCTGGGTTTGCGTTGTACGTATCCTCGAACAGAATCCAGCCGCCTGGCATGCGGCGCTCAACCAATCGGCCAGGCACACCTTCAAACGCTTCCAGCCCGGACACGATAGGCTCTGCCGGAATACCCGCGGCCAGTGCCAAACTGGCCGCAGCCAGCGCGTTTGAACCATTATGGCGCCCTGGAACCTGCAGTTTGACTAACAACTCTTGCGCGTCATGAGTGATGGTTAACGTGCCACCCCTCTCCGTGCCCGACCAGGCACCTGCAACATCACTTGGGTTTTCCAGTCCAAAGGTAATTACGCGTCGGGGAGCGGCAATTTCTTCCCAATAGCCAGCGAACTCGTCGTCGGCATTGATTACGGCAATGCCTTGATCCGATAGACCCGAGTAAACAGCAGCCTTTGTCTCTGCCACCTTCTGGATGCTACCCATACGCTCTAAATGTGCACCAGATGCATTGGTGATCACGCTAATTTGCGGCTGGGCCAACTGCATCAAGTATTCAATATCTCCGGGTTGCCCGGCACCCATCTCGATAACGGCATAGTCGCAATCGCTGGGCATGGACAAAAGGCTTAGTGGCGTGCCAATTTCGTTGTTCTGATTGCCCGCAGTTTGATGCGCTTTCCCGGCGCGCTGGACGATCAGACCCAGCATGGTTTTAACCGTAGTTTTTCCGTTTGAGCCAGTAATACCAAAAACGGTTGCGCCACATTGTTCGCGCCACCAGCGCGCCAACCGGCCCAAAGCGGCCTGTACATCTGGCACGACAATTTGACCAACTTGCGCGGTTTGCAGTCCGCTCACCAGCGCACCGCCTGCGCCTGCGCCTGCCGCTGCGCCTACATAATCGTGTCCGTCAACGCGCTCACCGGGCAGCGCAACAAACAGATTGTTTGACTGCACCTCGCGGCTATCGATGCATACGCCTTCCACCGTACTGTCTGGCCCGTGAAGCTCACCGCCAACGGCTTCTGCGATGCGTTTGAGGCTGGCCACAATCATGCTGCCTCCTCCAATGCTTCGCGCACAACCAAGCGGTCATCAAACGGGTGGCTTACACCGTCAATCTCTTGGTAAGTCTCATGACCTTTGCCTGCCACCAGAACCGTATCATTGGTACCTGCCATGGTGATTGCGGTATTGATAGCTGCCCGCCGATCTCGAATCACCTGATACGCTTCGCGGGCCATGCCACTCAAAATGTTCGTTACAATTTCGTCGCCATCTTCTGTGCGCGGATTGTCGTCCGTAACGATGGTGAAATCCGCCAGACGCTCGGCCACAGCAGCCATCAAAGGGCGCTTGCCTTTGTCACGATCACCACCGCATCCAAATACGCAAATCAATTTTCCGGCGGTGTGATGTCGCGCCGATTGCAACGCGTTTTGCAGCGCATCGGGGGTGTGGGCATAGTCCACGATTACCAGGACCTTGGCCGCCTGGTCCGGATCGCTCAGGGTCACCCGCTCCATTCTTCCAGGCACCGGCGCCAGATGCTTAATCGCCTGTTTTATGTCCGGCAAGGAATAACCGTCAGACCAAAGTGTTGCTGCTACCGCCAACAGGTTATAGACGTTGAATGCGCCTATGAGCTTCGACTTGATCTTGATATCTTCATGGCCGATCTGCAGGGTGAATCGAAGCCCTTTATCAGTAAATTTCAGCCCACTTGCTAGCACTTGCGCGTCATTCAGTCCGTAACGAACAGTTTTGGATTTGGTCGCATCAGCTGGCAAAACGTCGTCTACCGTAGAATCATCTGCGTTCACTACCGCCAGGCGCAAACCGTCCCACTGGAACAATTTTGCCTTGGCTTGGATATAGGCCGCCATGCTCAAGTGATAGTCCAAATGATCTCGGGTGAGATTGGTAAAAATGGCGGTATCAAATGCAAGTCCCGCGCAGCGCCCCTGATCCAGTCCGTGGCTGGATACCTCCATCGCAATTGCTTTAGCGCCTGCGTTCCGCAATGCCGCAACAAGCCTATGCAACTGAAAAACATCAGGCGTGGTGCGGGATACCGCGATATGGTTGTCTTGAAAATGGGCACCAAGGGTGCCGATGCTGGCGCAAGCCACACCCAGGTGGTTTAGCGCCGAGCTCAATAAGTGCACTACTGAACTCTTACCATTTGTTCCAGTAACCCCAATCAATCGGGCAACTTGTGTGTCGTCAGTCTGGTAAAAACGCGACGCCAACAAACCGAGATGCTCAGACAGATTGGGCACATCTATAACGGGAATACCCAGATTGGCTGGTCGTTCAGTCGCTCGTTCGTCAGATAGCACTGCCACCGCACCGCTGCGTTCTGCCATTTCAGCAAACTGCATCCCGTGCACCTGCTCACCCTGGACCGCCACAAACAAGTGGCCTGGCTCAACTTGCCGGGAGTCCAAGGAAATATCTTCAATTTGGACGCCGCTAGCTGACGCGTCGACCTCTGCCAACCCACGCAGCAATCCAGATAGTGCCATGGTGTGCCTGCTCGTCATGGTGCACTCACCGTGGCGACCATCGAGTTAGGTTGTCCCAGCAGGCCATCTGGAATTCCATCCTGCAACCGCAGTGCCGCTTCCATAATGTCGCCAAATACCGGCGCTGCCACCTGCCCACCGTAGTAGGCTTTGGTGGCTGGATCATTTACCGCAACCACTACCACGACCTTGGGGTCACTGGCGGGTGCGATACCGGCAAAACTCGCGTTGTAACGGAAGTTGTAGCCACCTTCGCTAGCCTTGCGAGACGTTCCAGTCTTGCCTGCTACGCGGTAGTTGGGAACTGCGGCCCGATGACCAGATCCAGCGGGACCGGTTACCGTCTCAAGCATGGAAACCAACTGGCGCGCGAGCTGTGGATCAATCACAGCTGAGTCTGGATTGGTTGCCCCTTTGACGAAGCTGGGGGCACGAATTCTGCCCCCATTGGCGATGGCCATGTAGGCTTGCGCGAGCTGCATAGTAGTCGTAGCTATGCCATAGCCGTAAGAAATCGCGGACTGCTCCACTTCTCGCCAGCGCTGGTGGCTGGGCAGAATACCTGGTGATTCACCCGGAAATCCTGACCCGGTCACTTCTCCAAATCCAAATCTGTGGTACATGTTCCAAAGGTGCTCGGCCTCCAAAGCAGAAGCCATTTTGCTAATGCCCACGTTACTGGACTTTGTGAGCAATCCTGTGACATTCAGCAGCCCATAATCTTTCACATCCTCAACCGTGAAAGTGCCCACTTTCAGCCAACCAGGGGACGTATTGATAGGCGTGTCCGGCGTATACAGGCCACTTTCCAAAGCAGCAGCCACGGTAAATGGTTTTATTACTGAGCCGGGCTCGAAAAAGTCCGTTACCGCGCGATTGCGCATTGCTCCCGTGGGTCGGGCGTTGCGCTGATTGGGGTTGTAAGAGGGGTAATTGACCATGGCCAGCACTTCCCCGGTCTCGATATCCAATACCACTGCGGAAGCAGACTTGGCCTGATGCCGTTGAACGCCATCCATTAGCGCCCGATACGCCGTGTACTGCAGGCGCCGATCAATCGACGTTACCAGATCGCTTCCAGGACGGGCCTCCTGGATAAGGTCAACGCTTTCAATAATATTGCCGTAAAGGTCTTTAATGACTCGCTTGGCACCCGGCTCGCCCTGCAGCCATTCGTCAAATGCCAGCTCAAGCCCTTCCTGACCCTGATCATCGATGTTGGTGAAACCGACAATATGGGACGCCACTTCGCCTGCAGGGTAGTAGCGACGATACTCGCGCTCGAGCTGAACGCCGGGGATTTTTAGCTCTCTGATTTGCGCGGCCATGTCTGGTGAGACGTGGCGCTTAATATAGTGAAACTGGCGCTCGCTGCGCTGAGCAATGGACTGCGCCAAAGCTTCTGCATCCATATTGAGCACTTCGGCCAATTCGGACAACCGTTCGCCTGCTGCCAGCAGATCGCGCGGCACACACCAAACCGAGTCTACCGGCGTGCTGATAGCCAAGGGCTGGCCGTTACGGTCTAGAATCATGCCCCGACCTGCGGAAATCGGCACTTGGCGAACAAAGCGCGCGTCACCTTGATTTTGATAGAAGTCGTTACGCAACAACTGTAGATCTATTGCGCGCGCAATCAGGCCCGTGGCGAGCAGAGCCAGAACCAGCAGAACCGTTATTAACCGGCCACGCATCAGTGGCAGTTGTTGTTGATGGCGCTTACTCATTCCACCACCACCATCACCTGACTGGGACTCTTACTCACCAAACCAAGCTCAGTGCGAGCAGCCGATTCCACGCGACCTGCTTCAGCCCAGGTAGCATGCTCGAGCTGGAGCCTGCCCCATTCCACATTGAGCCGATCCATCTCCGCCTGCTGGGCTTCTAACGCAGCAAATCGCTGACGACTTTCATGGCGCACAGTCACTATGGCAACTGCCGTGACCAGCAGAGCCATTACTAAAATCAGCGTTTGGATAGATGCACGTAGCTTCATAGTCTGGCCGCCACGCGCATTACTGCGCTTCTTGACCTTGGATTGGCCGCAACTTCATCCTTCGATGCCTTCGTTGCCTTGCCAATACGCTTTAGCCTGAGTCGCTTTTGCTCTACAGGCAGTCGTCGCCCACCCGCCTGTTCGGACTCGTCGCGAATAAAACGCTTTACCATCCGATCTTCCAGGGAGTGAAAGCTGATAATGACCAGGCGACCATCGGTTGCCAGCAAATCCACCGACACCGACAAAGCGCGCTCCACATCACCCAGCTCATCATTCACATGAATCCGTATTGCCTGAAAGGTGCGGGTAGCGGGGTGATGCCCTTTTTCATTTCTCGGCAAGCAAGATGCAACCAACTCGGCTAATTGACCGGTGGTTTCAATTGGCTCTTCTTTGCGAGCGTTGACGATAACTCTGGCAATGCGGCGGGATTTTCGCTCTTCTCCGTAGCGATACAGCACGTCTGCAATCGCTGTTTCGGTTGCTGTGGCTAACCATTGCGCTGCCGATTCGCCTCGCTCAGGGTCCATGCGCATATCCAGCGGACCGTCTTGCATAAAGCTAAACCCCCGCACTGCATCGTCAATCTGGGGAGAAGACACACCCAGGTCGAGCAACAGGCCGTCCAGCTTCTGACCCTCGTCTACCATGCTGGCCAACACTTCGCCAAAGGTACCGCGACGAAAGCTAAATCGCGCATCAGCCGCCTGCAATTGCCGGGCACTACTCTCTGCCTGTGGGTCACGATCAATGCCGATTAGCTGACCGGCCGGACCCAACGCCTCCAAAATGGCACGACTATGACCGCCGCGCCCAAAAGTGGCGTCCACGTAACAGCCGTCGGGGCGAATTTCTAACGCCTCGACCGCTTCGTGCAACAATACTGTTTGGTGTTCCGATGCCACCAACAATGCCTCATTTGAAAACGTAAAAAGCCCCACGCGGCTTCGCGCACAATGCGCTTCCGACATGGAGGCTTCCAAAGATCCCTGCCCTGTAATGCAATCTGCTACATGCAGCATGCAACTCTCCCCGACCATGCGGGCGATCGGTTAAATAACGAGCTTGGAAATCTCCTCTGTCGATTCTGTCAAAGGCTGCTCAAACCGCGTCCGATTCAGAACTTCCTCATTCCAGATTTCAAACTTAGAGCCCATGCCCATAAGAACGATGCGCTTCTCCAGGCCCGCCACCTGGCGCAAAGTGATTGGCAGCAAAATTCGCCCACTCCCATCTGGCTCCACCATGGCTGCGCTACCGACCAAGCGGCGTTGCAACGTGCGGTGGGCAGACTCGAATGAACTCAGCTGCATCACTTGATCTCGCACCGATTCCCAAATATTGCGCGGGTATAGCCATAAAGAGTCGTTATCAAACGCGTTATAGGTGAGGACCAACTCGTCATTGCACGATTCCGCGATTTCGTCGCGGTAGCGTGTCGGGATGCCCATTCTTCCCTTGGCATCCAAATTGATGGAGTTTTCACCGAAAAACACGTTTTTGCCACTTTTTGCTACTTTTTCCCACTAAGCTGCACCATATGACCAAAAACTAAGCAAGTCAAGCCACTATGCAAGGCAAACGACCAACGCTGCGGGAACAAGCAGCAAAAGCAGTGAGAGAAAGATGGAATGTCTAAGGGAGATGAAAAATAGAAGTGGAGTCGGCCGATAAGCCGGGTTCTGTCTGGGACAGTCATTCATCTGGGACGATCATCGCTGACCGCCTCGAGCAACCTACCCGGAAGCAACGCGGGCCACGCCAACGCTTCCCTATTTGGTCTTGCACCGGATGGGGTTTACCCTGCCACCGTGTGTTACCACCGGCGCGGTGCGCTCTTACCGCACCTTTTCACCCTTACCCGGTCACTGTAAAGCGACCAGGCGGTATATTTTCTGCGGCACTTTCCGTGGGCTTTCGCCCCCCAGGCGTTACCTGGCATCCTGCCCTATGGTGCCCGGACTTTCCTCCTCGCGCTGGCCCAAGGCCATGGCGAAGCGACTGTCTGGCCGACTCCACGTACAATTGTACCGCACCACCGGGCCTGCGTGCCCAACTATTTGCGCTGCTCCAATAACGCGTAGCACTCGCTGCGACTTCGGTCGGTAATTTTCGCGAGAACTTTCGCAGCCTTGCTGGGGGGCAGCTCGCCGAGCAGCGCATCAATGAGGCGATTAACATCCAGAGTCGACGCGCTGTTATCCTGTTCCGCTCCGGCCAGCACCAGCACAAACTCGCCTTTTATCGGCACCTCACTGCCAAGCTTGGCCGATACCGCAGACGCCTGCTCCACGACATGCTGCTCATAGGTTTTGGTCAGCTCGCGCCCCAGATAGAGCATTCGATCCGGCGCTGAATCGGCGATCGACGCGACGGTCTTTTGGACGCGATGGCAAGATTCGTAAAATACCGCGGTATGGGAGCAGGCCAGCACAGCATCAAACCAGTCGGTGCGAGCTTTTCCTTTTACCGGTGGAAAGCCGTAAAACGAAAATCGATCGGTTGGCAAACCTGCGACGCTAAGTGCGGCAGCAATGGCGCTGGCACCGGGGACAGGCACAACGCGGATAGAACTAGAGCGAGCCGCGCGAACCAGCTCAAAACCAGGATCGTTGATAAGCGGCGTACCTGCATCTGATATGAGCGCCATGCTTTGCCCATCAGCCAGCTGCTTTACCAGTTCCTTAACTTCCCCTGGCGTACTGTAGTCATGAAACGAGCGTAACTTAGCTTTGATGCCAAGATGCTGTAATAGCCTGCTGGAAACTCGTGTATCCTCCGCCAACACCACATCTACCGAAGCAAGCACCGACTTTGCGCGGTCGGTGATGTCTTGCAAATTACCAATAGGTGTTGCCACTATGTACAGGATGGCGCCAATAGGATCGGCCATGAAAAACCCCAGAATCTAAAGTTTAATGCTATGTCACTCGCCCAATTTGCACCTTCTGCACTCAAAATTGCCATAATTATTGGTACAAAATAGCTGGTGCCTAAAACAAACTCATTTATGGTAAATCATTTGGATACTCACATGTCCTCGAACATCCAAGCGACGGATCGCGAAACATTTAGTCGCCGTGCGTACAGTTGGCCCGGTTCGCTAGCAATCGTTCTAAGCGTCATCGTGCTATTGGCTGCCGGCTGCGCGACTCAGCCTCCGGCACGGGTTCAAGACAGAACCGGTAACGAGCTTGCAACCAACAATCCGGATCGGCTGTACACCCTGGGTCGCTACGGGGACGCCGAGCAAATCTATTTGCGTCGCGCCGAAGAAGAGCCTGCGCGGCAGGACCTTTGGTTACTTCGGGCCGCAGATGCTGCATATATGGACGAGAACCTGGCTGCGGCACGACGCCACCTGGCACAGGTGAATACAAACCAGCTAGATCGGAGCCAGGCCCTGCTTGCGCGCCTGTTGCGCCACGTCATATCTCGCTTCGAACCAGAACCCAATACAGTGATTAGAGACCTGGTGGGACCTGCAGCAGCTCTGCCAACGGAGTATCGCACGATATTCCTTACGACGCGTTCTCGCGCGTATACGCAGCTGCGACAGTTTGTACCGGCCGCGCAAGACCGTATCGCGCTGGACGATTTGCTCGTGGACCGCACCATAAAAGAGGAAAATCAAAACGAGATTTTAAACCTGCTCATGCGGCTGCGTCAGGATGATCTGGATCGTCTGTCGCTGGAGGCGGCTCATGATCTCGAACTAGCAGGATGGCTAAGCCTGGCAAGCGCCCTCAAAACCAGCGGCTTCTCTGGTCAATCCGCGCAACAAGCCCTGACACAATGGCGAGACGAGCATCCAAACCATCCTGCATTAATTGATGCGGGAAATTTTGTTTCCAATCGACAAGAGATGTTCACGATTCCGGAGCAAATTGCCTTGTTACTGCCATTGAGCGGGCGCTTCCCCCAGGCGGCAGAAGCAATTAGAGATGGCTTTCTGACTGCGTACTTTGCTGACGAACTCCGGCAGGAGGCAGTAAAAATTTACGACACCGGCGATGATATTGACCGGGTACTTTCACAATACAACAATGCGGTACAAGCGGGCGCGACACACATAGTAGGCCCCCTGACCCGAGAAGCTACGACCGCACTGCTTTTGCAGGCGGACGGCAGCATACCAATCATTGCGCTTAACTTTGCAGATATGGATGCACCTCCCAGCCCTAACTCCGTCCAGTTTGGCCTCGATGCAGGTCAAGAGGCCCAGGAAATTGCCCAGTTCATGATCCAGGACGGACGTCGCAATGCACTGGTACTTAGCCCGGAATCGGCCTGGGGTCGCAGGGTCGTAGAGCAATTTGCGAAATCGTTTGAGGCATATGGTGGCAACGTAACTGAATGGTTTACCTACGACGAAAGAGAACAGGACTACAGCGCGCTGATTAAACAGGTCGTGGGCCTCAATGACGCAACCCAACGAGCCAGACGCGTGCAAGGTGACCTGGGCACACCCCTGGTTTTTGAGCCCCAGCGTCGGCGCGATATAGATGCGTTATTTATGGCGGCGCGACCGGGCGTTGCTCGACGCATCAAACCGCAGCTGGCATTTCACAACGCTGGCGATCTGCCTATTTATGCCACATCTCATGTTTACGAAGCTAAAGCTCAGCCCGATGCTGACCGAGATTTGAACGGCGTGAAGTTTTGCGATGCACCTTGGGTATTGCAAGTCCCGGGACAACCTCCATCCTTGCGTACGGCCAGCTCCGAATTTAGCGGCATTGAGGGCGTTGGAGCGCGCCTGTTTGCTATTGGATTAGACGCATACCGCGTGCTGCCCTATTTGAATTGGCTACAAATGCGCCCCACCGAAGGATACCCAGGTTCGTCTGGAACACTACAGTTAAAGGCTGACGGTACGCTTCACAGACAATTGGCGTGCGGTATGTTTCGTGGTGGGCTGGCAAGATCGATCCAGACGCCTGCGGAGATACAGGTGCGTGATCAGTGAATCTGCGTGGACGGCTATGGGAAAACATGGCCGCCGAATTTCTGAAGCGTCAGCAAGTCACTATCTTGCAACGCAACGTACACAGCCGATTTGGTGAGATTGATTTGATTTGTCGGCACGACGAGTTTTTGTGTTTTGTTGAGGTCAGATATCGTCGCCAGAAAGACTTTGGAGGCAGCTCGGAATCTGTAGAACACCATAAGCAGCGCAAGATCATTGCCACTGCTAACTGGTTTTTAAGCAAGCACCCCCAGTATAGTGTGGAACCGTGTCGCTTTGATGTGGTCGCAATATCCGGAGTGTTGCCACCTCGCATCGAATGGATTAAAAACGCGTTCCAGTCTTAACATGATAAAAGAAGTTTTCTGCATGCCTAATCAAACTAA
>CAZVYE010000042.1:9707-21804 GCA_964630895.1 uncultured Gammaproteobacteria bacterium | reverse complement strand
TGCAGAAAAAAGGAGCTGTAATCTGCTATGAGGTTCAGGAAAAGCCTTACGGTTGTATGGAGTTTGGAGTGACCGATCCGAATTGATATGTGATCGCAATCGGCCAGGAGTTGTAACCTAATAGTCCCTTGCACGTGGTTTGGCTATTCTCACCCAAAGCTTAACTGCCACGTTTACAAGTTCAGTTGGTAGGCGTTCAACACAATTTACACAGGGCCAATCGCACTCGCCGCGTTTGTTGAGCTTTCAAAATGCCGATATAACCGCGCCTGGGTTGGTTGAACGGAATTGTTTCTAAACCCAATGCTTATAGCTGCCTATAAAAACATACTAAGATGCATGGGATGCAGACAAACCACGATCAAAAGGTTTTAGACGGTGGTGGAACATGAAAGAGCAGGCAAGCCTGACACTGCGCGAAGGTATCGATAGATTCTATAAGGAGCACGACGCGCCGCGTGGCGGTCAAAACGTGTCCCCAGAGGCAAACCAGTTTTTTCTATGCCACGATACCGCCCACGTTGTTTTCGGCTGTGACACGTCTTTTTTTGGCGAAGGTATTGTCAAGATATTTACCATCTGGGGCACGACTCTTGGATTCAGAGGGCATCTTGCTGGCTATTCAGATGCGAATGCATTCAGCCTTTTCCGGCAATATCGGTTGCGCCATCTGGTTAAGAATTTCGCCAGATTGGTCCTCACCGCGCCTCGCGCCATCATTCGCGCTCGACGCATGAGCAAGCCTTGGCCATGGTCAGACCATCAGCATTATCTGGATAAACCGATTTCCGACATTCGTCGCGAATTCAATATTCAGGTGTTCGAAGACACCGAAACACAACCACCCAGTCCCTAGTATGCGGCAGATTTTCTGATGCCAGGTGACCGCTAAAAAAGTTGAGAACTTTCTAATCTCAATCGGGCAAAGAGGCGCGCGATTTAGCCACAAACCTTACAATTTTGCTGGTAAGAATAGATGAAAATAGAAGATATGACCGGGCTAGAATTTATCCAGGCCATGGCTCGGGGTGAGCTTCCGAACGCCTCGATTACAAAGACCATTCCCATGTCTATTCACCAAGTCGTTGAAGGCAAGGTCGTTTTTCACGCTAAGGCTGATGATTCGCATCTAAATCCTTTAGGTGGTGTGCATGGTGGCTTCGCGGCAACGGTACTTGATTCAGTCACCGGCTGTGCAGTGCATACTATGCTTGAGGCTGGGGTGGGCTATGGCACCATTGATCTCAACATCAAAATGATCCGACCAGTCCCCAAGAATGAGGAGTTGATAGCCGAGGGCAAGGTGGTAAACGTCTCCAGGTCCTTGGGCGTGTCTGAAGGGGTATTGATGCGTCAAGACGGCAAGCTGCTCGCCACAGCTTCGGCAACCTGTATGATTTTCAGGGGCTAGATTGCTTGTACTTGCGAGCAAAAGCACGTTTTAATCGGAAGCCGCTCAAAGATACAGCTAGCAGACACTAAAATCGGCCGTTCGGTAATCGGTCTGAACACAAACGATTCGGCTAATGCAGGATTGAGAGGCATGGGAAGGGGCGAAGTAAGGGGGGTCACTCGTGATTAGATATGTAACAAGCATTGGGTTATTGCTGTGGGCGCTAAATGTCATTGCAGCTGAACAAATTCTGCATTATCACAGCGACGTTGTGGTGCAAGCAGATGCGACAGTGATGGTTGCAGAGCGCATTCGAGTACGCGCCGAAAGGACAAGAATCCGGCAAGGTATTTATCGCGACATTCCCACACGGTACCAGACTCCTTCCGGAAGCCGCGTTGAAATCCCCCTGGAAGTACTTGACGTTAAACGGGACGGCGAGCCAGAGGGTTGGCATACCGAGTATCTAAGCAACGGCATTCGGATTTATGTGGGGCGTGAGGGGGTATATCTAGATGAAGGAATCTACGAATACCAAATTCGTTATAAGACCGACAGACAGATCGGTTACTTTGATGACTTTGACGAAATTTACTGGAATGTCACAGGATTAGGCTGGATCTTTCCCATCGCTGAGGCTACAGCGACTGTGCGTCTGCCAGAGTCGATTCCGCAGTCGCAGCTACAGATCGCGGCTTACACCGGACCTGAAGGGAGCCAGGCAACCGACGTGACGTGGACAGTGGTCGAGCCGGGCGTGGTGGAGTTTGCTACAACAAGTGAATTAGACGCCTACGAAGGATTGACCATAGCAGTAGGCTTTCCAAAAGGCGTTGTTCGAGAGCCCACTGCCGCCGAAAAACGGCTCATGTTTTTGCAAGATAATGCCTGGTTACTGATTGCTATAGCCGCGCTTATCCTTCTGTCAGCGTGGTGGTATTTTGTCTGGCTGCGAGAAGGCCGTGACCCCGCTTCTGGGCCGATTTTCCCACTTTATACACCGCCCGAAGGCTATTCCCCAGGCATGCTTCGATATGTTTGGAAAAATGGTTATGACACGAAATGCTTTACAGCGGCTCTGATACATATGGCAACTCGGGGTGTCATTGAATTAAACCAGGTTGACGGGGATTACACCGCGCGCCGACGCCACGGCACCCCAACAATACACAGTGAGAAGCGCTTGTATCTGAATTTACTTTCGGATTCTGTAGTTAAATTTGAGAAGAGCAATCGATCCATAGTCAGTGGCGCGATAGCAGCACATTCATCAGCTCTTTCTGCCGAGCTGGAGGGGCGATATTTCAAGGCCAATCGTTCCAAGTTAGTTTCAGGATTGCCAATTGCCTTACTCGTTTTCTTGGCGGCAGTGATGGCGGTTCGGCCAGATATGCGCGTGTTTTCTATCCCAATTACTTTTATGGCCACTTTTGCATTTGTTGGGTGTATCGTGATTGTGAACGAAATTTACCGGGCCTGGCGCGATAGAACGGGCATTCTAGATACCCTGAAGTGGTTGTTTTCTCTGCTTAAAGCGTTGCCGTTTCTTGCAATCATAGCGGTGATTATGTTCGCGCTGGTATTTATTATGGGGCCTGCTCCAGGCACTGTTGTTCTGTGCTTGTTTGCCTTGATCGCCCTGTTCTATCAGCTCATTAAGGCGCCCACACCTGAGGGTAGAGCATTGCTGGATAAGATAGAGGGATTAAGGTTGTACCTTGGGGTTGCTGAGAAAGAAGATTTGGAGCGAGTGCATGCGGAAGAGCCACCCAAGACGCTAGAGCAGTTTGAGCTATTACTGCCTTACGCCGTGGCGCTGAACTGCGCAGATACCTGGGCCGAGAAATTCGAATCCGAAATTGAGGCAGCACGTCAAAGTGGGCAACTACAGAGCCGCGGCTGGTACTCCGCAGCACAATCGTCTGGTGGCGAGTTTACCCCTGCGTCGTTAAGCCGAGGACTTTCCAGTGGACTCTCTAGCGCAGTCTCCAGTTCGTCTCGCTCGCCGGGTAGCTCCTCGGGAAGCAGCGGTGGGGGATCTTCCGGCGGCGGTGGCGGCGGCGGTGGCGGCGGCGGTTGGTAACCTGGGAAAAGAGGGCGCTTCCACGCTTGCTTTAATAATCAATAGTGAACACGTCTTGGCCTTTTGGTAAGAGATCAGCCAAGCAACAACTGGTTCGAGACACGCGTTCTTGTTAGATCCTTAATCGCATGGATAGCGTGCCTCGAGCAGCGATGCAATGGTCTGAACAAAGTCCTTGCTTTGAGTTTCCGGATCATCCGTCGCGTGATCCAGCGCCATGGTCAGCAGTGTTTTCGAAGCGAGCTTCTTTCCTGGCGGACAAACCCAGGCACGAGAGCCTCGCTGGCCCGAAGTTACGACCAGAGATTGCCCCAGACCGAAGAGATAGGAACCACAGGTTTCTCCTTCGCGATCGACTTCTAGCATTGCTTTACACCAACCAAGCAATTGCCCAAGCGAAAGAAACGAAATCCCTGCATCCGGCGTTGCACCGTCACAGGGGAACTCGTCCATCATGGCACCCAGCGTTGCCAGCAAAATCGGCGTTGACGGTTCAGTTTTGAGCAAATTGCGAAATCGATCGACCGCCTGGTTGTAGGGCGCTGTTGGTTCGGTACCTGACTCCGGCGGCAGGCAGAAAAGCGCCCCATAGCTTTCCTGGCTCATCGCATAGTGCAGTCCATGGGTGGCACCGGTGATGTAGGCCGGACAAGTATCGTCTGGCAGCAGTCCGGATTCAGGTTTAAAGCTCTTGCAAACAGCAATGCCGTTGGCCTGCAATGCGCTGGAAAATGCAATCAATACCAAAAGTGCGACGACTCTAAAGCTTCTCATAGCCCCTCCTGCCGGAATAATCCGTGGTCATCATTTCATCGACTAAGTATTTAAGGCAAATCCGGGTGGACACTTTGCCGCATATTGGAACGATTCAGATTGCTTTGTGTCGTATCTGCTTCAGCGAGTGAATAACTCTAAAAAGGGGAACGAATGAAACGCTATGTGCTGACACTATTAGCCTTGGTTTGCTGGGCAGATCCCGTACCGGCGAATGAAAGTCTCCCCAGTTGGTTAGCTGACGGGCCATATCTGGAGCAATCTTCGGCATCGTTTGAAGTGCCGATCGAAGTGCATGCAACCAAGATATACGTCGCCGTCGAACTCGGTGGGAAGTCTAGACGGTTTGTATTGGATACCGGATCACCATCGATGATCGACACTGCGCTTGTTGAGGCGTTAGACCTGGCGGTAGTAGATACAAATAAAGGTACTGATGCGCACGGCAATATTATAGAGACCCAGATTGTACAGGCCGATATTCAGATCGCAGATGTAGCTATTAAGAAACTACCGATGATGGCTGCAAACTTCACTGCGTCCATAGCAACAAAGGCATTTATTGGTGATGGCGTACTTGGTTCTGATTTGCTTCCGCTAGGTGCTTGGCAAATTGATCTGGAGAGTTCGGTACTTCGTTTTAACACCAGCTTGAAACACTTACCTCACATCAAAGATGCGCAACGGCAAAAACTGTATCAGTTCGGTTATCCTTTTATGCCGATATTCGACGTGCAATTTGCGAAGAAAGCGCGCAGCAAAGCAATGCTGGATACCGGATCACCTACCTTCTTCGCCATTTCTTCTCCGGACCTGGCAGGCACTAAGAAGGCTTCTGGCATTAGCCGAATGGTAACTGGCGATGGCTCTCCTGGAAGTTCTTTAGGTGGGCAGGCACCAAGCACAGAATTGATTCAGGTCGAGCTAGATCAACTTGCCATCGGCGATCTGGTTTTGGGTAAGGTGGTTGCCATGGGGCGGGCATCGCCACCTAGCTTGATTGGTGCCCGAATTCTGGAAAGTTTTATCGTTACCTTAGATTCGCGCTCCAAGGCTGCTTACTTCAAACGATATGCCGATGAACCATTTGCAAGACCGTCGTTCGGATTCTCGCTTGCATTTGATGGCGAAATATCCGTCGGCGCGGTATGGGACGAGTCGCCTGCCAAAGCTGTTGGGCTTGAGGCCGGTATGGAAATAACCTCGATCAATGGGCAAGCAGTTGAGTTTACCCAAGCAGGTTTAGTCAGAGCACTTGATGCCATGGCGGGGCAGGAAATTGAACTCACATGGAATGGTGGATCGGCGAAGTTGGAGAAAGAGCTTGCTTTTCCAGTTGATTGATAGATTGCCTTTGCCATAAAAAACATCAAGCGCGCTAGCGGAAAGCCTATGCACAAAATTGAATGCGAATGCGGAAAACTTCAAGGCCAGATTGTTGGCGATGGCACCTGTAACCGACTGGTTTGCTATTGCGCCGATTGCAGGGCTTTCGCTAAATTTCTTGGGCGTGCTGAAGCTATTCTGGATGCCAAGGGCGGAACCGAAATAGTACAAATCGCTCAGCCACGCGTGGATATATTGCGAGGCAAAGACTATCTCGCCGCCGTGAGACTAAGCAGTCGAGGTCTAGTCCGCTTGTATGCCAACTGTTGCAATACGCCGCTGGGTAACATCCTGGCCAACCCCAAGTGCTCTTTCATTGGTCTGATTCATAGCTGTCTGGATCGCTCTATGATTGATCAAGACTTTGGTGAGAAAGTTGCGAAGGTCAATGTTGATTCCGCAACGGGTTCACCAAAACCGCAGCAGCAGGGGCTGCCTGGAGTGTTCTGGCGATTTGCAGTCATTATTTTGTCGGCACGTTTTAGGGGACGATATCTCGAGTCAGAGTTTTTTGACGAGTCTGGAAGTCTAATAGTTGCGCCGACGATTTTGACCAGGGAAGAGCGGAAAGCGCTATGAAGAATGGGCGTCTATCCTCTTATGCATAGCTTAAATGGGCCACATGTAGCCTGAGCGATGGTGAACAGTAGGCTGGTCGCATTCTGCCCGTTTGCAAACTCAGCGGGTTAAAGTAGTTGCAGTGCGCATTTTTGCGGCATCACCGATATTTGATCAATACGAAGCACATGCTGCCGGCGTCGGTTCGCTAGCATGACCATCCCTCGTGGGAGTCTTTTTCTGCGGGTATTAGTCCCAGGTATATTCATTGCAATCAGAGCATAGGTAGGCTGGTGTTTTTGCAGACTCACCCTGGTGCGGATTGTGGCACGACAATTGGCCGTTTTATTCGGCAAACAGGCAAAGGTATTTATGCAACGTTTTTGGATGACAATATTTATTTTCGCAGTCGGTGCGTTAAACATCGTGGAAGCCGGTAACTTGGATGCAAACAAGCAACTGGTGGTCGACTTTTATAGCGAGGTGCTTTTGCATGCAAATGCCGAAGCGATCGACAAATACATTGGCGATGTTTATATACAGCACAACCCGAATTTACCGGACGGGAAGGAAGCATTGCGCGAGTTGGTAGAAAGTTTTCCTGCGCGCGAAGCAGGGGCCCCGCCAGCTGGAGAAATCGTACGAGTGATCGCCGAAGACGATTTAGTGGTTCTGCATGTAAAAAACTACGGATGGCCAGGACCAAACGGTGATGCCATCATCGACATATTTCGGGTGGAGGGTAACAAGATCGTGGAGCATTGGGATGTTATACAGGCCATCCCTGATAATCCCAAAAACACCAATACCATGTTTTGAATCGGTCCATCTGGGTGATGTTTTTATAAATTATTAGGGTAATTCAGCTTTGGAACATTCAGCGCATTAAGGCTGCCTTAACGCAAAAGCTGTAAACTCTGGCCCTTTATCAAAACCGGGAAGTACCTTTGAAAACCATTTTGCCTAAGTTGATTGTCTTCGCGATCTTTCTCCTGTCGAGCGCAAGCCATGCGCTGGATTTCTCGTCTGTTGAGCGACAAATCGCGGAGGGCAACGCTGCGGATGTCCTGGATGAGATAGAAGACGCCATTGATGAAGGTCCTGTGTCCGCGGATCTCTACTACTGGCTAGGACGGGCAGAAATCGCACGGGTTTTCGACGTCATGACAATACGCCAACCATTTGTTGCGAGAGCGGCTAAATCGGCATGGGAACAGGCCCTGGAGATTGATCCAAGCCACATCCCCGCAAGAGAAGCGCTGTTTTCCTTTATGTTACAAGCCCCTGGTGTGGTTGGCGGCTCCGAAGAGGAGGCCAAGGCACACGCCGAAATGCTGATGCAGCAAGACAAGGCGGCGGGATTGCGAGCGGCGAGTCAAATGGCTTTCGCTGAAGAAAAGCCCAAAGAAGGTTTAGACCTCATCGTTCAAGCGAGCGAAGCAGATCCCGCTCACTGGGGTTCGGCATTTATGGCTGTCACGGCCGCGGTAGATCAGCAGGATGAGCGAGCAAAGCTGATGTTGGAAAGAGCACAAGCCGTTGCGAAGTTGGAGAGCGAAGATCAAGCAGAGCAGCGGCAGGCTCGCTTGGACTATCAGATGGGTAAGCTCGCGGCGACCACGGGACGACACTTGGATGACGGCCGGAGCGCTTTGGAGCGGTTTCTTGCAGATGCGGATGATGAGGATCAGTTTGTCCCTTGGGCGCAATTCCGACTGGGCCAGATTGAGCGTCATTCTGGGAATTTGCAACAGGCAAGATCCAGGCTGGAGAATTTGCGCAAGCAGCGAATTGACGGCACCCTCGAGGACGCGGTTGAGGCCGAGCTGGAACTGCTGCCCGCCGCCGGGTCCAGTTAGAGCGGCTGCATATACGCCGGTGCGAGCAAGCAGGTACAAACGCTGCACATAGCCGCACTTCTCAATATCAATTGGAGCTATATCGTTGAAATGCCCTAGTTGCACCAACAATCCACTACTTCCCAGAAAATTGGAATACGGCTTGCCTGCGCTCAGCTGTGGCGGATGTGGAGGCTATCTTATCGAGCTCTTGTCATATCGAATGTGGCGCGATGTCAATCGGCCGAGGGTGGATATGAATGCTGCGGCTGCAGACGCAGCTAGGGACTCAAAGGCAGTTATTTCGTGCCCAAAATGTCAAAGCTTCATGGTGAAGTACGGCATTAAAGAAGGCGTAGACAATAAATTGGATTTGTGCGCGTCCTGTGGGGTGGTATGGCTGGACGGCGGCGAGTGGGAATTGCTGGATAGGCTGGATTTAACCGACCAGGTGCCGAATATACTTGCTGCGCCCTGGCAAACCTCAATCAAACGTAAAGCAATCGCAGCAGAGGTGGAATCTCGCTACAAAGCCGAACTGGGTGATGCTGATTTTGCCAAAGTTCTCGAGTTCAAAAAGTGGCTTGGTGAGCATACAAAGTCAGATCTGATTTGGACGCTATTACGTCGAGAAAAATAGACCGCGAGGCTCGGATGATCCGGATCATTTGACCAATCCGGCAAAGACTTCGGTAGACTGACTGCTTTTCTCTATCTACGGTCTAATCCAAATGCAAGAAATTGAAATCAACCGAGAGCCAGTGGAGCTTTACAAAGTACTGAAATTTGAAGGTATTGTGGCAAGCGGTGGTGAAGCCAAGTTGCTCATTAGCGATGGCCAGGTCCGGGTCAACGGCAATGTGGAAACACGTAAGCGCTGTAAACTAAGAGTTGGAGATGTTATCCAGTTTATGGATGAGCAGTATGTGTTGAAGTTGGCATAGGGCATTTGTGTCAAAGCGATAAACGTTTGGTGGGGAATATGGTTAAGATCGCAGTTGAAGTCCGTTTAAATCTTTTAATTCTTGCAGTTTTGCTGTTCACGACCGTGAGCAATGCGGAGCAGATGTCCTGTTCAACGCTGTACCAGGAACACGTCAAGTCAGACCTTAATCTGGACTATCAAACGTTTGATCAGACGCAAGGTTCTGGGTTCCGTGTACTGGCGCAGGCGGGATGTCACAAAGAAGCAGCCGATCTCATAGAAGCATATATCGCTGCTAATCATGCAACGGAAAACTCTCTGCGCTGGCACGTGGCGCAGCTACGTGCGACCGATGGTGATTCTGAGGCCGCTATCAGCGCGGCGCGCTCGGTTCTCAAAGACACAGAAGACTTTTCAGAACAGCCGCTGCGCTGGAACGACTATGTGCTGGCGACCATCGCATTCTTGGAGCGAGACAAAGAGGCGCTAATCCAACATCGTAACGCAGTGGCTTTGGGCGTGGATGAATACTTTGGTAACGAACTCAACCTGAAGTTGCTTGATGCGCTAATACGGCATTTTGATAAAGACTACGCTTATGCAACCTCGCATATAGAGCCCTGATTGAACGGTGCCTATTGTGCGGAGACGGTTTGCGCCGCCAAGGACTTGGGTAAGGCAGGCTCCAGTAGACTCACGATAATATCAGTATCCACCTCATCACCACCTGCAGTTTGATCCTCGCCATACGAAAGTATGTAGCCAGCATCGGTTTGAGTTGGTGCGACGAAAATCCATGGTGCACCCCAGGCATCCAGCAAGAGACCCTCGCGAACATATGGGCCTTGCCAATGCGCACAGTTGCCTGAGTCTGACACTAGTTGGCGTATTGATTTGGGCGGTTTAGCGCAGTCAATTTGATATGCCGCAATAGCTTCGGTCAGGCGGTTGGCCATTTGGTAGCTCTTCTTGTGGGGACTCGATCCACAGCCCGGCCCGAAGGCGAACCAAATGAACGCAATGAGCAGATTTACGATGGCCGCTACGGCATTTAACATCACTAATAATCCTCCTCGGCCAATACCAATACAGATGCATAACGAATCGACCCGAGGTGAGGCGAAGAGTTCCTGCTGCAAATTACAATTTAGGGCGTCTTTGCCTGTGAAACATGACAAGAGTTTCTCAAAGGCGCAATGCAACGATGTACTGCCGTCATAAAATCGACATCAGAAAATCCCTTGCACAACCCGGTTAAGCGCTAGACTGGTATACGCCAGGAATCGATCTGCAGATCGATTTGGTCGGGAAACGGCGAAAAATACGTAATCTATAAATACGCGAACTCGTTTGGGCTTTTTGTCGGCCAAAATCCTGCAAGGGCGTCCAACAGAGAATTCATGAGTGGTCAGGAACGGTTGAGAAATAACATGAACAAAACAACAACTTCAGGTGCTTTCGTGCTAGGCGCGCTATTGGCACTGGGATTGGGTGCGCTGGGTTACTTGCTGGGCCAAGCGGCATTGGACTTTAAACAGCTAGAGCGCAGCGTGACAGTCAAAGGCCTGTCTGAACGAGAGTTTCCCGCAGATATTGTCATCTGGCCGATCCAGTTTAGCGTTTCAGGGAATGATCTTGAGTCGCTGTATGGAGCGATTGATCAAAACGCAGAGTTAATTCGAACGCATCTTCAGGCAAATGGCATCGCCGCAGAAGAAGTATCGATGGCAGCGCCGTCCATCACGGACAAGATGGCGCACAACTACGATAGCCAAAGCCGTCCTGAGTTTCGTTTTACTGCTGATCAGGTTGTTACAGTCTATTCAGAGAACATTACCGCGGTGCGAGCGGTTATGGGGTCGCTATCCGAACTGGGCAAACAAGGGATTGTCTTCACCGGCGGAAACTATGGAGCAAAGCCAGAATACCTGTTCACAAGGTTGAATGAAGTCAAGCCTGAAATGATCGAAGAGGCGACCCGCAAAGCGCGCGAAGTGGCGCAAAAGTTTGCCAGCGACTCAGAAAGTCAGTTGGGCAAGATCAAGCGCGCTTCACAAGGTCAATTTGGTATCAGCGCCCGCGACCAAAATAACCCACATATCAAAAAGGTAAGAGTGGTATCCACCGTGGAATACTATTTGTCGGATTAATTTGATGGTGAATGCGAGCTTATAACTGCTCCCTTTTTTGCTGGGAGCAGACCCAAGTGGCGATACCGTGTAGCCCGATGATACTTCCGAACGCCCCGGCATGAGCCCGATCAAGGTATACCAGAAGATCGACGAAAAACCGGTGCATTGATTTATGACTCGGGATAGGTTCTTGTGAGTGATCATCATGGCCAATCTGATGCCTTTGCAAACTGGTTGGCACAGCTGCCCACAAGACGACAAATTGGGAAGGTCTGCATCAACATTTTGACGTGTAGGTCTGTCTGATTGGTTAGACCGATCAAATGAATGCAGATTTCGTTCTGAATAAGCAATATTGGAACAGCTTGCCAGTCGCGGTTTGACCTTTAGCGTCGAACCGCTTTTATCTTTGGGCGATGAAAATTGCGCGACTGCGCGGGCCTTCTTGCGGGCGGTTATTCAATGGCCTGTGTGTAGACAAAATTGCAGCCGCGCAGAGCGTTTTCAGAATCGTTTGCAATTAGCTTGGTAGTTTGGCTAGAGATGGGCAGATCGGCACGTGTGGATTTTTCGACCGCATAATGCGTTTCGCGACCGGCGAATGCAATGCTGACGGTGTCGTCAACCAGCCGCCACGAACCGACATTGATGCTCGTGGTATCTGCCTCATCCCATTCGATCCATTCCAACTCATATCCGCCATTCTCGTTTAGATTTAGATATGCATCCACATCGTCGCAGATTCCCGTAAATTCCTTGGCTAACTGTGCAATGGGTGAGAGTTCTGGTGGCGTTGGCTGGTAGCCCAAGTACAGCCCAACGTTGGACCCGGTAAAGACATGGTTACCCCTGTGAGCTGGAATCATCTTGATTTCTGGATAGCCCAGGCTGCTGACCAAATCTGATAGCCGTACAACATCGTTGATGTCCCGATGGGCTGGGTTGTATATAAGAGTAGGATACTTGACGTTCGGCGGTTCTAGTTCGTTCAAGTAGACCTGGTAACCC
>CAZVYE010000042.1:2348-9697 GCA_964630895.1 uncultured Gammaproteobacteria bacterium | reverse complement strand
GCCCTCGCAGTTTTTGAGTAACGATTTCTAACTCATGAGTAGGAACAGACTCGGTGAATAGATGCACCTGCGTAGCAGCACAACCCCCTAACAGAACACAGCCCACGATTGTCAGAACTCTGGCCATTGGTACCCACCCCGCCACTACGCTTAAACGGTTACTATATTTGAACGCTATCTGTAGCTCAAAACCATCGTCGGCGAACAAAGCGAAGCTGATAATGTTGTCGATTAGGGCTTTTGTAACAAGCGTGCATACTCATTCACCAGAAACTCGGTAAACGCCGAAGCACCATAGTAGCGGTTCAGATGGGTTGTATCGCTAAACATATCGTTGCTTACCGCGTCGATAACCTGAAAGTCACGTACGGAAATGCCTGTAGCTTCGCTTATTTCAGCTACGACCTCTGCTTGACGATGTATGGCTTCGGGAGAGGTCTTAATCCAGTCCGTGTTTTTGGGAAGCATGATCACCTCCACATGATCCGAGATTTCTTGAAAATTCTTGACGATTCTGATGAAGGCTTCGACCAGTTCTGGATCAAATCTCAGCTGCTCGATATCGGCACGATCAATTCGTCGTTGGCGATCGCGCACCATCCGATGTTCTGCAGTGATCAACTCGTAGTATTCGTCAAATAATTCCAAGGTTTCGGGTGCGCGCTCGGACGCAACAGTGCCGCCGCCTTGCCAGGGGTAATACCAATCGGATCCATCGTAGTCGGGGTATTCAGCTTCGAAACGTTCATCCAGCAGGGGGAATAGTTCCCGCAGACGTTCCTCCACCGCCTCGTCTTCCTCAATATCCAACTGGGCAGCAGGTGCCTGGAACGGTTCGGCCCACAGAAAGGTGGTGGCCATCTCAGCGGAAATGCCGTCGCGTAAATAGCGTATTTGCCACATGCGCAGCGCCTTACCCGGATCGTCTAGAAATATCTCGAAGATTTCTTTATCGCTGGCCAGCAGCGCAATGTAGGCTTCTTCCAGTGCGACCGCACCTTCGCGACGAGTGTGGGTGGTCTGGAATGGATTGAATTCGATTACTGTAAGCGCCAGTCGACGATTGCTATTTTCAAATTCCTCCGCAATCCGCCGTGACACGTAATCCTGAAACAAGGGATTTAATCCGCCAAATCCAAAATTAAAGGATTTGACCTCCAGGCCCTGTTCGGCCATGGATTGATCAAATTCGCGTGGGGAAAACCCTGCCTGGACCATCGACGAACCGAACACCATAACCAGATCGACTTCTTCTTGCAGTATCTGGGGTAGCGCCGATTGCGCTTCTAGCACTCGGCCAAGTAATGATTGGGAACCCGCGCCCATGGTTAGCGTGAATGCTCGGACCAACACCATTGCGACACCCATTCCCAAAAGCACGGTAAGGAATATCCGCAAGAAAATCTTGCGTTGTTCCCGGGCTTGATTTTGAGGCTGCCCTTGCACCGGATTAGAACTGGAAATAGATGAACTCATTACTCGGTTCTCCAACTAGTAAAAGGATCGCGTTGATAAGTACTAGAACGGGCCAGAACAGCCACTTCTTAGATTCAAATGCCTCGCCCTTGGCGATGACAAACCAATCCCAAAGATGCATGAGCACTACCGTAACCAATACCGTTATGGCAACCAGGGGAGCCACTGGGCCTGCTGCGGGCAATCCGGCGAAACTGTGCATATCTCCCATTATGGTTAGCGCTGATTCAATGCTGTTGGCACGGAAGAGCACCCAACCCAGGAGTACCAGATAGAACGTCAGTGCCCATTTGAGAATGGTGAGGATGCGACTGGAGCTCCCCACAAACCCAGCAAAGATCTTCAGGTTGGCTAGATAATGTGTGGCCGTGATGATGACCCCATGAAACGCACCCCAGGCCACAAAGGTCCAGGCCGCTCCATGCCACAGTCCGCCCAATAACATGGTAATCATGACGTTGCGATGTCGCTGATATTTTCCACCTAGCGAGATGTACAGGTAGTCCCGCAGCCAGGTGGATAGGGAAATGTGCCAGCGTCTCCAGAAATCAACGGGGGACACGGCGAAGTAGGGCAGTCTAAAGTTTGGAGGGATTTTAAAACCCAATAACAAAGCGATACCAATGGCCATGTCCGTGTAGCCAGCAAAGTCGCCATAGATTTGACCGGCAAAAGCAAGTACGCCTGTCCACGTTTCCAGCAGGCTAAGGGAGGCGTCGGCTTCAAATAGCTTGCCCGCGGGAATGGCCAGCAGATCCGCCGCGGTCTTCTTGATCAGGCCAGAAGTGATCAATAAGAAACCGTGCTTTGCACCCTCCCAGGTGGGTATGGGGAGATTATGAAACTGCGGAAGTATCTGGCGTGCACGTAAGATGGGTCCGGCGACCAATTGCGGAAAGAACGCCAGCGCAGTGGTGAAGTGGACCAGGCCACGTTTTGGCTCCATGTCACCCCGATACACGTCAATGGTGTAACTAAGGCTTTGGAAGGTGTAAAACGAAATTCCTACCGGCAGCACCCAGGAAAGCGAGCCAAGCCCCGCCTCAACGCCAAAAACGCGCAGGAAATCTTGCACGGATAACAGGGCAAAATCGGCATACTTGAACAATGCCAGAATGCCCAGGTTCATCGCGATGGACAGCGTTACAAATAACTTTTTGCGCTGCTGTGAGGTGGCATTGCCAATGGCAATTGCCAGGTAATAGTCAATTATGGAGCTGCCCACCAACAGCGGAATAAATTTGTAGTTCCAGGCACCATAAAAGACCAGGCTCGCGACCAGAATAAAGTAAACCCGCGGCTTACTCCGGGTGAGCAACAGGCCGTAGATGGCCAGAAAAAAGACGAAAAAAACAAAGAAGATCGGTGTGTTAAACAGCATCAGATATGTTCTTTTTTTGTTGGCCGCGGAGTGTCCGCAGGCCTCCCTGTTATCTATTTGACGCGCGCACCAGCGAAAAGGTTACAGACGATTTGATACTTCGGAAAAGGGTTGTGTCTTGAAAAGTCTCAGCCTGAAACGGCCGAATCGGCATTGGTTTGACAGATATCTAAGCGACCTGCGTAGATAGAGAGGGTTTAGCTAAGTGCCATTGGTCTCGACCGGCGCGCTTAGCTTTGAATAATGCATCGTCCGCACGCTGGAACCATTCTTCGAACTGTTCACCTGCCTTGGCTTCCGCTAAACCAGCACTGCAGGTGATTCTATGACCGTTGATAGATGCTATTTCTCGGATCTCGCCAAGCAGACTGGCGAGCATCTCTTTGGCCAGATTTAAATCTGTCCCAGGGAGCAAAACGACAAATTCGTCCCCGCCAAAACGAGCGACTATGTCTGTCCCGCGGGTGCCGTGACGCAATGTTTTGGTCAAAGCGATTAATGCTTTGTCACCAACCGGATGACCAAATTTGTCGTTAATCTCTTTAAAGTTATCCAGATCAATAACGATAAGGCAGCTAGATTGTGTTGGTGATGATCGGCGTAATTCCAGGCGTGCTTGTTCGGTCAGAAAGCTCCTTGATGCGGCACCGGTAAGCGGGTCAAACAGGAGTCGACGCCTCAGTCTTTGGTTGTCGCTAACCAGGAGCGGTATTGCCAGTCCAAAGTAAGCAGTTGTTGCGACTATGGCGATGGCAAACTGATAGACGAAGACAAATACGGATAGATTCCAAGCTGCCAGACCAAGGACGATCAAAAAACTTATAGCCGCAAGACTAAGCGCGGTACGTAGTGGCGATTCAGTGTAAGTGAGCCACATCTGTGGGATGAGCATGAAAAATATCAGGAATACACCTTCTACCGTTTGAAATCTATCAGCGATCAGCATGGCACCGATGACTACGATCGCGATGATCGCTAGCTTGATAGTTACCGAAGCTGTGATGTGATCTTTGCGCACTTGCTCAAGGGGTTCGATCCAAAAACCCGGTTGTCTCACCAGTTTTAGCAAAAGGCCGGCCACCAGTGGTCCCAGGACGACCACCGCCACGAAGTCTCCAATCCAAAAGGCCATGGCTGTGCGGGCTGCTTCCGTCACTGGCAACAAATTGAAGAGCACCAGGCTGGATATGACGCCAACGGTGGCCATCGCTGAGGCAGTGGTGGCAATGATCAAAAAAGCGATAACTATCATCGGCAGACTGTGATGTTTTCGGCTGGCGACAAGCCGCAGGGTAGATGCACCTAGTCCGTAACAACCAATATGTGCGACCGAATTGGCCAGCGCGAATCCGACAAGCATTGGCCATGGCCCACTCACCTCATAGATATCAAACGACCACCAGGTTCCGCCGAGATTGGCGATGACCAGATAGGGCAGCGCCCGCCAGCCTACGACCACCATTGCCGCAAATGTCATGGCCGCCGGTGGATACCAAATGCTAGCGTGTTCCGAAAACTCACCCAGGTGTCCAAGTCCCCACACACCCACCCACGCAGCAGCAAACAGCAGGCCTTTAATAATGCGTGGAAGGTTACTCAAAAATTGCGTGACGGCATTCATGTATGGTCAGTCTATTCAGCCGCCCAGTAGTATACGTTACCGTTGTCGCTACCGCCGACGATCGCCTGACCATTTGCAGATATCATCATGGGCCAGTTCATGAGCGAAGTTGGATACGACCATGCAATAGATGCGTTTGAATTATCGAACAGGTAGAAATTGCCCGGGCTTTCAACTTTCTCGTTCTTGGTGTCGGGCTTACCGTCCGTAGCAGTGACATATTGGGCAGCGCTATCTAAAGAAACGCCAGGATTAACGCCATATGTGGTCGGCATCACCCATTGTTGTTTAGGTGTGAAGCCAGAGCCTGTGGACTGGGAAATAAGACTAAATACTGCGCCCTGCGGTGCAGCTGGATCTTCGCCTACGGGCAAATTTACGCCGTAAGCGACATGGACTGTCTCTGAAGTTGAGCCACAAATCGCAAATGCGTATGCCAGTTCTACTGCCAGGTCAGGCGTGTATCGCCACGCAGGACTTGTCGCAGCATTGTCCAGAAAACAGACGCACTGACCAGTATGCAGTCCACCACCCCATGCGCTGCCATCGGCAGTTATTGCGGTGTGTAATACACCAACATCAAAGTCAGTCTTCTGAATATTGGTAAAGCCGGACTCAGAGATATTCATGGACACAAACGCCCCAGTAGGGGTGCTGTCGGATGATTCCTCATCATCGTAAATTGTGGCTCCCGCGATGGCTCGAAGACTGTTTGCAGATATTGCAGCGCTTTGTACGGATGCACCCTCGGGAAAACTGTACTGTCCTACCAACCGGTAGCTCCCTGTGATGATGCTATGGTCGTGCATATAGAGCACTACTTCTTTGCCATAACACGCTACCAGCCAGCTCCCATCCTGGCTCAAACTAACTTGATTAACGCGGCTTGTAGTAGCCGTTTGCGGGAGGATTTCTTCTCCAGTATCCGCATGACAGACCATGAGAAAGCCGGCGCCATCGTGGGCAGTTTGTCCCCCTGCAGCAACTATGGTTCCGTCGCCACTGATTGCGGTCCAGTAAACTCCTTGGCTGTCCTCGGCGCAGTCTACTGGCTGCTCCCACAATTTATTTCCATCGGAGTCGTAGCACTTTACCGCAAATGACCCCGTGCCTCGTTCTTCACTGGTCCCAAAAACGATACGGCTTCCATCATCGCAAATTGCGCAAGAATTAACCTGGATTTCAACGCCCTCGTCCGGTGGGATGATGAATTTTGGCGTGGCTGGAATAGATGTCATAGGCGTCCGTATTGTTGATTTTGATTAAGGCTATGGCATGCCGGGGCAGGTTGCAACGAATGTTCGCTTTCGTTGAGCCTTTGCGTAGGACATGCACAGATTACGCACCCTGAAAATCGATCGGTCCGCGGGAAATTCGGTGGGAAAGTCGAGCTCTGTATTCAAGGTAAGGGTTGGATATCTTGCACTTCCATGATTTCAGAGTACATGGGGGCTAACAAGGCAAGCAGTTTGTTCTGAGCCGGAACAGGTGTGCCAGTCTTTTCCATGGCAACTACGAGGTCTTCCACCAACGCGTTGAAATGGTTGTCCCCAATCTGCATGCCGCGGTGAGCCAATGCCATACTGTCACCAGTGTAGGTGCATGGGCCGTCGCTCAACTCACAAAAATGCTCAATAAGCAAGCGTCGAAACCTTGGAACATTGGTTTTGGCGAAAAAATGCACGATACGTTTGTCGTTAGCAAGCTCGACCAGGAAAGCATCTACGATCTCTTCGACACCAGATTGTGCACCCAGTTGCTCATACAGTGTGGGTCTTGCGGTCTGAGTTTTACAGCTAGCCAACAATATGCAGAGCATTGGAAGAATGCTCAGTAGCATTCCATAATTCCGAAAAAGGCGTTGCTGATTCACGCAGACTGTACCTGCTTGCCGCCGTTTGTTCGCAGCCATTCGTTAAACTGTTCCATCGCCAACGGTCGGCTAATCCAAAATCCCTGTCCCATATCACAGGCCATTTCTCGCAGTAATTCGTTGCCTACATCGGATTCAATGCCTTCGGCCACGACGGTCATACCCATGTTGTGTCCCAGCTCAATGGCAGATCGTACAATGACTTGATCATTTTCACTGCCTTCGAGGTTTTGGACAAAGCTCTTGTCAATCTTGAGCTCGTTGACCGGCAGTCGCTTGATCTGGGCTAGCGAGCTCTGGCCCGTACCAAAATCGTCAATCGCCAGTCGCAGCCCCAGCGCGCGAAGTTTTTCAAGTGACTCCAGCGCCATGGTCAAGTCTTGCATTGCGGCACTTTCGGTTACTTCTAGCGTCAACCACTCAGCTTGAATATTGTGAGTGTCCAGCGTTTGGCGAATGCGAGCGTCCAGCTCTTGGTCCATCAAATCGATGACCGACAGGTTGATCGCCAGATGCAGGTTTGTGCCGTTTTGACGCCACGTCGAGAGTTGGGCACATGCGCGGTCCAAAACCCAATTAGTGATTTCACTGATCAATCCAGCTTGCTCGGCAAGTGGGATAAAACGCTCTGGAGAAACCCATCCTTTCTGTGGATGCTCCCAACGCAACAACACTTCCGCATGCAGAGCGTCGGATTTGCCAAAGTGTATTTTTGGCTGAAAATTTAAGGTGAGTGATTCGGACCGAAGGGCTTCTTGCAGGTCGCTGATTATTTGAAGTTTCTCGAGCCTGTCCTCGTCTTGGCCAACTTCATAAACTTCCATGTCATGACGCAGCGTCTTTGCGTTGTACAGGGCAATGTCAGCCCGACGAACCAGTTGCTCGGCCTCGTTGCCGTGATCCGGGTACATCGAAAGACCCATTGCCAGCTTCACTAGCAGCTTGGCTTCGCCTACGTCATAGGGTTCGATCAAGCGTTCGTGCAGTCGACGACAGGT
>CAZVYE010000042.1:0-2248 GCA_964630895.1 uncultured Gammaproteobacteria bacterium | reverse complement strand
GCTTCCAGCTCTAGTTGTGCTACTTCACGATTTGCCAAGCCGGTAAGCGAATCATGTTGTGCTTGAAAACGAATCTTGTTCTCTCGCTCTGCAATGCCTTTACGCATGTCATTAAACGTACCGGCAAGCACTCCAACTTCACTGTGTGAATCTGACTCCAGTTCCTCAACAAATTGACCCTGACCTAATCGTCTCGCAGCCTGGACAAGCCTGTTAATTGGAGAACTGATGGTTCGGGAGAGGCCAAATGCCAACGCCGCACTTGCGAGCGTAGTAAGGACGACGATGATTAACATTTGATTCCGCAGTGCAACAAATGGCTCAAGAGCGTCATCGAGCGAAGATGACAATATTAGTAGTACAGAGCTGTTTTCAACGCTTGAGATTTCCCACGCGCCGGTCAAGAAGTTGGTGTTTTCTATGGGGTGTTCCAAAACCATGCTTTGATTGCCCGCGAGTATGGTTTTAGTCACATCATCAAGACCCTTTGACGACGCAAGTGTGGTGTCCTGGATAGATAGTTCGTCTCCAGAAACGATGCCTAAAGATACGGCCACATCGGTCATTTGGGCGATTTGGCTTAGCTGAGCCGAATCCATGCGAAAGCCCAGTACTGTCCATGCGATGCGATCCGGCGCCAGTACCGGCGCAACTACAATTTGGAAGACTTTATCTCGCACCACTCGCACCGCAGTACTGCGACCTATCTGGTCTGCCTCTTCTAATAAGTCGGCGATCTCAATATCAGGGGTTTCTGCCAATATAAGCTGATCTAGCACGGCTACACTGACGCTACGATTTTCGTCGTAAATGAGCGCCAGGTCGGAACCTATACGCCTGCCATGATTGATGAGCACTGAGTGCTGGGTAGCGGTATCGCCGCTGGCAATCGCCTGCTTGAACCCAAAATCAGCAACCAGTACCGAGGCGCTGTTTGCCAGCCTTTCCAAACGACTTTCAATATCGTTGGAAGTTACATTGCTGGCGACGCCAAGTTGATCCCTGGCTTGTGCTATTACATTGTCATGGGTTGCAAACAAAACCAAAACGAACGTAATGGTTTGGGCGCCCAGCAGCAGGCCAACGCATACCAGCAGAATTCGTTTGCCTAAGGTCACGGTGCGGAGTTCGGTTCCACAAAGGATTGTAGAGAATTTTCCAACGTTTCGGGCTTTTGTGGTCTGGCCACGGGCCGTTCTAGTTGGATCATTAGCACCAGATCGTCGCCTTCCATAGTCGCAGATTTGGCGGAGTCCCGCACTTTGCGAGGATGCATTACAGTGAGACTATCGGGTACTGGGATTGCGTCAATCAGCGCAACTTCACCCAGGTTGTCAGTCAACTCTGCGCTGGGTCCATCCACCACATAGACATAGGCGTTCATCCAGTCATGGATATTACATCCAAGCGTAACGATACCTGCCTGAGAAAACGCAACAGGCTCCACGGGTAGTCCGACATACAGCTTGAGTTCAAAACTATTGCCAGGAGAGAAAGAGTAAACATGATGTTTGGCTCTATCCCGGTTCGGAAAATGGACCGGTTGGTTTACATGGGCAATGGTGTACTTGGGGCGGAACTCATAATCTTCCTGGGCGATCTCTACCGATGCACTGATTTCGGTGCCGAAGATTTCAGGCCGAGTTGCGACTATGGCAGCACCAGTAACTGGATTGCCATCCTGATCCACAATCTTAATCTTGGCGGCGTTCGAAGACGCAGATGCCAAAACGGTAATTGCTACCAGAATAAGTCTCGCCGACATATAAAATGTACCCACGGCAGTTATAGTTCTGGCTTGAGTATACGCATTTCCGGGCGCGTTAATCGTCAACTTATGTTACTGCACGCAAGGCGAGCCAACCCGCCGTGGGGACTGTTTTTGGGGTGACAACACCAGACCAGCGTCAGGATTTTTTTGCCTGGGTGTTGGCCTTGCGTTCGTTTTGGCTTTTGAAGTGTGACAAAAAATAATTATAGGAATTTTGTGCAGCTTTCCACGCAGTTTGAGCGTCGCTTTGTAGCTGGTCCCACTTTGCCTCAGATGCTGCAGTAAGTTCTGCCAGCCGTGCTTCGCCTTCGCGAATTTTAGACTGAACTTTCTTGGCCTCTTCGTTGTATTTTGCCTGAGCTTCTGCTGACTTTTCGTTGATGCTTCCCTGCATCTCTTTCAACTTGGCATTGAGTTCGTCTAACTTGGCTTTCATGCCGTTGATGATTTCGTCTCGGTTCATGATCCTGTCCCCAT
>CAZVYE010000041.1:0-22169 GCA_964630895.1 uncultured Gammaproteobacteria bacterium | reverse complement strand
CCAGGGCTGCAGTGGGGTTCATTCCCAGCCACCAAAGCATAACTCCAAGCGCGATACAAGTAAGCCCAAATTGCAGTGGACCTGCGGTCAATAGCACTTTACGAAATACCCGCAGTCGCTCTGGCTCTAACTCAAGCCCGATTACGAACAGCAGCATGACCACGCCCAGCTCTGAAAACCCGAGCGCCTGCTCTGAATCCGCGATGAGCCCAAAGGCAAATGGGCCAACCAGTATGCCGGCAGCCAGATAACCAAGAATGGCGCCAAGACCCAGCCGCTTAAACAGTGGTACAACAATAACGGCCGCCGCGACACATCCTAGTGCCTGGGCCAACCAATGAAAATTGTGCATTCATGCTCCCACAGGAAATTCTTGAATGAATTGTACGACAACTAGATTACGGTTTAATCGGCTAACCCAATTAACACAATTAGCAACGAAGTCACTGGCTCGCATCACATAAAATCAATAATCTTTGAGTGACGCGATAGTCCATGACTTAAAGTTCATGAAATCGCTACAAGATTCAAACTAGAGTATTCACGTCAACACGGTTAAAGGGAACTCCATGCTGCTCATCATTTTGCTGTCCGTAGCTGCGCTTCTAGGTCTTCTGCACGTCTATCGAGGCCTGTACGCGTGGACCGTGTCGCTTGGCATTTTTCTTTTTGGCGCATTGCTCATTGGCCATGCCGGATCCTTGTGGTGGTGGTTATTACTTATCGTGGGACTTGCTGCATTTGCCCTGTTTGCGGTGGAACCTATTCGCAATCAGTTCGTCGCGCCTTTAGTGATGCGGTTTATGGGCAAAGCACTACCGCGACTGGGCAAGACCGAACGCATCGCGCTTGAAGCCGGGGATGTCTGGTGGGATGGCGAACTGTTTTCTGGCAATCCTGACTGGGACCAACTGCTAGAGTTTGAAATACCCAAGCTTAGTGACGCCGAAGAAGCATTTTTGTCGGGCCCCGTCGAAGATTTATGCCGCAGCGTTGATGATTGGGACATTTACCAGCGACGTGGCTTAACGGACGAAACCTGGGACTTCCTACGCGAACATGGCTTTTTCGGGATGATCATTCCAACAGAGCACGGCGGCAAAGGATTTTCAGCTCAGGCGCACTCGGCAGTGGTCTGCAAACTGGCCAGCCGCAGTATTCCGCTAGCTGTAACGGTGATGGTGCCAAACTCTTTGGGACCTGCCGAACTGCTATTGCACTACGGCACCGATGAGCAAAAATCAGAGTATTTGCCCAAACTGGCAAGCGGCGAGCATATACCCTGCTTCGCACTAACGGGACCCGAGGCCGGCAGCGACGCCGCAGCCACACAAAGCACTGGTGTGGTGGTAGAACGTACTGTGGGCGGCAAGAAACAACTGATGCTTAAACTCAACTGGCGCAAGCGCTATATCACTCTGTCACCAGTTGCGACGCTGATTGGACTCGCCTTTCGCATGCAGGATCCAGACGGTTTGATCGGTGACCGGGAAGATCTGGGCATCACCTGCGCACTAATCCCCAGGGATACCAAAGGGATTTCTATTGGCCGACGGCATGATCCTATGGGCGTGCCATTTCAAAATGGCCCTACCGAGGGCGAAGACGTGCTGGTGCCCATCGACACCATTATTGGTGGCCTGGATCGTGCTGGAGACGGTTGGCGCATGCTGATGGAATCGCTGTCCGCAGGACGCTCGATCTCTCTCCCCGCACTTTCCGTGGGCGCCGCTGAACTTGCTGCAAGGGTTGTAGGAGCGTACGGCACAGTACGAGAGCAATTCGATACTCCAATTGGTCGCTTTGAAGGTGTCGAGGAACCTTTAGCCAGCATCGGCGCGCATGCTTACTTTATGAACGCTGCCAGAGAGCTCACCTGCGGCGCATTGGACACAGGCCTCAAACCCAGCGTAATTTCCGCTATCGTCAAAGCCTATCTAACCGAAGGCATGCGCTCGTCGGTAACCCACGCCATGGACATCAGGGCTGGCGCTGCCATCATGCGCGGCCCGCGCAACATACTCGCGCGAGCCTACACTGCGGTGCCCATCGGCATCACCGTCGAAGGTTCCAACATCTTGACTCGGTCCATGATTATCTATGGACAAGGCGCGATTCGTTGCCACCCTTATGTTCAAACCGAGATGAAAGCGGCTGCCGATGGTGACGAGGTGGCATTAACCGATGCCGTGTTAGGACACATTAACCATGTCTGTGGCAACGCCGCGCGTTCTATCGTGGGAGCGTTTACCAGTTCAACGCTGATCAGCACACCAGACGAGCCCCAGGTAGAACGCTACTACCAACACCTTACTCGTATGTCAGCTGCGTTTTCCTTTACCTCAGACTGGTGCATGTTCAATCTGGGCGGAAGCCTGAAGCGACGGGAAAAAATTTCTGGACGTCTGGCAGATTGCATTGCTTGGTTATATCTCGCTTCCGCCGCCCTGAAGCGCTACCACGACGAGGGCTACGATCAGACTGATTTGCCTGCAGTAAAGTGGACCTGCGAGCACGCCCTGTATCAGATTCAAACGGCACTGGAAGGAATAGCCCAAAACTTACCAAGCTGGATGGGGCGCACCATAATGAAACTGGTAGTGTTCCCCTTGGGCTCGCACTTTTTACCCCCATCTGACCGTAGCGGAGCACAAGTCGCCCGCAGTCTGCTGGAAGATAAAGAGGCCAGACAACGGTGGACAGAGCAGATATTCGTGCCTGGTCCGGAAGACGAAGGTCTGGGTGACCTGGAAACGGCCCTGGATAAGGCTGTGGCCGCTATTTCGGTAGAAACGCGTTTACGAGATGCCGTGCGCAGCGGAACTTTGGCTCCTGCGCCTGGAATCGATTTGGCTCAAGCAGGAGTAGACGCAGGCATTATTACCGAGGACGAACTAGAGGTAATTGCTTCGGCAGACGCTTGCCGCAATGCGGTTATTCAAGTGGACTCATTTACGCCAACTCAGTACAAAAAGCTTAAATAGCGATTCCACATAACTCTTTGATACAGAAGCAATTACTATCTATAAGAGTGTCAAACGTGGTGACAAGAGGCCAAAAGTCACATGAATTTTCCTACTGCAATTGGGTAGGATTTCCCACTAGCCGTAAACATACAGTGGATTAGTATGACGTTCGTTCAGACGCCAGAACTGAAACCTTCTGGCTAATTGCGACACTAAGAGCATATGCGTAAAAGCAACCGAAAAATCACCAATAGCAAGCAGGCGGAAGAACCACCGTCGATGGCAACCCGTTTGGGTTTTGAGCCACGATCTTTGGTTTGGACACTGTTGTTTGTTGGTGTATTTGGCTTTGCTTTGATGAAGTTATGGCACTGGGATACGCCTGACCCCAATCGTGACGCTACCGCGAACAGGATGGAGCAAATCCTGAAAAAGGAGCGACTCACCGTAGCGACGCTCAATGATCCAGCGACGTATTACCAGCTAAATAACCGTTTTACGGGCTTCGAATATGATTTGGCCAAGCAGTTTGCCAACTGGCTGGACGTGGAACTCAAAATTGTAGCGGCGCATCGCTTTAGCGACATTTTGGAGATGGTCAAATCAGGCGAGGTAGATATTGGAGCAGCCAATATTTCTGTCACCGAAGACCGCGCCGAACATCTGTCTTTCGGTCCACCCTATTTGCAAGCCACCCAGGAAGTTATTTACAAAGCTGGGCGCAAGCGTCCCAGGGACGTCGAAGACCTTAAAGATATGCACGTGGCCATCATCGAAGGCACCAGCTATGCGGAAACGCTGGCGGAGCTAAAGAAAAGCCACCCGGATCTCACGTGGGACACATGGAAAGACAACGACGTAGAGTCACTGCTGGAAGCGCTGGTGGACGAAGAGATCGATGCCACTATTCTCGACAGCCATATTTATACGATCCATAAGCGATTTTATCCAAAGACTGCAGAAGCGTTTTCCATCAGCGAGACTCAGCCCATAGCCTGGGTCATGCCGCCAACAGGTACAGATAGCTTACAAGAAGAAATTGCACTGTTTTTCCAGCACATTGAACAAAGCGGCAAGCTCGCCGATTTGCGCGCCAAACATCACTCTCACGTAGCGGCGTACGACAAGATCAATTCCCTTTACTTTATTCGCCACATCCAAACGCGTCTACCGAAGCTGCAAGCATTGTTCGAACATGCGGGCAAAGAAACCGGCTTTGACTGGCGTTTGCTTGCGGCCATTGCGTACCAAGAGTCAGGCTGGGATCGTGAAGCAACCTCACCCACGGGTGTGCGCGGCATCATGATGCTGACCCAAGTCACGGCTGGCGAAATGGGGGTAGAGAATCGCCTGGATCCCGAACAAAGCATTTTGGGTGGCGCACGCTATCTGGAATGGGTTAAAACCCGTATTCCTGAACGCATCAGCGAGCCAGACCGCACCTGGTTTGCTTTGGCAGCCTACAACGTAGGCCGGGGACATTTGGAAGATGCCCGCATTCTGACCGAGAGTCAGGGTGGTAATCCAGACAAATGGCGTGATGTTGCCAAACGATTACCGCTACTCAGTAACCCAGATTTCTATAAAGATTTGCGCTACGGTTACGCTCGCGGCCGCGAGCCAGTCCGTTATGTATCCAATATCCGGAGCTATTACGACATTCTCAACTGGCGCACCACACAAACCAGTCAAATTGCCATGGCGGAGTGACTGAACAGGCAGCCTCCATCGCCTTCAGTTGTGTCGCAATGCATCAAATTGAGATGTCATTTTATGTGTCAAAACAAGTCCCTTCGCGCTAATCGTCGCTCTCGTGGCTTTTTCGCGCTAGAATGCGGAAACATAAACTCAACGTTGGGGAACCAGGGAGCCGCTACTGAATGATTCACTTTGGTCACGGCACGCACGTCGGACTTCGGCGTGATCATAACGAAGACACTTACACGATTGATCCTGAGATTGGACTTTGGCTCGTTGCCGATGGCATGGGGGGCCATGACCAGGGAGAGGTTGCCAGTGCAATTGCACGGGATACGGTTGTGGCTAAAGTGCAGGAAGGCGGCAAGTTAGCTGACGCTATTCGTGACGCTGCGGCAAAAATTATTGCCCACTCTCGAGAGCGCAAGAGTGATCTGCCTATGGGCACAACACTCGTAGCTACGGTCGTCAGGGACAACCATTATGAAGTGGCATGGGTTGGTGACAGTCGGGTCTATCACTGGAACGGCCAGCTTAATCAGCTCACTTCGGACCACTCGTATGTGCAAGAGCTGGTAGACCAGGGGGCGATTAGCCCGGAACAAGCTCGCACACATCCTCACCGTAATGTCGTCACGCAAGCTTTGGGCGTTACCGAACCGGAAACCCTGCGCGTTGATACGGTGGAGGGTTCGCTTGCCGATGGCGAGTATCTGCTGCTGTGCAGCGATGGGCTTACCGAAGAGGTTGACGACGAAGATATTGCAACCATTCTCAAGAAAGATATTGATCCACAGGAAATGGTTGATCAGCTTATTCTAGCCGCACTGGACGGCGGCGGCTCGGACAACGTCACGGTCCTGGTAGTAGGAAAGCCCTGACGCGGTTCTAAACTACATATCCTCTTCCGTCAGTTTTTGGGCGGAAGAGTACGTCATATCACCTCACCTGTTTGGCGCGTCGCCGCAATCACTTCGTGGTTTCTACAAACCGTTCGTCCGCACATTTGTTCTCCTCTGCGTTCCTTTGTCTCGTCTCTTACCGCGGTTAATTTCCCAACGGCCCAATTGGACATCTAAGAGAAACATGAACCGGACTTAAACGGGCCGTGGGGGGCGCGTCAACCCAAAGCTTCCTGCTTCGTTAGAACACTGAACACCAACAATAAGGAGGACGAACATGCACCGCATTCACAAATTGGCTCTGATTACTTTGGTTACCAGCTTTGCATTTACATCAGGGTGTGCAGCCCATTCTCATGGACACAAACATGGTCACGTTCAAACGGTTAAGACGGTTCGAGTTTTGGAGAACGAACATAATGACCGCAAAATTGTGGTTGTTAACACGAAGCCCGCAAAGAGCCGAAAATGCTGGAAGCATGCCAGACACTGGCACTGCAAGAGCTAACCGCGACAAACCTTAAGGTCTAGGCTAGAAAAAACATCGCCCAGCTACGCTGTTGTAGCCGGGCGACGTACCCCCCTAACAACTTGTGTCTGCTCTAGGCCTTTGGCCTAACCCCTAGAGCTCAATAACCGAACCATTTGCGATGAGTATTGGCGTGCCATCAAACTTGGTCAACGTAAACCCATCAAATGCTGTGGTGTAACTTAAGCTGTAGTCTTTGAGCAAACCAATGGCCTGTTGCTCTCCAGCCAGCATGCCCTGCTCGCCGTCAGTCCGGTAGTGAACACCCGCGGCGTTGCGACCGATGGAAATATTATTGGCCAGTTTGTTGATCTCTCCGCCTACCGTAAGCGCTGGTCCGGCATAGTCAATCAAGCTCATACCGTTGCTGCTCGGAACCTTTGCACCTGTAAACGTCGCGTCTTCCTTAAACCACGCTTTGAGAACAGTGGCGCATGCGCCTGCCACGCAGGCATGACCTGCTGGATAAGCTGGGTGAGTAGGTGAACCTTCCGGGAAAGCCTGCGACAACAGCGCATTACCCTGCTTGCCGACAGTTCGAGCTACCGCTTCGCTCGCCATAAGATCGGGATGAATTCCATAATCGGACAGTGCCCGGCGCTGGACATCAACACGAGCACCAAATGCTTCTGGTCTCAGCTTGCGCTGTAGCCATTTTTGATACCACGCGCCGGTCAGCGCCATGCGAGCTGCCTGCGCTACCATATTCAGCACATCAGGCCCGCCAAAGGTGACAAAACCACCCTCTACAACACTATCCCGGAATGGATTTTCGTCTTTCAATATGCTCCCGCCCTTACCCAGCAGTATCATTGCCGCGTTGTAGTAGGCTTGAAACAAGACATCATTATGTACGTAGTTCGCCAAATCACGTGCCGTCTGGATATAGCGATTACCCTGAGAGAACGTATCCGAGCGGGTCGGCAGCGCGCCATTCTGGATCGCCAGGTACTCGCTAAAGTCCGTCATGAAGTCATTTCCGGCCACGGGCTGAGCATAGCGCTGGTCGATTACACCTGCTCCGTAATTAAACGGCTGATATAGGAGCTGACTGATGTAAGGCCCATCAATATCGCCAAACGTCGAGCCGCGGAACACGGTGTCCGTATTTACGTTACCTCCCACCAATGGACCAATGCGCACGCTCGCAGCGTTTAAGTCAGTGACCGCGTCTGCGATCAAAGGGTTGGAATCGTAGTCGGAATACTTCACATCTCTTGTTAGTGCCTGCCAGTAGACCTCAATCATCTCGGTGGCGGCATGCGCGCTAGTCAATGACGGAGACGCATCGATGCGGGTGTAGTGGGCGTCGGATCCATGGATATCAAAGGCGTTAAAGGCGCTCGGGTTGGCCAGCTTGCGTTCTGCTTGTGACGATAACTGTACGCCGCTGTAATCATTCGTTTCTAGCGCATTCACCATCGCCATGTATGCGCTGGGTTCGACTTCTCCCAGCGAATTGTGTGGCAAAGTCTTACTAAAGTTACCGACAAATCCAGGCAGTGTGTCTTCGTCACTATTTAACGCTTGATCAGGGCGTCCAACGGAATCAAGTAAATGCTTGCCGGCTGCAACTACGCGTCGCTTGTAGGCATCCTGAGCCCGCTCATCCACGATCAAAATACTTTTTTGCGCTGCTTCTAACTCTGGTGCCAGTTGTGCCATTTTTGCATTGGCTGCGCCTGCACTTGCGGCAACGCCGCCCCCCAATACCGCTAATGATGACCGCTGCATCATTTGTCTACGAGATATTCCCATGGTCGCCCTTTCCCTTGTATCCAGCGTTCAAATTACCCAGCAGCTATCATCAGCCCATTCGGTCGTAAAAACACCTCCGTTTCAGCAAGATTTGCAACAGTTCACAAAACGTCGACTTAGTAACAAAATACCTTAATTTATATCAATGCAATGAGGGACTTACAGGCATAACAGGGCAATTCCAACTGGATATATATGGGGCGAAAATTCGATTGAGAAAGCGCGATCTAATACCGGACTGACAATATCGGTTGAGACCGAAATTAACCCGTTCCAGGGAATTTCGACTGAGAGCTGTTATTGAACAGACCGCGTTTGCTGCTTTGACTTATTCGCCAGCAAGAAAGGCTCTAGCGGTTCTGCCCTGCCCTGCACCAATTCCGCTACATGCTTGCCAACTGCCGGGCCATGCTTGAAACCGTGACCTGAACCGCAGCCAACCAACCAAACATTCTCAAGCGCCGGATGGCGGTCAATAAGAAAATCACCGTTGGAGCTGTTTTCGTATTGACAGACACGGCTACCAACTAAGGGCGCATTGGCAATTCCGGGAAAGCGCTTTTCCAGGAATGCCCTGGCCTGCGCCTCACCCTCAGCACTTGCACGGCGCTCGGCATGATCGGGAGAAAGCGCTGGACCATGTGTATCGTTGGCTACTTTGAAACCCTGCCCCTCCAGGCCAGGCATGCCGTAAAACGGCAAATCAGCCCACACCGGCAGGCCTGCCTGAGCGTTGTGGTCTACACCAAAGAAAAATACCTCCTGGCGCGTGACAAACAAACGCTCGGCCATCACGTCGGGTACTACCTGGTCCATCCACGGCCCACATGCAAATACAAAACGATCAGCCGTCACAGTCTCACCATGTTTCGTCCCCACCTTGGGCAATACGCCGTTCTCGCCGACCACTGGTAATACTTCACCGGAAAGAAACGTCACGCCGGCAGCGGCTAGCTCCACGGCTAAGGTTTGCACCGCCCGCCGCGCCATTAGCGCACCGCCCCAGGGCTCGAAAAAGCCGCTGTCGTTTTCATCAACGCGCAGCCCCGGATAACGCTTGCGAAGTTTTGCTGCCGACATCAGCTTGTACGGAACATCAATTTTGGCCAATGTCTCAGCGCTGGCATCCACCAACTGATCCGGTGCCTGGTGCAACCACAAAACGCCCAACTCGTGAAACAAAGGCAGGCTGGCACGTTCGGATAAATCACGCCACTCAGGTAATGATTGCAATGCCAACTCCGAATACAATTGCTTGCTGCCGTAGCCACAGCGGGTCACGCGGCTTTCTCCACCTGACGACGCCCGGCTATGCGCCGGACTGACGGCATCAATAACAGCCACGCGCAATCCAGAGCGCTGCAGCATACAGGCGGTCCAAATACCAAAAACACCGGCACCAACGACCACCACATCAAATCCAGATTTACTCGCGGCCAGACTACCCAGTGGCAGAGAACCAGAAAGCGCCAGAGCACCACTCATGGCACCGACGATACGGCGTCTGCGGCGATCGACCGCCTGTTTGCGGTTGTCGGACATGGGCTCAGCCTTGATGGAATATGTGTAGATGTGAGTCTAGCACTTCGCCTTTATACATTGTTTTAGAGAACAGTCCGCTCTGGCTACATGGTAGTTATGGCGAGGCAACCAGAATGTGATTCCACCCGCTCTTTTACGCCAACGAAAATCCAGTGCAATTGAATCCCAGCATGAAAGATACTCAGGATCATGTCGTAGCTAACGATACAGCGCCCGCTCGGGTGCGCTGTGTTAGCTTTTCAATCTTCTGCTACCGTGAATTGCCCGGCTTTCCCACGTTCCCGCGATTGCGAATTATTCTGAAGCCATAGGCCAGGCGCGGTTCACTTCCATAATCGAGTCGGCTGGAATTCCGATGACTTGCGAGTGCTCCCGCAGCTGATCAGGATCCTTCGCTTCATAAAGGCAATAGGCTTTCTTCTTATCGGTACTTAGAAACGTGAACACCCAGTCCGGACCCAGCTCGTCCGTGACCTGCTTGATCTGAAGAAATTCTTCGTCACTAATGTCCGCTTTCTCCGGAAAATTTCGTTCGACCAGGAATAAAGGCATGTGGCATCTCCTGTGATTGGCACTCGGCTTCGGACCATTGTTAAGCAATATCCCATACCCTGCGCCATTTTGCATACAATTGCCATCCGCAAAATTGATGATATCTACGCCCGCTGGCCCACCAAGTATTGCCTGTCAAGGGTCGCCCAAAAGGTGCGCTTGCCGGGCATGTTCTGCTGCTTCGGTTCGATTCTTGGTACCGGTCTTCTGCAATATATGTCGTATGTGAGTGGCCACCGTGCTGTGACTGATGTGCAACGACTCGGAAATTTCCTTGTTGGAGCGGCCACCCGCCACCAACTTAAGCACTTCAACTTCTCGGCTGGTCAATTCATCTTCTTGCGATGTTTCTGAGACCGAACGCAATGCCTCACGCACCGCCCCTAGTTCGTATTTGTTTGCAATCGTGCGTGCTCGCGCCAGTAGTTGGCGCGCCCTGGCGTGATCCTGGCTGTCATCACTGGCAAACAGAAATCGAGCGAATTCAACGGCAAACTGGGCCAGTGCTGGCGCAGCACCCATTGCTTCGTTCATTGCCATGGCTTCCTCGAAAAGTGCCCTCGCCGCATCTCCTTCACCGTTAGTTACCGCCAGAATAGCCAAATAGCCAGACACCGCGCCAACCATAATCGTGCCTCCCAGACTGGCATTCAATCCGCGGTAAGGAAGCAGCAATTCGTATAATCGTTGGCAACGAGAGACGTCTTGTAGCTTTGCGCAGGATTCAGCCAGGTAGATCAGCGCGATGGTGTAAAGGTCGTCGCGAGGCAACTGATCAAGATCTCCCAATCGTTCCAGCGCAGCACGCGCAAGGCTCTCTTGCCCAACCTCACAATGCAGTAAAATCTGCCCCGGCAGCCACAGTTCAGCGTCCGGGTTCTCTTCAATCATTCGCTTTACCTGGTCCGCCACTTCATCCAGCGAACCCTGCGCCTTTTTAATGGCAAACATTTGAAATGCATAACGTCCTTCGAGACCAAATACGCCGCGCACAGGAGTCTGGCTCAATCCGGACTGGGCAAGACGTATGGCGTCTGTCCAACGGCCCCTGAGAATGGCAATTGCAGCTTCAAATCCCTTATGTATTGCCAGGAAGTGGACCAAATGCTCTTGTTCCGCCTGTTGGCGCAACTCGGTCAGGGTGAGAGCCAACTCATCTATGCGTCCAAGATCTGAAAGCTGAAACAGAATATCGGTCAATGCATCGACTATCAGTTTCGGCTTTCTCAACTGCTTGGCCAATTGCAAAGACTCTTCGGCTATGGCCAATCCTTTTTCTGCCCCATGCCGATCGCGCCCTACTACCCATGCACCTTTGATCAAACATGTCAGCAGTACGTTTGGATCGCCGCTTTCGCGCGCCAATTTCACCCCTTGTTGAAAACTGTCTTTCGCGAGCTCCGGCTTCGCCGCCATGCGATAGGCGTTCGCCAATGACGCACTAACTCGAGCGTGCAGCGTTGTCTCATCCGGCGGCAGGTGTTTTTGCAGTATTTTATGCAAAGGCACCGAGACAACATGACGCAGGCCAGACTGCTGACAATAACTCTGGAAGGCAATCAAGGCCTCGGCCAACCGGTTCCACCAGCGCAAATGGTGCGCCAGCAGTGCTGCCTTTAGCATCGAATGCGTCGCAGCGTTCAACTGTCCAGACTGATATTGCGATTTACCCATCGCAATCTGTATTTCAAATCGACGGCTCGAGTTGGATTCCGACTCAAACTCCAGGACCTGCAGAGCACGCTCGTATAGTACTGTGGCCTCACTGTAAGCCCGCCCCGCAATCGCTGCTCCTGCAGCCTGCACGCAGTAATCTGCTGTTTGGCCTGGATCGCTTGCTGGCGTAGCCTCGAAAAAGTGGTACGCAAGCTGCGCCAGACTCACCAATTTTCCATCCTGGTACTGCACCTCGAGATACTCACCGGCCTTCAAGTGCCAGTAAGCCCGTGTCGCGGCACTAAGCTCCCCGTAGAGAAACTCGCGATACAGAACGTGATAAAACTGATATCGGCTCAGGCCAGTTGAAGAGATTACGCCCTCGGCTTCGGCATCCTTGAGCTGGGAATGCACGTGATCAAGCCGTTTTCCAGAAATAGCGCAGAGCAATGCCACATCAAACTCTCGGCCCAATACAGCAGCGATTTCCAGCATCTTAAAAGTAGATGCTGGCAGCGATTCCAACCGCGCGGAGATAACCTCCGTCAAACTATCCGGTATGTGAAAGTGCAAATTGGCGCCACTTTCGAGCGAACCAGACGGTTGCTGGGCAAGCATGGCCCCCACTTCTGACACAAATAACGGGTTGCCTCCGCTCTGCTGATAGACCGAAACAATTACGCTTTCTGAAGGCAACTGCCCAACCTGGCGGAGCAACATTTCTGCCACATCATCTTTGGAAATACCTGATAATACCAGTTTGGTGAATGCTGCCCCAGTAGACAGGGCGCGAAGGGTGGACTTGACCGGGCTGTTCCGGCTTAAGTCGGAATCACGACAGGCTAGAGCCACCAACACCGGGGCATTCGGTATTTGTTGGCAGAAGTACCGCAGCAAAGCCAACGACGATTGATCTGCAATCTGTAAATTATCCAGCAGCAATACCAGGTGATGTCGTTCTACTTGATGCAGTAAAACGCGGGACACGGCATCGAATAGTCGATAGTGATCAGAGCCCGGCGATGTTTCATCAACTACTGGCGCTTTAGAACCCCGGCCAAGCTCTGGCAGGACCACTGACAGCTCGAGACGGATATCACCAAATTTTTTCGAAAACGTACTCTCGTCCAGTCCCTGGACACATTTTCTAAGAACCGGAATCCAAAGCGAATATGGCGGTGCGCCGGGGGTTTCTAACATCTGGCTCCACAAAACCAAATTACTCTGATTTCCCGCACGATCTGCCAGATCAGCCAGGAGCCTGGTTTTACCTATCCCCGCCTCACCGGTAATCGCCATCACCTGACCACGCCCAGACTCTATGCGTGCAAGCGCACCGTCAAACTCTGCCAGCTCGGCCGCTCTTCCCACTAGAGACGAGTGCGCCATCATCAAGTCGGTTTGTGGAGGGAAAGACATTTCATAAGCCCATTCTAGTCTCCAATGGCAAGGCTTTGCTGTGAACTCCGATAGCCAAATAGAAAATCATCATATTTGACGATGGTGGCAAGTCCTCGCCGTTTATATGCTGACAAACACTCCAAAAGTGTTGAAAGAGGATTACCAACATGACCGTTCTCAAGCTACGAATAGCGATCAGCACCATCCTTGTCGGCTTCCTGACGCTGCCCAGCTTAACGCTGGCGCAGGACGCCTACGACTACTCGACGATCCAGGTACCTGGATCAGACGGTGCGCAGGTTTTTGGTATCAACGAACGTGGTCAGATCGTAGGCAATGCGTTACCTGGTGGTATACCGTTTATCTATGATGTCAGGAATGATGACTTTGACATTGTCGATGACGTAGCTGGCTTTGATAACACCGCAATCCTTGGCATCAACAACAGCAGCAGCATGGCCGGTGCCATTGAGGACGGTACAACCATGATTCGCAGCGGCCTGTTGCTAGACAAACAAGGTAACGCGCATATTTTCGACCATCCGGCAGCAGTTACTAACACCACCGCAAGAGCAATAGGTAATCGGGAAATCATAACCGGGATACGCGATTCCAGTGTCCCCAATGAATTTCTGGCTGCGTTCCTTTATGACCCGTCTACCGGCGAGTTTACCGATCTTGTACCCAGCCTGTTTACCCTTGCCCAGGGCATAAACGCGTCCGGCGATATTGTCGGTAACGCCATATTTTTCGCTGAGAACGACCCTTGTGATCCGGGAGCGCCATCTACTGGCAATGGACTGGTTCGATACGCATGGGTTCGAAGCGCTGACGGCGCGGTCCAGTTTTTCACGGTAAACGGCGGACCCACCACTGCGCGTGGCATCACGGACTCAGGCACTGTCGCAGGTAACGTGCTGGACCCCGACACTGGCAAAACACGTGGCTTCGTAATCAATATTGACTCGACGCCATGTCAACACCTCACGATCCAGGAAGATAATCTGCTGGAATTTCCGGGCGCTTTTTCAACCTTTCTCCAGGACATTACCAACTCGGGAACCGTGGTCGGCCAGTACGACGTGGCTGGCGAAACGTTTCCACAGGGTTTCTTAGCCTCGCCGCAAAGGTAGGCATTCAGGAGAAATCTTATGAACAGCATCCCACACACCATTACATTGGTTATCCTCTTGTGGTTGCTCGTCGCATCACAATCCACCGGTGCTACGTTTGTACCCTCTGCAATAGAGCAACTAGAGCTAAACGGGACGCAATACCAATCCGCAATTGGGTCGGTAGTTGGATCTTTTGAACGCTCAGACGGAACCCTCGGTTTTTTCGATGTGTCTGCACAGGCCCTGATCCCAATCGAAAATTGCAATGGGACAGCTATTGTCGATGTCGTCAACAGCGTGCTCTTCGAGTTCCCTGCAACGGACGAACTTGGCCATCTGGTTTTGCCGCTGGGACGGATATTTCTCGGTGACGATTTGATTGCAGGTCGTGGCACAGGCAGCGGTTTCACCTACCTCTCCGTGCAGTGGAACAAGCTTGTGACCGACGAAGCCGGAGCGGGCATGATCGAACGCGGCACGGACGGTTGGGAAGTACTGGCGCAAACAGCAGACATGCTGCGCGATGATAATTTTTCGCCCGCATGCGATGTCCAGCATGTGTTGGGTTTTGGCTGGTCACAAACCGGCAAGCTGCTAGCGGAAATGCTCACCTCAGGTGGCAATCAGCGCACAGTCGGCCCGGTCTTTGACGGTCTGTATCTTGGTGTCGCTGGCGGTCGATGTCGAACGCTTACCGACGATGCTTTCCCATGGGCCTACGCGAACTGCGCTGAACCACCAGCGGATCACGTGCCAACGGTCGCATTCAATACGGAAAGCGAGATACAGCTGGCGTTCGGCGACGGTTCCCTGAGAACACCGTCAGAGAGCCTCAGTGTTTACGACTACGCGGGTCTTGCGCACATTGACGCAGGCTTCCTGCCGTTCGCAGCAATTTTTGCCGACCTGGCAAACAGTCTGGGAATCGAGTTCATGCAGAACCCGGTTTCTGTTGGGCCCGGCGTTCGAGCAACATTCTGGGCGCTATACGAACAAGTGGCCGAGAATGCCGCACCTCCCGAGAGTCGACTGATGAGCGCTCTGCCGACAAACGATGCGCCAGTTCAATTCCTTGATAGACGAGGCGACCCTGGGCTGCTTACCTGGAGTGGCGGTGCTGTATACACTGCGGATGTGGATGGCGACGGAACTTCAGATGGCGGCGTACGTATGCCACATATGCCGACGCTAACAATGGGAGGAAAACAAGTCGGTGCGCCTTTGGGTACTTACGGCGGAGTAGATTTTGGATTTGCCGGTGGACCAGGCATCTTCTTCGCAAATGGCGGTACCTTCACCCCATTCTCGGACGATGAACTACAAGCGCTTTATACAAACCGCGGTTCTTACGCATCTCGCGTTCAACGCTCGGCTCTCGCGCTGATGCGGGACGGTTATCTGTTGCCTGAGGATGGCATGGCGATAATTCAAGAAGCCTACGAGAGCTTAGATGTTCAGGGGCCAAAGCCCTTTAGATAAGCAATTAAGTTGATCCAACACTCTCCGCACACAGCAGTGCTGCACTGTTTATCTAGGAGCCAAGAATGCCGGCAATATATAAACAGAAAGAATCTAAAACTCGATCTGTTCCTGCTTTGCTCTGTGTAATTGCATTGAGTTCCTTCACCTGCAATGCCCAGATTGTTGCTGACAATAATCAAATCTGGACGCAGATTTTTGATAGCGCCTTTGCAACCGGACTGTTCAATGATGATCCATATCCCGACCTAGCCATTGGTGCCATAAACGAATTTAATAGCGGTCGCGTCCGCATTCTGTACGGCACATCTTCAGGCCCCAGCGAAACCAATATGCAAGAGTGGCACACCGATACGGGCGGTGGATTAGTCGGCGAATCGGCTGGCTTTGGGTATGCCTTGGCTTCCGGTGATTTTGACGGTAATGGCACTGACGATCTCGCGATCGGGGCACCCTATGAAAATGGCGAGCCGTTTATACTGCAGCAAGGGGCAGTTTATGTGCTTTACAGCGATGCATCCGGTCTAGCTGGTACCAACAGCCAGCGATGGGATTTTGCTGGCTTGGGATCTTCAGGAAGCGAATTTCCAGAGGATCGTCTTGGTTGGTCAGTGGTCGCGGGAAATTTTAATGGGGACACCTATGATGATCTGGCCATGGGTGCACCGGGACAAAGCAGCTCGGTGTATGTATTGTTTGGTTCCGCCACAGGCCTTTCCAGCAACAATATCTTACATTTGGCACCTGGTCTGCACGGCATCCCCGATCCGGGAAGTTCGCTGCTGCGTTTTGGTTGGGCGTTAGGCGCGGGAGACTTCAATAACGATTCCATCGATGACCTCGCGATTGGCGAGCCCTGGCTACCGGTTGACGGCAACTCGCAAGCGGGGGCTGTCCATGTACTCTACGGAAGCGAAACAGGACCCAGTGCTGTCGGCGTACAGCTCTGGCATCAGAACGTTTCAAGCATCAACGATATCTGCGAACAAGGGGACAACTTTGGTTCTACCTTGGAATCGGGTGACTTCAACAACGACGGTTATCACGACCTTGCAATCGGCGTGCCGAAAGAAGATATCGACGGCGTAGCGGCAGGCGCGGTTGAAATCATTTATGGCACCGCTGACGGTTTGTTCGCCGCAAACGATCAACTATGGAGCATGAACAGCGCAAACTTCCCTTCTGCTCCGCGCGCCGACGACCAATTCGGTTATGCACTGTCTGCGGGAGATTTCAGTGGCGATGGTTTTGATGACCTGGCAATTAGCGTTCCCTGGGACGATCTAACCATTTCAAGCACCGACTATTTTGCGTCCGGGACTGTTTACATAACCTATGGATCCGAGAATGGTTTGTCTACCACGGGGGTCCAGTATTGGCACCAGGACAGCACGGATATATTGGATATGGTTGAAGATGACGATCTATTCGGCTATGCCATGGTCACTGCAGATTTCGACACCGACGGTGCCGACGATTTAGTCATAGGCGCGTCCGGAGAGGGCGCCGCACATTTGCTGTTTGGTTCTAGATTCAACTCAGAACCGTTAGCAACTAACGACAACTACACCATACTCGAGGACACTATATTGATGGCCAGTGACGCTGATGGCACGAGCACCGCTTCAGCGGACGACGACGGTCTCCTGGTAAATGACTCAGACCCGGAAGGCGACACACTTGCAATTGCAAGCAACCTGGATCCATTTCCCTCAACCTCAGCGACGCTGGGTGGAACAGTCGATGTGGACCTGGACGGAACGTTTGTTTATGTTCCCCCTGAAAATCAGTTTGGTACAACCGATTTCAGCTATGAGGTTACCGACGGCGAGTTTATTTCGCTGGCGCTGGTGACAATCCAGGTAATGTCAGTCAACGACCCACCAAGCTTCGAACCTGGCCCAAACATCACCATCGGGCCCAATTCAGGCCCCTACTCCACCGCCTGGGCCAGCAATATAAGCGCAGGACCAGAAAACGAATCGGGCCAAAGTCTGGTTTTTCAACTGCAAATCACAGCCAGCCCATCATTGGTTTTCGACGTGGCGCCAACGATTAGCGAATCCGGGATTCTCACATTCACCACCACCGCAGGCGCAACCGGCACAGCCGATGTGGACGTTACCTTGATGGATGATGCAGCAGAAAACAACAGCTCCCCAACCGTGTCATTTCAGATCACGGTACAAGACGACGTGTTTGCGTCATCTTTTGAGCTATAGGCCGGAGGGTATTCGAAACAACCCAATGTGATTTGAGAAATTCAGAGTCCGAGCGTTGTTTATATCGTCCGTGGTTGTTAAGAATTCAGCTGTTACTAGCACTGTAGAGAATGAGAAATTCCGCTTGGACCTGTCTGAGATTTGGTCCTAAACTAGACTGTCCCAACTGGGTTGTTGCTGTTACCGCGAGCGCTTAACCAAGTGCTCCTTTTCCAGTTCAAACATAGATTTAGAGTTCTTGCGAATTGCATTTTCACAATCAGCAATTTTCGCATCGTCATCGCGAGAATGTGCTTTCTCCAGCTCATTTCGCAGCAGTCTTGCTTCTCTTTCGAGGGCCAAGTACTGATCAGAAGGGAGACCATATGCATCCTGGAAACACCAGGCGCTCCACGTCAACTCATCTTTAACCCAGGACGGAAGAGCTTCCGGAACTTGATGAAGTCTCTCTAACAGTTCGGAATATAGTTCTTTACTGAGCGCAAATTTTTCCCACATTAGGCCACCACTCATTCCCCAGTCTACAATACCCCTCGATAGATACTGATTCAGAATAAATAATGGTGGAAGCTTCTTGGTCGGCAAGTACAACAGTAGGTCTCCGAGAAAGTACTGAAGTGAGCTTCGTTCTTGCGCGTCCCCAGAGGGAAAACGTCTTACGAAAGAGACCTGATCATCTAAGTCCATAATAAGTCGCCCAACACCATCGGATTCTTACCCCAACAATAATTTTGATTGGAACTTACTATTTCGGAGCGCCCCATTCTGTAAGGCTCACTCTGGACATGCGGCATTTGTAGCGCAAGAACAACTGTGACGGGCGTGAATTTGCTCTCTTTTTGGTGGTGAACTGACATTTGGTACGTTAAAACTAAACAGAAATTCCCGCTTTAGCGTATCGGGGATTTGCTCCTATTCTGCTCCTATCTATCAAGAGCCTTACGGGCCCGATCAAGGGCCCGGTAGGTGCTATCATTTAGTCGAAGCGAAGCGTTTTGTTACTGCACTTCATAACCGTCTTTAAAAATAGCATCCGTCTCAAGCGTGATCAGAAATATGGCACTGTCAGTCAGACCTGTTTCATCTTCTACCTGAATAGTGAGCGAGAAGTCACTGTTGATCAGACTGGGCTGCGCAACACGCAGCACACCAACATCATCAATACTGAACGCATTGTCGTCGTCACCAGCAATGATGCTGTAGCCGCCACTAGCCAGGATATCGTCGTCAACGTCTGTTGCAATCACCTGACCAACAATCTGATTCGCCTGCGGCATGCCAATGATCTGGAAACTGTCGGACGTAATTGCTGGTGCTGTTCCAATCGGTTCCAGCTCAGGCTCGAGGCACCATGAGATAAGCGTTCCCGTATCCAAATTGGCATTGTCCGATACGCTGAGTCGCCACGTACCACTCAGGGGGAAACCGTCGAACACGCTCATAGCCTCGGTAGGAATAACGTTTCCGGTGATTGCATCTTCCGAAGGTTCCGTGCTGCAGGTATCCTCGGCTGCTTGGGTACCCTCGTCATCGAACGTTGCATCGATATTATCTCCGTCACAACCAAAAGTCCCGATGTCGGGAAGGCCAGGCCTATCCACGAGCAAAGCAGTGCGTCCTGATTCAACATGCGTAAGTCGTAAGGCCAAGTCGCCCACATAAGTGTGATCGATGGTAATAGCCATATTCAGGTCGTTCACGTTTTGGGCCTCGTTGACGACAAAATCGCTGTTTAAACCTTCGGCTGAATTGTCCGGAATGGCTATAGCTGGAGAGACACAGAATTCATTAACTGTCAGGAAAGAAAAGACCATTGACCATTCTGACTCACCACATCCATTGATCGCGCGCACACGCCAGAAGTACGTCGTATCGCGTTCTAACGCGGTCATAGCTTGAAAAAGATTGGTACTAACGTTTGAGTCAATAACTACGTTGGTAAAACTCGCGTCTGTAGCGACCTGAATTTGATAACTCACTGCGTCAGGGTCATTCGTCCACTGAAACTGCGGCGATAGCGAGACATCACCGGCTGTATTTATCGGCTGCTGCAACGTTGGCGCGGACGCCAACTGACCGTTGATCACCAGGTCCATCGTCACAGAACTAGCGCCTGACGCGGCAGTTCCAGTAACTTCCAGCACATAATCACCAGCATTCGCAGACCCTGTGTTGGAGATCAATAGTGTCGAGGTGTCACCGACCATAACCGGGTTCATTCCGAAACCTGCGCTTGCCCCTGCCGGCGTCTGATCCAGCGCGAGCGTGATCGCCTCAGTAAAACCGGCGTCACCTTCAATGGTCAAATCGAACGATGCATCGCTACCCTGACAAACTGCCTCACTACTGGGCATTGCCGTAATCTCAAACAACCCGCCGCTGCCGATCACCGTGTCTACGCCCGTGTTGTTCGGATCTAGCCAGGGCTGTAGCCGCTGCGCATCTGAGCTACCGCCGGTCCACGCCACACCAAATCGTCCGTAACAGTCTTCTAGATTATTGCCGCAGGCTGCCGATCCACCGGATAAAAAGCCTACCAATAACTGGTTGTTAGGGTCCCAAATTCCTGAACCTGAGGAACCGGGCTCGGTGGTTCCGTCTTCCCAATTATTGACCTGCCAGTGCGTATCGACGGTGCCGCCTACGATACAACTGGATACCTTGGTTAGCGTGTCTGTATTAAAACTGATCGCCTTTTCATCCACGTTCGGGTGATGGATACCAACACTACCGCTGGGAGCAACGTCCGTTCTATCCCATCCTGACCAAAATACGTTGAATTCATCTGGCGGTGTACTGGCCAATTCAATGAGCGCCATATCCACATCTTGGCGACTGGCGCGAAAGGTTGCACCGGACACGGTCTGCATGCGACTGCCGCCAGAAAGATCACCACACATAGCCGACTCGTAATTCCAGATCGTTACCACAGAGCCCGCATTACCAGCATCCAACCCGCAGTGGAACGCGGTCAGAAAATAGGGAGTAAAACTACTCTCCGCATCCATAATTAAGGTGCCTGTGCAGGTGTCAGTACCACCAACCGTATAGGCGGCAACACTGCGAATTTGATCACGCCACGGATCTCCCTCAGGGCAAACAACATCGTTGTTGCATGCACCTTGCTTAGCGAATCCAGGACCCCCAGCGCGCTTGAATAGATCACGGAAGCCAGAAGCAACCTGGATGAGCTCTATCTGAAAGCGACCAGTAGATTCTTCTGGAACGAACAGCTCTAGAGTGATGTCACCGCCCGGCACCGGCGGAGACCAGAACTGCCCATCTGGCATCCGATCCGCGTTAGTGTATGGCCCGGCGACGTAGTCTCCGTACGTCTTAGAATGTCCTACAAATTGAAACTGTGCTCCGTCAGGAAGGTAAAACTTTTCAAAGCCGAAATTCGTATCGGTAGCACCTGGCGCAGAGATACCAAGGCGCCACAACTGACCGCCAACTACGGGGGTCCATTCCCCGTGGTTCTTCGGAGTAATCTCAACCACAGTGGGAATTGCGAACCGAACTGGCGCTGCTTTATTGGACTCCTCCAGAGACTTTCGCAGCTGCGTTTGAGCATCGATTTGAGGAACTGCTATCTGGTAAGCGTCTTTCAAATGTCCCGCTTGGTATTGAATCGACAACGAAATCGGCTGCTCGGCAGCTACACTGTCACCAAGCGATAAAAGCATTACTACCAGAAAAACCATGAATCTCGAGAACATCTTCAAAACCCAACTCATACAGAATCCCCGCAAGCTACCACAAACCTAACCCCGACACAGCGCATTTCAGATAATTTGCAGATATTGTCGACCGCCGTTGACTTGCTGGCCGTCGATATGACGAAGTAGGTTTTGCAACCGCTAGAGCATTCGTATGATGCTTGGCACACCGACAGAACTGAAAATAGGCAGTTCAGCACATCCCCCTTGCCAACCCCTCACAGAATCAGAAATCTTCGCCTGGGACTGTCGGAGATTTGCTCCTATTTTGTGCCTGTCTAGATTGTGGTTTTTGAACGGGACGGTTGTTTACAAGAATACAAATGGATTGTCCAAGCAAATCTCTTCATTAGAACAACCCCATCATAGACAGGCAACCTTTGTAACGCAAGATCAAGCGCGATAGGCTGATAGCCGCGCTATTTCGGTTCTATTCAACGGCAACCTTTGTGGCAAATTCTGCGGAATAGCCCGATCGCTGTAGATCTCTGAGCAATTACCCGAATCTCAGACATGCGAATACTCAGCTGACGCTGATGCTCAGAATGTTGCTTCTGGATACCCAACTACCCAGGTGTCAACACGCATTTAATTTTGACCCCTTTACGCGCACGTAAAATTGACCCCCTG
>CAZVYE010000040.1:0-22262 GCA_964630895.1 uncultured Gammaproteobacteria bacterium | reverse complement strand
TTTGGCTTGGGCTATCCGGTACCAATACCGCAAAATGTGACCGAGCCCTTTGATGGTTTTCGTTCCTATGCAGGCTTGCATAGCAAACACCAGACAATGGATGCCCAAAGTGAGGACATTCAGGGCTTTGAGGTTGGTGCAACTTTTTCAGGTCGGCCCATCTGGTCTTATCAGTTGGGTGATACCAATAGCCTTACTCGCTATGGCGCGCAGGAAAGCGCCATGATGGTCCAAGGCGGCATCCATGCGCGAGAATGGCAGTCACCAGAAACGTCTACCGCGACCATGGAGTACTTGGACACCATCCGCGAAGACAATTACATTGGCAGTTACCTGCGTGACAACGTAAACGTCATCATTACGCCGGTATTAAATGTCGACGGTCTGCTGCAAACCCAGCGCTTTCCGCGTGGGAACTATATTGGCACCGACGCAGTGTCTGTAGATTGGCCCCGTGACGGTAGAATGCGGCGCAAGAACATGCGCGACGTTGATGAGGATTTGCAAACAGCCAACGATCATTTGCTTGGTGTAGATCTAAACCGTAATAATCCACCAAACTTTGGTCTCAATCCGAGCAGAAGTTTTGATGACGAGACCCGGCTTCGCTATCGCGGTGAGTTTCCACACTCTGAACCCGAAACACAGGCAATGGTCGCGGCATCAGAAATCGGCCCCCCTGAGCGCTTGCGATTTTACACGGACATTCATTCATTTGGTCGCGTCATATTCTGTGTGGGCTACCGCACACAAGCCAGCAATTCCCTGCGAAATTCTCTCGTCTCCGATTGGCGCACTTACCTGGGCAGCATTCCAGGCGGTCGATTCTATAACTACAACGCAGCGGAGTGCCAAGCGATCGGTGTGGGTGGCTCAACCGATGAGTATTTTGGCGTCACTTATCAAATTCCTGCATTCACTCTAGAAGTTGAACCGCTTGGAGGAGGCTCCGATTATGGAGGCTTCGGCAGCAATGCGCATGACGGCTTCATTCTGCCAGAATCAGAGATTGACCGGGTTCGAAGTACTTTGGCTGATGCATTTTCAATCGCATTTTACGCACAGGCTGGGCCGCCTTCCTTGCATTCGATTAGATTCTACGACCCCGAAACACACGCGCTGGTATTTGAACATACCTGGGATGCAGTTGGCACTGATTCTCGCAATCAATTCGTTGATCAATTGCAACCAGTAATAGCCGGAAAAGAGTATGACGTATGGGTGGCCTTTGATAAGCCAATGCGCTGGATCACAGACGGCGAAACGACGCCACTCCCGGGACAGTCTCCAGTTGTTAATGAGCTAACGATCACGCACCGTGACAGCCAGGGTGACCCAGTTTCCGCATCTATGCCTGAAAATACATGGTTGCTCGATTCGGCCAGCGCACCAAATGGCTACCTAAACTACCGGGCAGACAGCAATCGCTTGCGCATCAATTACGCAGCTGACGCGGTCGACGAAACAAAACAGGTCACCATGCAAATAGATGTTGAGGACATGGTCGGTCAACTCATTGATGCCAACCCGGCAACAGTCGTGGATTGGATTGATGGCGTTTGGAGCGGGTATGAAAATTCTAATGGCATTCAGGGAATTTTTGGTGGTACAGACCAGACCGTCAGTTTTGAACTAGCGCCCGCTACTGAACAAGATCTTGCCTTTCTGATTGAACCCGGTACCAGCGCAGCATGGTTTGATCTCGAGCATAGCGGCGAAGGGTTTCTGATCGAGATCCTGGAAGATCAGCGTGCTGTCGTCTATTGGTTCACCTACGACGAAGCAGGCAATCAGCGCTGGTTTATTGGCACTGGAGTCGTCGCTGGCAACCGTTTGATTTTTGACGAGATGCTGAAGGCACAAGGCGCACAGTTTGGGGATGCCTTTGACCCTGCGGACGTGGTGCTTTCCAACGCAGGGGATGCCAGATTTGTCTTTCGTAGCTGTGATGATGGCCGCATGGACCACCGAATCGAGGCTCCCACACGCAGACAAGAGTTGCTGCGCCTGACCAATTTGGCTGGCCAGATATGCGGAGCGCCTGATACGGGCAGCGGCCTTGTCTCCGCGATTAGCGGATCATGGTTCGATCCCGCGCGGGCCGGTGAGGGCTTCGTAGTGCAATCACTGGACAATGGTGAAGTTCTAATTTACTGGTTTACTTTTGATGATCAGGGAGAACAAGCCTGGATATTTGGGCAAGGTCCGGTGGATGCGGATGGCAACGTGGTTATCGACGAGGCATTTATCACTTCCGGCGGTATGTTTGGCGACGACTTTGACCCAGACAATGTCACCTTGACGCCCTGGGGAAACATGCAGTTCCAGTTCGGTTGCGACGCAACCACCATGCAATATGCCTCGTCGCTGGCAGAGTTTGGCTCGGGAAACCATACGCTTTCTCGACTGACCGCACTGTCTGGCAGCGATTGCACTCTAGAATAAGTCTTGTTCAATCAGACATTTAGAGGCACAATGGTAATGTAAATTAAGCCATAGCAAGATAAGTGGCGCTGACCTTTGAGGGTCAACCCGGTTTACAAAAGCACTTTGCTGGTGATTTCGGTAAACTCAAAGCGCCATAACACTGTTTAGACGTGGGCGGGAGACGTTGGAAGCAGACGAAGTTCAAGTTCCTGTGGATCGACTAAAACTGGGCATGTACGTGTCCAGGCTGGATCGACCGTGGCTGGACTCCCCATTTTGGTTCCAGGGATTTTCTCTCGATACGCAAGACACTATCACCAGCGTTCAAGATGAATGCGAATACGTTTATATCGATAGAAACAAGTGTCTGTCGGACCCTGAAATTGACCGCGTTCTCAACGAGCTTGCAAACAGCGAGCCCATCGTTAAAAAAGATGCAACGGACAATGTAGTCAGTATAGCCTCTGCTGATGCAAAGTCTGATCGCAAGGACAGCCGGTCCCAGCTCAACACCATGAAACTTGAACTGGAGCCAGAAGATGATCATGAAGCGGCAGCAGGGTCGACCAACTACGTAGACGAAACAGATATAGAAGATGAGTGGCATCATGCCAAGGAAGTTCTCCACGAACTATCGCAGGTTATTGAATCCACGTTTGAGAAGTTGCGTAATGGCGAACGCATTGAACCAGATCAAATCACCGGTTCGGTTCGCCAGGTCGTCAACAGCATTTCGCGCAACCCAGATGCGTTGATTTGGCTGGCGCGCCTGGGCAAGGCAGATCAATATACGTTCAGGCATTGCATTAACACCTCTATATGGGCTCTCGCGCTTGGCCGCCAGCTCGGCCTCCCTAAATCCGACCTGGAACTACTGGGACGTGGCGCCCTTTATTGCGATTTGGGTAAGTCGAAGATTCCAGAGGAGCTGCTGACAAAACCTGACAAGCTACAGCCTTTCGAAACCGAAATCGTGCAACAGCACGTCAATTATTCGCTGGAAATCCTGGAAGAACTGGGCGAAGACGACCCTACGATTTCGCTACTGGTTGCTCAGCACCACGAGAATCACGACGGATCAGGGTATCCCTATCGTTTGGAAGAAGATGAAATTGACCTGTACGCTCGAATCGCATCCATTGCCGATACGTTTGATGCCATTATCAGCGAGCGCCCGTATCAGGATCCAAAGCCTATTAGTCAGGCAATCCAAGAAATGTATCAGCTCCGTGGAAAACGCTTTCAACCAGAACTAATGGAGGAGTTTATCCACGCCATTGGCCTGTATCCTGCTGGCTCGTTAGTAGAGCTTTCCAATGGCTCAGTCGGCGCGGTGGTCGGGGAGTCGCGGGTGCGCCGATTGCGTCCACGCATCATGCTGCTGTTGGACGCAGACAAGCATGAGATGGATCATTTTCCAATCGTTGACCTGCTCAACGAAGAGCTAAACGATGATGGTCAGCTATTACATATTGTGCGCGATCTGGCGCCGGGTTCTTACGGTTTGGACCCAAGTAAGTATTTTCTAAGTTAAAAATCGCTATACTCTTGATCATCGGACCATTTGAGGCTTAAGCATGGCGAAACCCGCCGACCGATTCTCGGCAGTGACCCACTTCACTGGGCGGCAGTCGCTTATTGCCTATTTGACAGAGACCAAAGATGTCAGCATTCAATCAGGCACCTTGTTTATTGTTCGGTTCTTGCATCAAGTTGAGCTGGCAGTCGTATTGGATGCCGAGGCCCTCAATGAAATCACCCAGCAGTTGGTACGGCAATTAGAAAGCGTGGTGAATGGCCGCGGATTGGTTTTCCGAATAGATAGCAATGACTATGGCATTGTCTGGTTAGAGAATTTAAATACCGGTCGTGCCACACTGGCCGCAAATCTCATTCGACGGAAACTGCGAAGTTTGCCTTTTTGCCGCCACGCCGGCTTGGAGCTGCGCCCCACGATTGGCATCAGCACCGGCACTAATGAAAGCATCGACGAACGGGAATGGGTCAATCGCGCTTATTTGGCGTTAGCCGAGGCCAGCGACCGGGTGCCTGAATTTGCGCTGTTTGAAAAGTCCATGCAGGACGAGCTCGACCGAGAGTGGCTGTTGCGCCGCGAAATTGCTGACGCACTGGACCGACAAGAATTCGAGCTACATTACCAACCCCGCCTTGATCTCAGTACCGGCGAACCCATGGGTGTGGAGGCTCTGCTACGTTGGGAGAATAATTTCCTTGGCACAGTAGAGCCTGGGGAATTCGTTCCAATATTGGAAACGTCTGGTTTGACGCAAGAGATCACTGCCTGGGTCATACGGCGCGCCTCACACGAGTTAGGCTCCTGGCTAAAAGAAGATACCCGCAGGCATTTTGCTTTCAATGCCAGCGCTTTGGCTCTGATGGACCCGGAATTTTCTGAAGGTGTGCTGCAAGCACTTGGTGTATGGGCGTTGGACTCCAGGCAAGTCGTTATGGAAATTACCGAATCCAACGCCATAACCAAACGAAAAGAGTCTCTGGCTACTCTCTCAACGCTGCGGCGCCAGGGCGTTCGGATATCGCTGGACGACTTTGGCACCGGATTTGCGAATTTCCAGTACTTAAGAGAGTTGCCACTAGATCAAATCAAGATTGACCGATCGTTTGTACGCAATATGATGCGCTCGACCCGAGACCGCACCATCGTTGAGCTTATAATCCAATTGGCCAACAACTTTGAATTGGAATGCGTGGCGGAAGGCGCAGAAACGCTGGCTATACTGAGCCAACTAAAAGAGCTGGGATGTGATGCTGCCCAGGGCTATGTGGTGAGCCAGGCGTTACCGCGCAATGCCTTTTTGGAATGGGTTGAAGGGCTCGCGAAGAACCCGCTTCAATTCTAGGTAAATCGGCACCTGCCATAACCTGCCGTCCTGGCAGGCACCGAAGTATGTACCTTTAGTGATTCCAGCCGTGGCGCTCGGCTTTCGAAGCTGCCTCTTCCGCAGCGGCCGCTGGAAATACGTCGCCATCTTCCAGATCAAAATAGAATGGCTGCGGGCTGAAGTCGCCCGACATCAATTCCTGCATGGTGTTAGCGTCGTACAAACGACCATTGATCATGGTGTGAGTTACGTTCTCAGTAGTTCGGATATCGTCAATCACGTTGCCATCGATAACGACCAGGTCTGCAAGCTTGCCGACCTCAATGGATCCAATCTCTTGATCCATACCCAGGTACTTTGCACCGTCAAACGTAGCGCCCCGCAGAGCCTGCCAGGGGGTAAATCCACCTTGCGCCATCATCCAGATTTCCCAATGGGCCGCCAGGCCCTCACGCTGACCATGCGCGCCAATTTGCACACGTACACCGTTTTCCCGCAGCTCCTTTGCATACTTGGCAACCTCAAAGTGATTGTAGTGCTGGTCCGGTGCCGTGGTACGACGGATAGAAGCAGGATAAACCAGGGATCGTGGAACAAACTTCAGAAGACGATCGTTTTCCCACACGTTGGTGCGGTCATACCAATAGGTTTCGCCAGACAGACCGCCATATGCCACCCCAAATGTTGGTGTGTACCAGGTCTCGCTTTGAGACCAAAGCTGCATCACATCATCATAAGCTCGCTCCAACGGTATTGAATGCTCAATGCCGGTGTGGCCATCAACAATGTGCGTTAGGTTGTGCTGAAACTTAGCACCACCTTCGGGAAACACCAGCATATCCAGTTGATCCGCTGCTTCGATCACTTGCTGACGAGAATCCCGTCGCAGCTGGTTATAACTCTTAACTGAGATGGCCCCCGAATCCTTTAACCTCCGCACGTGAAACATCGCGTCTTCCAAACTATCTACCGTGGCGGTATAACCAGGGAAATTCGCTCCGTACAAAATGGTTCCTACAGAGAAAGTACGTGGCCCTAACACCTCCCCCGCTTTCTGCATTTGCGCATGTGCGAAGATTTCTGAGGTGTCGTTGGATGGATCGTGAATGGTCGTAACGCCAAAAGCCAGGTTCGAGAACTGCATCCAATTTTGCTCTGGAACAATCTCATTACTGGCCATCCCACCATGGGCATGGACATCAATTAGTCCTGGGATAATGGTGCTGCCAGAAACGTCCACTTGTTGCGCATCCGCTGGAATCTCAACATCGTCGCGACTTCCTACGGCAGCAATTTTGTTTTCCGACACCAGGATGACGCCGTCTTCGATTACCTCTTCAAATTGATCAGCATCACGCATCGTGATAACGCGAGCCCCTACCAGAGCAATAATGCTATTGGGCTTGTCTGCCGTCACAGTAAATGCCAGGTTGAGCGCTTCGCCATATACCGGCCCGGATTCTTCTTTCTCGACGGATTCTTCCTCAGCATCGGCACCATCAGCATCTTCCATTTTCGCGCGCGCCTCAGCGAGAACCTCTTCTACATCACGATGATAGATACTTGGTCCACTGTTCCATTGCACCGATTTGCCGTCCGGTGTCCAGGTCAAGAACTCCCCGGCCCTGTTGGACAGTTGATGCACAGGGAAAGCGGTGCTGCTCTTACCCACATCCACGCTTTTCCCAACTAGAGGCAGCGGCGCCAGATACGCATTGAATTGCTCAGTGAACGCAACCCAGTTGGCATCTGGTGAGATCGCAAACGACGTAGCTTTTGCGCCTTTGAGATGGTCACGCTTATCCTTGCCGTCTAGATTGACGCTATGCAGAGTCAAGCCCCCAGTTGGCTGACCCTGGCTGTAGAAAATACGTTTAGCGTCGGGCGAAAACTGCGGCGCAACGCCTTCGTTGATCACCCGCTGATGATTTTTGCCAGATACATCGGTGACATAAATTCCGGGCTCCGCGCTCCATTTGGGCGATATCACGTAACCGCCAGGGAATTTCCGATACACAATTTTTGAACCATCAGGAGAAAAGCCTACTTCGGTAAAATGACCGGGCTGCTTGGTTAACTTGCGACCCTTGCCTCCGCGAATGCTTACCGTCCGCACCGCGCCAAGTTCCTGATCGTCCCACGTGACATACACGACGGACTTCCCATCGGGGGAAATGCTGGGAGCATATTCCATATGTTCGTTCTGACGGGTCAGTCTTTCTGACTCACCAGAGTCCACATCATGCACATACAGCTTGCCAAGGGCGGCGAAAACCACCTTGCTGCGATCCGGCGTATAGCCCGCCCAGCGCGCCATGGTGATCGTAAATTTGTCCTCAAACACTGGCACCGTATTGCGCAAGGTCTCGCGAATTTGTTTTTCTACTTGAATGCGAACAGGAATTACCGTCGCTTCTGATTCCTCAAGTGCTATACGACGCAACTTCCCACCAGCCCAGTAAACCAGCGATTCGCTGTCTGGCGTCCAGGCAAATGCAGGCGTATTGCCCTGGCTTCCGTTGGTTTCCTGCAAATCGCGATCCAGTCCCTTGACGACCATTTGCTCGTTGCCAGAAGCAACATCTTGCACAAATATCGCGCTTTCCAGAGTTGGCAGGCGCTTGACAAAAGCGAGCTGCTTACCGTCCGGTGAGGGCGTTGGGCGAATTGCGCCACCGGGTCCGCCAGCGACCACATCGGTAATGCCCTCTTCCAAATTCAAACGTTTAATCTGAAAAATTTGCCCAGTGGGGTCTTTGTTGTATTCCCAGGTCGTGCCTGGCGTAGTGTCTTGAGAGTAGTACAGGTATTTGCCGTCGGGAGAGTAAGCCGGCTCGGCGATGTTCTTCTGGCTTTGCTCGCCATGGGGTCGCTCGACCACTTCTAGACCGGAACCACCATCAACGCGGACCATCCAAATCGCGCCGGAAGGAATGCTGCGGGTGGAAATAAACCCTTTGCGGGCTGCCACCCAATTGCCATCGGGAGACCACGCTGGATTGTGGAACAGATTGCCTTTCTCTTCTGTTAATGCTCTTGCGTTACTGCCATCTGCGTTGGCCACCCAAACATTGTCACCCCCGCCCGCATCAGAAATGAAAGCAATCTGACTACCGTCCGGACTAAATTTGGGCTGCATGGTCCACTCGATACCAGTGAGGATCGGCTTGGCATCACCACCGTCGATACCCACGGTAAAAATATCACCCAGCGAGTCAAACACAATGGTTTTACCGTCAGGGCTCACATCCACGTCAGACCAAGTGGTCTCATCCGTATCAATCTGAATCGTCTTCCACGGCCCCGGCGGATTGGTTACATCCCAGCCCTTATCATCCCCGGACTCTTCTTGCGCCCCTGCCACCATCATTACCAGTGCCAGACCAGCACCCCAGACACCCACCATCAAACCACGCTGCAAACGCATACTCACTCCCTAAAGGAATTTCACGGAACGGACGAGTATAGCGAGTGTGACAATCATTGCACACGATAAGCGCACACCGCACGACGCCGCCGCTCTAACAATACAATATCCTGCAGACTTATCAGGTGTGGCGTCGCGTTGAGAACGCTTAGCGCTCCATAATCTACCGCCAGCTTTACGGTTAATTTCCCGCCAGATTTCTTTTGCTGATTACAGAGATTGTTAGACAGCAGGTTTTTGCTTTAACTGGAAGCCCCGTCAATACGAGATTCGGCGATCCGGTGTCCGAAAGGATTCGCTGTGTAATCATACAAGGGCACCTTGTTATTTCTTTTCGCTCGAATCCCGGAGCATCAAGAACATGCTTTATCGAAAGGTTTCGACCATCACTGAAAGCCCACCCTCGCGGAGTTAAATTGAAGCTGACAATGCGGACTTCCGCAAAAAAGTTCTGACATCTTGCCCCGCCAATTGAGTGCTAGCAAACAAACCCAGAACTATCCCAATTCTCGCCAACTACTCGGGGCTAGACTCCTCCCCTAAAATGCCGGCACCCCATCGGGATGCCGGATATAGGGTTTATGGTGGTGTCGGACAGGTCCCTGGACCGACCAATGTAAACGGATCGACATTCACAGGCGCACCAGTATTGGTTGCCGTGATATGCGCAGTTGCACTTGCACACGCACCACCGCAGTCCGTAGCGCCGCTCTCCAATTGCGTAATGCCGGTTGTGCTATCAAAAATGGCAAACGCATCAGAAAAGGCTCCTGGCATGGCCGTGTTATTTCGAATGTTGAGACACAGGCTCGTTGCACGCAGCGCTTCTAGGTAAAATGCATCCCCGTTACTGCTAGTGACAGTATTTCCCGTGGCGGTCAGGTTTAGCACGCCAGCGTCCCCGACGGCATCACCGGTAATGATGTCAATCACTTCAAAGTTGATGGACGTAGTAGCGGTGTTACCTGTGATCGCCAGCGTCGCAACACCATCGCCTCGGGTGTCGATCCCCACAGCACCGCCCGAATTACTGAATGTGTTGTTGCTAATAGTACCGACCATCGACGATGCCGCCGTAGTCGTGGACACCATTGCCAGATTGATCGCTTCTTCACCCAGTGCAGGAGAGAAGCCTGTAAAGCTGGCATCACTTACCGAAAAGTCGAGATCTGCATTGGTCGCCGCGCTTAGATTCAGTGCCCGGGCGCCAGTTGAGAAGGTGGTGACGCCACCGCTTTCCTGAACAATCAGGCTCGCCCGAGAGGAATCAATCGCACTAACCTGAATACCGTCACTCACGTTATTCGTAAATGTGGCATTGGTGACGGTCACATTAGCGTCCGCTGAATTGCGGGTTTCTACCAACAGACCGTCTGCTCCAAGCCCGGAAAGCGCCGTATCGCTGATCGTCGAATTGGTAATGCCCAAATTAAGCTGCGTAGCACTGGTATTGATGATTTCAATGTTGTGCTCAGCCGAAGCCCTGATGGTCGAGTTGGAGATGGTCGCAGTACCCAACAAGTTTTGGTCGAAGCGTATCGCACCTTCATTAACTGCATCACCGTTATTCTCCAGAGTGGAATTGCTGAGCGCGAAATTGGTTACGTTGCTACCGCGTATCCCGTTCGCGGCAGAGCCGTCAATGTCCATGAAAGCGAAGGACACACCCTGAACATTGGTCAGGTCGATGGAATTGGACGTGGTGTTCTGAATCGAGCCACCCGAGGCGGCCGCTCCAGATCCGGTCACAGTGAAAGTTCCTGATGTACCGGTACCGTTGAGCAAAATCCCGCTAGGCGCACCACTCGCCGATACGTTCCGGAAGGTGACATTATCCGAACCAATGGTTACACCGCTGGCGATATTGACCGCAATTCCGAAACCCGCCGAAGTACTCACATCGTTGGTGCCGGTTACATGAATTGTACCACCACCGGTAGCCTGGAAACCCTCTTCGCCGACGCCACCCGCCGTGTCGACATCCATGCCACCGTCAAATCGAAGCACTGCCCCTACGTTGTTCTCCGCACGTATGCCAATGCCGTTGTCGTCGATGAAGCCGTTGAAGTCCACGGTGCCACCGGTATGGGTGGTAACTTCAACCGAACGGCCGGTCGCAGTGGTGCTGATGGATGCGTTTACCGTGACGTTACCGGAGCCACCAGAGACATCCACGCCTCGGCTGGTCTGATTGGCCAGGTTGCCGTTCAACGACGCGAAATCACCCGTTCCCACGTTGGTTAGCAGGACACCGTTGGCGCCACCGTTAGTACTGGTGGAATCGAACGTCACACCCGATCCGCCAATGGTGGAATTGATAAGATTGACAACTGTGCCGGTCGTTGTATCAGCGGTCGTGCTCACCCCCCCGGACTCTACATTCACGGTACCGCCGTTGGTGGCGTTGAATGCGGTATTTACTCCAGTATCCAAGTCCAGTCCACCAGTAAAGTTGACCGTGGAACCAAGCCCCTGGTCGTTATTATCCAGATTGATACCCGCCCCATCGTCATCAATAAATCCATCAAACGAGATGGTTGCGTTGCCTACGGTGCCACCGTGGTTGCGAATATCCACCGAATTTGCCGATGTGTTGGTTATTGTGCCGTTGTAGTCGATGTTGCCGCGACCGTTCACTGAACGGAACGCGTCGCCGGTCGTTCCGGCAATGGAGCTACCTGCATTCTGCACTATCAGGTTTCCGGTCATTCCATCCAAATCAATGCCAGCATCTGATACGGTGCTAATAGTCAGCTGGCCGGCAAAGGTCACGTTGGCACTCGAACTGACGATATTAACTCCATCCAGAGACATGCTAGACAGGTTGGTTGCCCCAGTGACGTTTAGGTTGCCAGACACATTGGATATAACCATTCCAGCCTGACCATTCTGAGCTGTAATGCTGGTGAACTGTGCCGCTTCCAGATCTAGCTGACTTAGCACAACGCCAGAACCAGCACTCGCACTGATCGCTCCGCTACTGGCACTAAGCTGGAATCCCGCACCCCCTCCAGGATTAAACACCCCATTGCCAGTGACTTGCAGTGCCGTGCCGGAAACACCGGCTGCATGGATGTTCAACGCACCCAAATCCAGGTCGCCCCTAACGTTGGTTAGAACCATTCCAGATGTCGAGACCGGATTGGCCATTGTGCCTACTGATGCAGAAGTACATGCTACTTCGTCGCCAAGGAAATCCATATCTGCCGGATTTGCGTCAAAGATCGCGTTTGTTACGACGATGCCATTCATTGCCGTATTGCCATCAATGGTGTTTTGGCAGAACGAGCTGATATAGAGCGCATCGGCGCCAGTGCCATCTATGTCGATCGCGTTACCACCTGCATTGATATTGGTGTTTGTGTCCACCATAAGCTCCAGACCACCGGCTGCAGCGGTGGCATCGATGCCATTACCTGTGGAAACAACGGTGTTATTGCTCAAATTCACTATAGATGAATTTGCGTTCGCATGACTGATGAGAATGCCTTCGAGGCCCGCTGCATTGATCGCATTGTCGTGAATATCTGCAGTTATGCCCGCTGTGGGCGCATCGACATGAATCGCATTGTCCGCAGCGTTCAACTGGAAACCGGCCACTTCGACATTGTCGACGTCAGTAATTTGAATGGTGTCTCCCGCCGTGGTCATGACCAATGGTCGATTGGCTGGGTTGCCAGAAAACAGCGTTTGCACACCGTTTCCGTCCAACAAGTCCAACGTCAGGTCGACGCCCTGGCCCAGCAGCCGTTGATTGGCATCGGCCACAAACCCACCGTCGTAGACATCGCCACTGGTGGAATTGCCTTCAAACACGTAGATATCGTCACCTGCGATGGATGCGTCTTCTGCATCATCGGCCAACATATCATCAGGACCGGCTTCATCTACGAGTGAAGTAAACGGGTCACTGGATGTCCCACTACCCACATCATCTGCGCCAGCATTGGTGGAGTTGTCCACAAACCAAACGCAGCTTGAACCCACGTTGATAGTCACGGTGCCTGTGTCCTGACCACCATCCGCATCTTCAATGGTATAGGTGAACGTGTCGGCCACTCCTCGATCACCGCCCTGCGGCGTGTAGATAAAGCTGCCGTCGGCGTACAAAGTAGCGGTTCCACCTTGACTGGTCGCAGTGGTAAACGGTGCTGTGGTATCGGCACCTGCCTGAACGATGCTGATTGCGGTGCCTTCCACTGGATCGCTGTCGCCGATCAGCACATTGTCGTTGGTAGTGGTGAATATTGCGCCGCTACCCGCAGCGATTTGACCTGGGTCAGACTCAGTGACGTTCTCAATATTGCACGCAGCGGCAATTGTTTCGTTGTCTGCAACCGGTGGGTCATTCACACAGGTGACCGTCATGGCTACGGTGGCAGTGCTGCCACCATTTAACGTGTAAGTGAAGTCATCTGTAGTTATACCGTCGTTGCAGTAGTTGGGATTTGGCTCGTAGGTAAGATCCGCATTTGCATTGGTGATGACGACTGAACCGTTGGTAGGCTGCGTCACCGCATTGATGGTATTGGTGCCACCATCCGGATCAGTGTCATTAGCCTGCACATCGATGGTCGTGGCGGGATCGTCCTCGGTCACCGTTGCGGTGTCATCCAATGCTGTAGGCGCATCATCGACTCCGGTGACAGTTACAGTCACGGTTGCCGTGTCCATACCGCCCGCACCATCGCTTATGGTGTAGGTAAATGTGTCTGCCACCATGCCCCCGATAGAAAGCATTTGCAGTGCTGCCGACCCCGTTGGATTGTAAATAAAGCTCCCGTCCGCACTGACGCTAACAGCGGCACCTTGGGCGCTGGTGGCGTCAAACGCGGATACCGTAATGGGATTCGATTCTGGGTCAGAATCGTTCGTCAGTACACCAGGGGCTGCGATGTTCAAAGACGTATCTTCATCTGTAGCGTATCCATCGTCTACTGCTACCGGCGGATCATTCACCGCGTTTACCGTGATCGTAACCGTAACAATATTAGAATCCACCGTGCCGTCATTGGCGTGGTAGGTAAAGCTGTCCGTCCCGTTAAAGTCCGCGTTAGGATCGTAAGTAAACGAACCATCAGCATTGAGCATCAGAGTGCCGCTACTGACATCGGTATCCAACACCGCGGTTAGCGCGTTCCCGTCAACATCGCTATCGTTCATCAACACTCCAGGCGCCATGACCGCCAACTGCGTATCCTCAGAAGTGCTGTAGCTATCTGCCACTGCGATCGGTGGATCGTTGATTGGGTTGACCGTGATGGTCACCGTCACTGTATTGGAATCTGCGGTGCCATCGTTTGCGTGGTAGGTAAAGCTATCTGAGCCATTGAAATCAGCGTTGGGATCGTATGTGAAAGAACCATCCGAATTGAGTATCAAGGTGCCATTGCTTACATCGGTATCGAGCACGGCGGTGAGTGGGTCGCCATCGGCATCGGTGTCATTACCAAGCACCCCTGATGCCGCGACCATCAACTGGCTGTCTTCGTCCGTGCTGTATGCATCGGTGACGGCGACTGGAGGATCGTTTTGCCCACTAACCGTGATCGTCACAGTAACCACATTGGAGTCAGCAGTGCCATCATTGGCATGGTAGGTAAAACTATCCGTGCCTGCGAAATCCACATTTGGATCGTAGGTGAAAGAACCGTCGGGGCTTAAAGCTAAAGTTCCACTGCTGACGTCGGTATCCAGGACAGCGGTAATTGGGTCACCCTCCACATCGCTGTCGTTGGTCAGCACACCGGGCGCGGAGATCACCAGTTGCGTATCTTCTGCGGTGCTATAGTTATCCGCGACTGCGATAGGCGCGTCATTAACACCGTTAATTGTAATGGTGACCGTAGCCGTATCAGAATTACCCTGGCCATCATCTACGGTGTAGGTGAAAGTATCGGACGCGGTATCGCCGGTACCCAATGATTCAAACAGGCCATTAGGGTCGTAATCAAAGGTGCCGTCGCCATTGTTCGTGACGGTGCCTTGCGTACCAGAAGTATCCACCGACTGCACGGTAAGCAGATCGCCGTCTGGGTCGGTATCGTTGGAAAGAACATTGCCAGTGGTAAACGCGGTATCTTCGTCGGTAGTAAAGGCGTCGTCTGTCGCCACCGGGGCACCTTGCTCCAGGTCAGCGATGTCTACCCGGAAGAAAAATCTGCCGTTTTCTTCGGCCTGGAAAGTGGCCACGATATCCGCGCGATTGCCACCAGCGGTTGGGTCACCAAGCGGATCGCTGGTTGGTGCAATTCCGGTCCAATCGGACAAATCGCCATCCGCCATAAAGTTCATCGCCCACACTGCGAACGAAACTACAAATAGCGCGACCATGGTGAGGGCCGGTTGTTTGCGCAGCACCAACAGTGCGGCAAAGCCGACCATTGCTGCCAGTACCCAAGGCATCCAGGGTGAAAATGGGACCGGAACCGTAAAGCCCAACGCGCCGCCCCCAGCCAAATCAACAGAGCCCCCATCGTCCGCAACAAAGGCTGTACCAAAGCTGCCAGAACCTGCTGCACCAATCTGCGAGCCGTCGACGCCAATTTCCACGCCATCGGCTCCGTTTACGCCCTGGTTGAGTGCTACCGGATAACCGCCACCAATAACCGATGCCGGACCGAAACTGCCGCTATTACATACTTCGAGCGTTACGGTTTGCACCTGGGTTGCATCGGCGGTTGCAGTGACGCGATGAGTAACACCAGTAACAGATGGAACACCGGGGTCAGCCTGGACCGTACACCCTGCACCTGAACCTTGAACTAACACAGATACGTCGGTGCTCTGAGCAAAAACGCCCGTCACGCCTAACAGCAATATGCTCGTAACCAACCAAAAACGCATAAATATCCCCTTTTGAAAACTCAATCGCGACGAACTTTGCTTGTCCGCATCCAGTCGTGACGCCCTTTTGAAATGGGCCACCCATTCCAATCAAACAAAGCATAGGAGCCAGTTTATTGGCGACTACTTGTCTAAGGCCTGAGCAGAATATCCTCGAATTCGAGGTGCGTGTTGTCGCATTTACACTTGTTCACTTTTACGCCAAAAAAAGCGTTCGGTGGACTGGATGTGTCTGCCAATAGATTCATTCGGAACCTCCAACTCATCGCCCCATAGGTGTAGGTAAAACTGCGTGAAATCGCCTTTTAGTCCACGGGTGGATGAATGTGTCGTGGCAAAAGCATTACAATGGGCGGCTATTCTTATTGATCGGTAATGTTGTGAAAGACCCTAAAGTTGGCTTTGTAAGCCTGGGCTGCCCCAAGGCCCTGGTTGATTCAGAAAGAATTCTTACGCAACTGCGTATTGACGGATACCAGGTTTCGCCAGATTACGATTCTGCGGACGTTGTCGTGGTGAACACTTGTGGCTTTATCGACAGTGCCAAAGCAGAATCTCTGGATGCCATAGGCGAAGCCATTGCCGAGAATGGCAAGGTCATCGTGACCGGCTGTATGGGTGCCAACCCTAATGAAATTTTGGACATCCATCCGAAAGTCTTAGACATTTCTGGGCCCCATGAATACGAGCACGTGGTTGGCGCGGTGCATGAGCACGCACCCATGACCAAAGCGCCTAACCCCCATATTGATTTGGTGCCGGAGCAAGGCATCAAACTTACCCCCAGACACTATGCGTATCTGAAAATTTCAGAAGGCTGCAATCATCGGTGTAGCTTTTGCATTATTCCATCAATGCGTGGCGACCTGGTTAGCCGTCCCATCGAGCAAGTACTAGGTGAGGCAGGCCGGCTGCAGCGTGCAGGCGTTCGTGAGCTGTTAGTCATAGCGCAAGATACCAGTGCCTACGGCGTAGACACCCGCTATCAAAAAGGGCGCTGGCGGGGCAAAGAGTACGAAACCAGGCTATATGATCTCTGCGAAGGCCTGGGCGAACTGGGACTTTGGACTCGGCTGCACTACGTATACCCCTACCCCCACGTAGATAAAGTCATCCCGCTTATGGCGGAAGGCAAAATATTGCCGTACCTGGATATCCCATTACAACACGGGTCACAGCGCATCCTGAAACTCATGAAGCGACCCGCCGCTACGGCCAAGGCGTTAGAACGAATTGCAGTATGGCGCGATATCTGCCCAGAAATTACATTACGCTCTACGTTTATTGTCGGTTTCCCCGGTGAAACAGACGACGATTTTGCGGAGCTACTGGAGTTCATCCAAACGGCACAGCTAGATCGCGTCGGCTGTTTTCAGTACTCGCCGGTAGACGGCGCAAAGGCAAACGAATTACCTGACCCTGTGGCTGACGAAGTTAAACAAGAGCGCTGGGAAAGATTTATGCAAACCCAGGCTGCTATCAGCGAAGCTCGATTAGCCAAGAAGGTTGGCAAGACAATGGAAGTCATCGTCGATGGGATGGATGGAGATCAGGTGATTGCCAGAAGCTGGGCCGATGCTCCGGAGATAGATGGCAACGTATTCTTGCCCGCTAAACCTGGGGTTAGCCCGGGCCAGATTTCCAATGTCACTGTAACCGCCAGCGACGCGTACGATCTTTACGCTCAATGGGACTAAGTGCACCAACCCAGCTCCTGCTCCGACAAGACCTGGATTTAGAATCTCGCGCGCTACATTTAATCAATCCACCAGATGCAGCGGATGTGCGCGCATTGCACGATGCCCGGCATCGGATTGCTCAAGTGGTTTGCTTTGATTATCGCGCAATGCCCACCGAGAACTGGGATGCAGCACCCTGCCACTTTGGCTTGATCGATCTGGATCTCACCGAAGATGCCACGGTTATCATGTGGGTACCTCGGGAAAAGAAGCGGTTTGCCATGTTGCTGCACTGGTTAGCGACCCAGCTATCCAGTGCGCGTTTGCTACTTATTGGCGCAAATGATGCGGGAATAAAATCTGCCAACAATACTGCCAAGCGCTATTTTCAAGCAGTTACAAAACTTGCGTATGGTAATCACTGCCAGGTGTTTCTGGCTACCGGACCAAACCCTGGCGCGGCTTATATCCAATCCGACTATTGTGTTCAGCGTCAACACCTCATCAAGTCCACCTCTGTAACTGTCGCCAGCTATCCCGGCGTTTTTGGACACCAAGGGTTAGATGATGGGACGGCTCTTTTGTTAGACAATTTGCCAAGTTTGCAAGGCTCGGTACTCGACTTTGGTTGTGGCGCAGGCGTGATCGGCGCGTATGGCCAAATGGTTAATCCGCAAACCCAATGGACTGTCGTTGATGTGGACTGGTGGGCACTGGAGTCTGCCCAAGCCACATTTAGCTCGAATAATTTGAATGCACCCACGCAGCGAGCGATCAGTGGCATCCAAGATTTGGATACCACTTTTGATTGGATCGTGACGAACCCGCCCTTTCACCGTGGTAAACAGACATCCTATCAAGCAACCCATGACTTGCTAGAACAGGCTCGAGATAAACTCACCGCGAGTGGGAGCATCATCTTGGTGGCCAACAAGCACCTGGATTATCAATCGAAACTTGCCGCACAATTCTCAAAGGTTGTAGATATTGCCCACAATAATAAGTTTCGAGTATTGCTAACCGGTTCCTAACGCAAGCACAAAGTCTGGCAATGACTAGTTTGGTCAGTGGTCGTAATCAGAATGGGTAACAACCTGATTGCGTCCAGCATCTTTTGCGTCATACAGCGCGATATCCGCCGCTTCCAGGAGCTGACGACAGGTAATGCCTTGACCGGGACGCATGGAAGCCGCGCCCACGCTGGCAGTAATGGAGAAAACCTGATCACTGCTTGTGATCCGCGTGCGCTCAATATCCTGCCTTACGCTTTCTGCGAATTGCTGCGCACGCTCAAGATCAAAGTGCGGCAAGATAATGACAAACTCTTCGCCACCGTAGCGACCGACGATGCCGCCGGATTGAAGCGCCGAATGGGACAACAGTTCCGCCACAGTGCGTAGACAGTCGTCTCCTGCCAAGTGTCCGTGTTTGTCATTGATCTCTTTAAAATGATCAAGATCCAATACCAATACACCCAGTTCTTTTTCGTCTTTTACTGCGTCTCGACAACTTGCCTCTAAGGCAGAATCCAAGGCACGACGATTCAGCACCCCGGTCAGGCCGTCCAATTGCGAACTAGCCTGGAGCTGTTTGTGGGCGGTTGCCAGCTCCTCCAATGCCGCATTGAGCTCTCGTGTTCGCTCGCCAACGGCGGACTCTAAAGAATCTCTTGCTGCATGAGCCAGACGCTCATTTTCTAGTTTCAGCAAATTGAATCGGTAGGCAAGCGCTAATGCCAGCAGAATCATTTCCAGACCGGAGCCTATCTGAATGAGATACTCGGTTATGACCGTCTTAGGCAGCAGCCCAAACGAAACAGACGCGTAGCAGATGATTCCAACTATCAAAATCGCCCAGGCAATCAGAAAATACCGCGCTGGCCGATACCCTCTGCGCAGCACAATAAGACCGCTGCCTATAACCCATGCGATCACAATAAATACAAATGCGGTAAGCCATTTAACGATTACCTGATATGGCACAATCAGCGCCAGGACCCCGCTTATTCCCAGCAACAGCAACAGCACCAGGCCGATTTTATTCAGTCTTGGCGAGTGCCGCGGCAAGATTAAAAATGCCCGGCAAAACAGCGTCATGAAGATCAATGCCACAGCCATTAATATCGGCACCGCCAGGTTGGCCCAGTAGACAGCCGTTGGCCACAGCCACTGAAAAGTGAATCCGTTGAGTGTGGCAATCAGCGCAACAAAGGAAAAAGCGTAGGCAACGTAATATAGAAATGCTGCGTCCCGAACTACCAGATAGAGAAACAGGTTGTACAACGCCAACGCAAAATACACGCCATAAATAAGACCCAGCGCCGTCTGAACCAGATAATTGTCCTGCGCAAATTGCGTTTGGCTTATCAGCTTCAGCGGAACCTGCATACTGCTTTCAGTTTGCACCGCCAGATAAAAGGTTTTGGCAGATTCTGCAGGAACCTCTAGATCGAAAATAAACTGTCGATGCGGCACCTCGCGCTGGGAAAATGGAAAGCGATCACCGGTAATCGAAATGGATTCCAACTGGCTGTCTTTTTGCTCAAAAAGCTGGAGTCTGTCTAACAAGGAATAGCTTATTTGCAGCATCCAGTGGATCGCATCATGGTCGACATTAGCCACCTCGATTCGAAACCAATATATGCCGTCTTGGAAACCAAAATTTTGGGTACCGTTTAAGGGCCGAAACTCCATTTGGTTTAGTTGTTCAAGCGATATGGATTCAGGATTCTCTGCGAAGTCATCCACCCAGAATTCGGCGGTTTTCTGAAGATCGTAGTGATCGACCCCCTGCACTAATTCTGCAGATCCACCAACAGCTTGCGTTGCTGTGCAAATTCCCAGAAATATAGCTAGCACCCACGGCAATCTGCCAGGCGCAACTTGAGTCGCTTTGCCTGAAAATACCGTCGATCCAAATGACCGGCATAGATGTCGCCAGTATGAGTCCATGATCACAGGTTACCGCTTGCAGACAGGTGCGTCCCGCAACATCGGTAAAACATTGCAACATTCTCAAACTTAAGGAATTTGTTAAGAATGGAGGCCAGCGCAACGTATGTTCAGATTATGCAGCAGCCCCTCCAATCAGAGCCCCCTAAATCAAATACTCGCTAGCACAATCAATACCAGGAACTAGGCAAATGATGAACCTAGTGCGGTAAGCGAACGCTGTGGTCTGAGCACTAGTTAATCAGCGTTACATTCAGGTCCGTTTGTACCTTGATCAAAGATGAAATAGTACAAATCTGGCTGGCTTTGGCCGCTAATTCGAAAAACTCTTCGCGCTTAATGTTGGGAATGGTTGCCTCAACGTCTAAGCCAACCTTACTAACCCGTATGCCTTCGTTGCCCAAGTCGAATCGGACCCGAGCATGCGTGCGTAACCGCACCGGCTGCCAGCGCGCATCACTTAAGACTTTTGCGAGCGCCATGTTGAAGCAGCCAGCATGAGCCGCCGCCAAAAGTTCTTCTGGACTGGTTCCGTTTTCGTCGGCAATTCTAGAGCCTACCGCGAATGGCGTTTCGTTGAGCGCCCCCGATTGCGTCGTAATAGTCCCCTCGCCCTGCTGTATCCAGCCCTGCCAAACCGATGTCGCTGATCTATTCATCCCTTACTTCCTTTGCAAAATGCGGCTCTTAGCCTGACCTGCTTCTGTTACGTAAATCCATTATCAGCAGCAAGACCACGCTCACTCTGCAGTCGCACTTGGTTTCTACCCTGGGCCTTGGCGTAGTATAGCGCCGCGTCGGCGCGATTAAGCATCAACTGAAAATCGTCGCCCTTGGCCTGGAGCCAGGCCACACCCGCACTCAGTGTAAGACGATACTCTTGACCAAGTGATTCGGACTGCAAATCTGCCACAGACCTCACCAAACGCTGCGCCACGTCTTCGGCGCGACCGCGATCCGTGTGCGGCAAAATCACCACAAACTCTTCGCCACCGATCCGACCTAACACGTCGGTTTCCCTTAGCTGGCTCTGCAGATGCCTGGCCACCTCAATCAGAACCTGGTCTCCAGTGGCATGCCCAAATCGGTCATTAATGCTCTTAAAGAAGTCCAGGTCGAGAGCCAGTACCGCCAATGGTTGATCGTAACGACTGGCTCGCATCACTTCGGCCTCACCAAGCTCAAATAGGCGTCTACGATTGGCAATCCCTGTCAGCTCATCAGAATTGGCGAGCATCACCAATTGATGCTCTAACTTCTTTTGCCGCCAAATGCTGTAGCTCAATGCAATGGCGACCAACATCAGAGCAAATATTCCGCCGGATATGAGCATGTTGTAACGCTTTTGACGCTCAATCAGTGCGGTATTGCTGGCATTTTCTGCTTCCAGATTGCGATTACGCTCTTCGGCCCGCTCGCTTTCAAACTGAACTCGCAGCGCTGCTGTCCGTCTGGCGCGCTCTTCGCTGGCGAGTCGATCGGTGATCTTGGCGCTTTCCAAGGTCTTCTGATAGGCCAGCGCGTAGTCGTCAAGCCGGGCTAAATTTGCAGCCTGCAAACGCAACGCTTCTGCCAGATCTTTATCAGCCTGATTCTCTCGAAATATCGCCTCAGCTTCGGACAATAGGCTCCGACTAGCGTCAAAATTTCCAGCATTTGCCTCTACTTCCGCGAGATATCGCTTGGTTTTAGCAGCCTGTAGTCGTTCGTCTATGGATTCGAAAATATCCAGCGCTCTACCAAACGCTGATCGCGCGGCACTTTGATCTCCCAAGCCCAATTGGGCCAGCCCCATACCGTAATACACAAAACCAGTGGTCATGGGTATGCCCGCTTTTTCGGACAATGGCAGCGCCAATTCATACTCTTCCAGCGCTTGCTCGTACTCTTCCATATCGGCGTATGCGCGACCGATGTTGTAGCGTTCTATGGCCTGCCCCAATTCATTTTCCGATTCAATCTCGTACTCCAGGGCATCTTGATACATCTCGATGGCTTTTTCAGATGCATCGATCTCTGCATATAAATTGCCCAGGAGTATTAAAGTTCCCTGCTTATAGCTTGGATCGCA
>CAZVYE010000039.1:0-22316 GCA_964630895.1 uncultured Gammaproteobacteria bacterium | reverse complement strand
GGAATTTCCCGAATTCTGTCGCCAAAACGCGCGAGCGCTTCTAGCGCGGCTTTTTGATAGACAGGATCCAGCTTTCCGTGTTCGTTGACGCCTGCGGCCAATCGAACCATGTCCTTAATGCGATCAATGATTTGTAAGGTGCCGTGTTCGTACCGAGCCACCAGCATGTGAAAGCTGTTGGAGCCCAAATCTATCGCGGCAAACGACTGACCCTCAAGCTCTGATTGTTTGTGGTGTCTTGGGTTGCTGGTGGATTTATCGGCGTTCATGCCGTGGCATGATCTCTGGCATCCGTCATGAGTTCAAGTTGTGCGGAAAAGGAAGCACCATCATTAGGTGTTACCCGCTGATAGCTGCCGTCTGCTTGCAACTCCCAGGCTTGCGTGTTGTCTCTTAAATAGTAGTCAATGGATTCGCGCTTGGCGCGCGCCATAATGTGGGGTTGGACCAGGGGAAAACAGCATTCCACTCGGGAGAACAGATTGCGCTCCATCCAGTCGGCGCTGGAGAGATAGAACTCTTCTTTCTCGTTGTTAAAGAAGTAATACGCGCGGCTGTGCTCTAAGAATCGACCCACAATAGATCGTACCGCAATATTCTCTGAAACGCCGGGAACACCGGGACGCAAACAACAGGGCCCGCGTACGATGAGCTCAATTTTCACCCCTGCCTGTGAGGCCTGGTACAGGCAGCGAATGATTTCCGGTTCGGTCAGCGCGTTCATGCGGGCCTGAATGAGACCCTTGTTGCCGGCTTTCGCATGCCGGATTTCGCGCCGAATATTGCGCAAAAGCATGTCATGCAACGTGAATGGCGATTGATACAGCCGCTTGAGCTTGATGAGCTTGCCCAGCCCGGTAAGCTGCTGAAACAGTTCATGTACGTCCGCTGTGATGTGTTTGTCGGCGGTAAGAACACCAAGATCGGTGTATGCGGCCGCGGTTCTATGGTGGTAGTTCCCAGTTCCCAGGTGAGCATAGCGATGCAGCTTGCCGGATTCTCGCCGCACGATAAGGAGCAATTTGGCATGGGTTTTGTGGCCCACCACGCCATACACGACCTGCACGCCTGCTTCTTGCAGTTGATTCGCAAGCTCAATGTTTTCTTGCTCGTCAAATCGTGCTCGCAGCTCAATTACTGCTGTTACGTCTTTGCCTGCGCGAGCCGCATCGATCAGTAAATCTACTACAGGCGAGTCGCTGCCGGTTCGATACAGCGTTTGTTTGATTGCCAGGACCGTTGGGTCCGTAACAGCCGCTTTGAGTAGTTCGATAATGGGCAGAAACGAATCAAACGGATGATGCAGCAGATAGTCGCTACGGCTTATGGCGTCAAATATGGATGACGCGCTGGAAATGGCGGGATCCGTTTTTGGCTGAAATGCGGGATACTTTAAATCGTCGCGGTCCACCAGATCGTATATCGCAATGAGGCGATTGAGATTGACTGGTCCATTGCAGGGATAGATGTCGCGTTCTCTGAGATCAAATCGATCCATCAAGAAGCGGGAAATCCGCCCCGGACAGGTATGCGCAACTTCCAGCCTGACCGCGTCGGCAAAATTTCGTTCTAACAGTTCCCCTTTAAGCGCCTGGGCCAGATTATCGACTTCTTCCTCATCTACATAAAGCTCGCTGTTACGGGTTACCCGAAACTGGTAGCAGCCTTTTACTTCCATACCCGAAAACAAATGCTGCACGAACGCGTGCAGAATGGACGACAAAAAGACAAAGTCGTTAGGGCCGTGGCTATGCCTGGCGGGGATGCGAATTAACCGAGGTAATGATCTTGGCGCGCGCAGCAGCGCCATGTTGCCCTCGCGACCGAATGCATCTTTTCCCTCCAGTTCTACGGCAAAATTGAGGCTCTTATTCAAAATGCGCGGAAATGGATGCACTGGATCGAGCCCAAGTGGACTAAGTACCGGCATGACTTCTTGCTTGAAGAACTTTTCCAGCCATTTGGTTTGCCGTTTATCCCAGGTGTCACGGCGCAGAATCCGCACATCGCTGGCCTCTAGTGCAGGAACTAGATCTTCATTGAATGTGCGATATTGCTCTTGTACAAGTTCCAGGCAGGTTGCCCGAATTTCATCCAGAGCTGCAGTTGGCGATAAGCCATCTGGTCCAGGCTGGCCTGCGGCATAAAGCTGCCGCTGTTTCAGCGATGCAACCCTGACTTCGAAAAATTCATCTAAGTTGGTACAGGAAATACAAAGAAATCTAGCTCGCTCCAGCAGCGGTGTATCTTCATCTTGGGCTTGTTCCAAAACGCGTTTGTTGAAAGCAATCTGGCTCAGCTCTCGATTGATGAAATTGCGATGATCGCGAATGCTTCGATGGGCCACGGAGGTTGATTCTGTAGACATTGATAAGAGGTTACCAGCGCCAGTCTACAAGATGCTTATGACTTCTTGATGACAAATTTACCCCTCACGGCCTTGGGTGCCTTTTCAGCACGCTTTTAGTAACGGCGGCGCTTACCTTCGCTTGGGTCGTAGCCATTTTCTTCCTGCAGCTTCGCAAGCAGTGGTCGAATTTCTGCCAATCGCGCGTCTATCCGCGCTCGTTGATAATATGAAAGGTCTGGCTGTTTAGCCAGGTTTTCCAATTGCACAACTGCATCATAAACGCGACCCTGATGCAGCATGTATTCGGCGTGTGCCTCTCGCGCTCGTATGGTTTGATTTGCTGCGCCCGCAATTCGGGAGTACGTGAGAAACAAACCGGGCTCATCGGGATTGCGTGTCAGCATGGGCCGCAGCTCTTCTTCAAGAATCTTTAGCTCCTCAGTCATGCCGGCCTGCAGATAGGCTTCTGCTTCCATAATACGCACTGCTAAATTCCGAGGTAAGCGTTCCTTAAGTGTCGAAAACTTGGCTTTACCTACGTCCAGTTGACCAAGTCTTATGGCAGCTTCCGCCTCTAACAAGCTGATAGGGAGGGAGCTCTCACCCTGCCTGAAATGATCCAGAGCTTCGGTGGCTTTCAGGGGTCTACCACTTTGCAGGTATGCCAGTGCCAAGCCATAGTGGTCCGCATCTTGTGCCTTGCCGGCGGCCATCAATTCTTTATAGTGTGCCACCAATGTATTGGGCTCATCGTTGGTGATGACCCGAAGCCGTTCCCGGATTAACTGAAAATTCCGTTCGTCTCGCGCCGTTGTTTCGCTGACGCGCACCTGTTTTGCACGATTCTCAGCCTCCGCAATGCGCGACGTGCCCACCGGGTGAGTACGTAAGAATTCAGGCGGCCCTTCTCCATAATTTCTGGATAGACGGGTCATTTTGCTAAAAAAATTGGCCATGCCGTCGGGATCAAAACCAGCGCGAGCCAGGGTGCGAATGCCCACTCGATCGGCCTCGTACTCATTAGATCGCGTGAAGTTGATTTGCAGCTGCGCCGCCAGAGCTTGCCCACCCATCAAAGCTGCCGGAACACCATCCCCGCTGTCACTGCCTGCTGCTGCGATTGCCGCGCCCAGCGCAAGAAGCATTAGTGGCAAATTGACTTTCTGTTGCCGTTCGATGGCTCTTGCGATGTGTTTTTGCGTGACGTGCGCAACCTCGTGAGCCAAAACGCCAGCTAATTCGCTTTCTTCTTCTGCCAAAAGCACCAGCCCGCTATGCACGCCAATATAGCCACCGGGTGCCGCAAAGGCGTTCACTGCGTCGTTTTCTACCAGGAAGAACGTAAACTGCTGCGACGGATCGTCACTTTGGGCAACAATCTCGTAGCCAATGTCGCGAATATAAGCAGCAGACAGTGGATCTTCGACGACTACCGACAGACGACGAATCTCGCGCATCAGCATCTCACCATACTCGCGTTCGTCCATGTCAGACACAATGGCACCTGACGAGTCGCCAATATCGGGTAACTTTATGCCGTCTTGGGCATGGCCGTTGGCACCGCCAAACAAGCAGGCGGTGAGGATTAGTATTTGCAGAGATAGTTTGCGCATTCGGCTTGGACAAGTAGTCGGCTGGAAGGTTCGACCATAACGCATACTGGATAGCGCGGAAAGAGGAGGCGCTGCCAAAGTCAATTTATGAAGAATGTGTAATGGACGATAAGCCGCCGTTATAGATCTAGGAAGTGGCGCATTTGGTTTTGGGCTCGTGCAACGCCCTTAAGACCTGTTAAACGCAAATGCGGGACAGGGTCCCGCATTGTTAAGCGTCAGTTTTGCAGTTGCCTTAGCGTTGGGCGAAGACAATAAGAGCGGTCTTGGACGTTATTTCTCGACAGCTGCTTTGACTGCGGCTTGCATCTTTTCATAGCTGGTGTGTCGAATATCTTTTCCACCCACCAAATACACCACGTACTCACAAATATTGCAGGAACGATCACCGATGCGCTCCAGCGCCCTTGCCGCCCAGAGTGCTGATAGACAAGCGGGAATCATGGTCTGCTCCTGCGCCATAAACGTTGCCAACTGGCGTGTTAACGCTTTGTACTTTTGATCTACCGCGTCATCCAGTTTCACAGTATCGGCAGCAAGCTCGGCGTCGTTTCTTGCGAACGCATCCAGAGATTGCTCCAACATGTGTCTGACCATCTGCCCCATTCGCTCGTATTCACCGAGCAGGATTTTGTCCATCAACATGGCAGGGTTTTCCGTCTCCAGTGCCATCTTTGCAACGCGTTCAGCCTCGTCGCCGATGCGTTCAAGGTCGGTAATTGTTTTGATGATGGTAATTACCAACCTCAAGTCTGTAGCGGTAGGGCTGCGCAAGGCGATGATTTGCGTACACTCTTCATCGATGTCCACTTCCATGGCATTGACTTGAACGTCAGTTTTGACCACTTCTTCCGCCAGGTCCAAATCGCCAGTGGCAAACGCTTTCACGGCATCCTTGAGCTGCTCGTCAACCAGGCCGCCCATGGCCAGCACTTTGTCACGTATTTCGGTCAACTCCTGGTTAAAGGATTTGGAGAAATGTTGGTCAAATTTAAGATCGGTCATTGGCTATTCTTTCTTGTTTTATCGCGTTCGCATGCGCGGTTGGGCTATAGATAGACACTATATCGTATTCTCGCAACCGCAAGTATGCTTAGAACGTAAGTTGGGCTCTTACCTGGAATATCGTTGGGTCATCCGGCACACCATTGCGCTCGGAATCGGCAAAAATCAGGTTCCCCATGAAGCGCAGATTCTTATTGACGTAATAATTCAGCCCAAGAGTGATGTTGTCTTCGTCGCCGCCTGTGATATCTGAATCATTCAGGTCAAGATGACTGTAACGAACACCTACTTCCCAAGCGCCTGAATCGCCAGTTGGTTTGATTCGTTTGAATTTCCCTTCGCCTGCCGAATACGGGCGAGTGCTGCCGTTGATTACCCAGGCGCCATAGAGGTAATAGCCAGAGAACGTAAGGTCTTCCAATCCGCCATCACGTGACACTTCAGATTGCACGTATTCGGACTGAACTGTCAGTGGTCCGTTCACATAGGCCGCTTCCAGCCCCAATTTGCGAACATCGTCTACGTCGCTGATGGTTCCGGTATCAATAAGTCGCGTTGCCAGGTGTGACTCGGGACGCGCGCGGATTCTGAGCGTGTCTGCGGCTTCGTCCCCAGGACCTTCGACCGCTACTGCTGCGCCCAGGTGTAGCAGGGCGTCATCGCTCATTTTAAAGCCTTTGGTCAAACGAGCGCTTGCTCCTGAGTCTTCTTCGCCGCCGTCAGTTGAGTGGTCATAGGCACCAATAGTGAAATAGCCCGCTGGTGTCGGCGTGGCCCAGGTAACCCCCAGTCGGCGACTGGTAACAAGCGAGTTGAGCATGCCACGTTCAATGAATGGCATGTCATTTGAGCTGCCCATTTCTTCCAGGCTAAATGGTGCCTTCTGGTGCCCGATCGTAATGCCGGACGGCTTGTGCTTGATAAATACATCCTTTGATTCGGTGTCGCCACCCGCAAAATCAAAATTGATCTTGTATTCCCAGTCTTTCTCAATAACGCCTTTAAGGAGGATTCGAGCGCGCCTTACTTCAGTGTCATTGTCTATTTCGCTGCTGTCTTCATCATAGAAAGCAGCATCCAAATGCAATCGACCTCCTAATTGAAATGTCGATTCGCCATCATCGGACGTAACCTTCAGGCCGCCATCAGTCGTGACTTCTGCTGCCAGGATGGGCGTTGTAATAAAAACGACACTTACCAGTGCCCAGATTGATCGAAAGTTCATAGCCAATTGCTCCGAACGCAAAACCGCGTGTTTTCTTGAATGCGGCGCAGGGTATGAAAGTTTTATTGCAGAAATATGACATTGCGACAAATTTAAGACCCTTTTGTGACAGTTTTACGCTGAGGCCGCAGTAAAGAACGAAAGATCACGCTTATTTAAAGGGCCTAGAAAAGGTTAAAAGTCTGCTGCAACAAACCTGTAACAAAAGCCGCGTATAAAGTGCCCAACATTGGCGATAAGCCATCCGGAATAAGTGTTTTAGGAGTTACTTAAAAGATGATTCGTACGAGTAAGTTGTTAGCTGCGTTGTGTTTGGTTGGAGCGGCAGGGGTCGCCAATGCGCAGTCTTCTAGAGATTATGTATCGGTTGTCGGCTCATCGACGGTCTACCCATTTGCCACAGTGGTCGCGGAGAACTTTGGCCGCCAGAGTGATTTTCGTACTCCGAAGATTGAATCCACCGGCTCAGGTGGCGGCATCAAGCTGTTTTGTGCTGGTGTTGGCGCGCAGCATCCTGACATTACCAATGCATCTCGCCGCATCAAAGCCTCCGAAGTACAAATGTGCGCAGAGAACGGCGTTCAAGATATTGTGGAAGTCAAGGTTGGTTACGACGGCATTGTGGTTGCTAACACCAAAGGCGCTCCGATCATTCCGTTGACCCGCAAGGACTTGTTCCTGGCGCTAGCGAAGCATGTCCCGCAGGGCGACGATGAAAGTCTGGTTGAAAACCCCTACACCAATTGGAACGAAATTCGCGCGGATTTGCCGGCGACGAAAATTGAAGTGATGGGGCCACCGCCGACTTCGGGTACCCGAGACGCATTTGTTGAGTTGGTTATGGAGTCTGGTTGTAAAGAGTTTGCCAGCCTGAAGGCCTTGAAGGACAGCTACAAGGATCGCTTCAAAGAAGTGTGCCACTCTTTAAGAGAAGACGGTGCATTTGTAGAGGCGGGTGAAAATGACAACCTGATTGTGCAAAAGCTGCAAACCAACCCTAACGCATTGGGTATTTTTGGGTTTAGTTTCCTGGATCAAAACTACGATGTGGTGCAGGGTTCTCCGATTGACGGCGAAGAGCCTACATTTGAATCCATCGCAGACGGTGCCTATCCCGTTTCCAGAGCTTTGTATTTTTATGCAAAGAAGGCGCATGTTGGCGTAATTCCAGGGCTGAAAGAGTTCCTGGCAGAGTTCGTGAGCGAGGATGCAAGTGGCGAAGAAGGCTATCTGGCCGATCGCGGGTTGATCCCGATGCCACTGGAAGAGCACGAAAAAGTTGTCGCTTCTGTCGAAAACCTGGTGCCATTGCAACTGGAGTCGCTGTAGAATCGCGCCCCCAATAATTTTTCAGTAGCGGGTCTGCTTAGATCGGACCCGCTAGAATCCATCAAGCCAGTGCCGGCGAATGCCGCCGCTGGTTTGTCTATTTGATACGAGCAGAAATTTGGAACCGCTACAGCTTTTAGTGATCATCGGCGCACTGGCTTTGTTCGGCTTTTGGTTAGGCAAACGCCGTGCATTGGCGTTTTCTGGTGGTCGAGAAGAATCAGGCAAACAATCGCCAAAGTTGCATTCGCGCCCGGAATACTACGGTGGGTTGGTGGCTTTATGGGCTGCGCTTCCCGCAATCCTGGTGTTGGGCGTTATTTTTGCCGTGCGTGGGCCACTGGTTGAGTCAGCTGTAATGACCGGTCTGACAGCGCCAGAAGTTGAAGCCGCTGGTGGACACGAAACCCTTGCATTTAGCCGTATTAAAAGTATTGCGCTGGGCGAGTTGGAATCAGACGATCGATTTCAGGCATCGGTTGATCGCTATGTGGAAACTAATGCCAGAATCAATTGGTATATGACGCTAGCAAGTGTCGCGTTAGGCGCTGTACTGCTGATATTTACCTTGCGACGGCTACGCCCCCGCTTACGGGCCAGGAGTGAGGTGGAATGGCTGGTTAAGTCCATGCTACTGCTGTCTTCCATGGTGGCAATAGTCAGCACCATTGGAATCGTATTTTCGGTCTTGTTTGAGGCGCTGCGATTCTTCGGCGCAGTGTCCCCCATCGAATTCTTATTTGGCACCACCTGGAGCCCGCAAACTGCTATTCGCGCCGATCAAGTAGGCTCATCGGGTGCATTTGGCGCAGTTCCGCTATTCGCCGGAACGCTGCTGATTACGGTCATCGCCATGCTGGTCGCCGTTCCCCTGGGGCTTTGTTCTGCAATCTACCTCGCTGAGTATGCCAGCAACAAGGTCCGTTCCATCGCTAAACCTTTGCTCGAAGTGTTGGCGGGTATTCCTACCGTGGTTTACGGATTCTTTGCAGCCCTTACTGTGGCGCCTTTCTTACGCGATGCAGGTGTTTCGCTTGGGCTGGATGTGTCCTCGGAGAGCGCTCTGGCGGCCGGGCTGGTAATGGGCATCATGATTATCCCATTTATATCCAGTCTTTCTGATGACGTAATTAATGCAGTACCCCAGTCATTGCGCGAAGGTTCCCAGGGGCTGGGCGCAACGCGTTCGGAAACGATTCGTAAAGTCATTTTGCCCGCGGCCTTACCGGGAATTGTTGGGGGGGCGCTATTGGCGGTTTCCAGAGCGATTGGCGAAACCATGATTGTTGTTATGGCAGCGGGTTTGGCCGCAAACCTTACTGCAAACCCACTGGAGAGCGTCACCACAGTGACGGTTCAGATCGTTACCCTGCTGGTGGGCGATCAGGAATTTGATAGCCCGAAAACGCTGGCTGCCTTTGCGCTTGGCCTTGTGCTGTTTATAAGCACGCTTATTTTGAACGTCATCGCCCTGTATGTAGTGCGCAGATATCGTGAACAGTATGACTGATACAAGCAAACATGTATTCGACCCAGAGCGCGCAGCGGAGCGCGTAAGACAGTCACTTGGTCGCCGTCGTCGCCAGGAAAATCTGTTTCGTTGGATGGGCGTTGTTGCGCTGGCGATTGGATTGGGATTTGTAGGCCTCCTGGTAGTCACTATTGTCGCCAAGGGTTGGAGTGGCTTTTTCCAGACGCAGATTGCATTGGAGTTAGAGTTTGAATTGCCGCAAGCCACCACTGAGGCGGTAGATGAGCTCAATTTCCGTACTATTCTTCGTGATGCCATCCGAGCGCAATTTCCAGACGTAACCCAGCGTCGCGACCGTAGAGAACTGTCCGCGCTAGTGAGTAACGGCGCCGAGTTCCAATTGCGAGACCAGTTACTGAACGACCCAAATGCGTTTGCATCCGGCGATACCATCTGGCTTACCGCCGACGATGATGTGGATTTGTACTACAAGTCTCGCAACGATGAGGGCGGCCCGGTCGCTAAACTCACAGAAAAACAAATCTCCTGGGTGGAAGCTCTAGACGATAGAGATATGGTGCGCACTGCCTTGAACTGGAATTTCTTTCGCAATGGGGATTCTCGAGATCCGGAAATGGCCGGCGTGTGGGGTGCGGCTGTTGGGTCGTTCCTGGTGTTGACCATCACCCTGGTATTGTCGTTTCCGCTGGGTGTAGGCACCGCAATATACTTAGAAGAATTCGCGCCGAAAAATAAGTTTACCGATCTTATTGAGGTAAATATTAATAATTTGGCGGCGGTGCCTTCCATTATCTTTGGCTTGCTTGGTCTGGCAGTGTTTATCAACGCTTTTGGCATGCCGCGGTCGGCTCCGCTGGTGGGCGGCCTGGTGCTCACATTGATGACCCTGCCAACAATTATTATTGCCAGTCGTGCGGCGCTGCGAGCTGTGCCACCTTCTATACGAGAGGCGGCGATTGGGATCGGTGCGTCACCAGTGCAGACCGTATTTCATCATGTCTTGCCGCAGGCCTTGCCGGGCATGTTAACTGGAACCATTATTGGTATGGCTCAGGCTTTGGGTGAAACGGCGCCGTTGCTTATGATAGGCATGGTCGCTTTTATCGTAGATGTACCACAAGGCTTTACAGACCCGGCCACCACATTGCCGGTACAGATCTTTCTCTGGGCAGACAGCCCGGAGCGCGCATTTGTGGAAAAAACTTCCGCTGCGATTATGGTATTGCTCGCGGTGCTCGCAGTAATGAACATCACGGCAGTCCTGTTGCGCCGTAAACTAGAAAAACGTTGGTAGAAATGTATGGATGCTGCAATGAATCTTAGTCCCGTAGAGCAAGAAGCCAATGAGCCAGCGGAGCGCGTTTCCGCTGCATTAGGAGACGCATTGGTCAAGGAACCGCGCATGACGGTTCGAGACCTTGGCGTATGGTATGGCGAAAAACAAGCGCTTCAGGACGTATCGCTGGATATAGCTCGCGGGCAGGTTCTGGCGTTGATCGGCCCTTCAGGCTGCGGAAAGTCGACCTTCTTGCGTTGCCTGAATCGGATGAATGATCGAATTGAAGACTGTACCGTGCAAGGCAAGATTACGTTGGATGGTCAGGATATCTACGAAAAATCCATGGACGCAGTTGAACTTCGAGCACGCGTCGGCATGGTGTTCCAACGTCCCAATCCGTTTCCGAAGTCTATCTACGACAATGTTGCATACGGCCCTAGAATCCATGGGTTAGCCAGCAATCGTTCAGAGTTAGATGACATTGTGCATGCCAGTCTGGAAAAAGCGGGTTTGCTGAAAGAGGTAAAGGATCGACTGGATAACCTGGGAACGTCTCTATCGGGTGGTCAACAGCAGCGCCTGTGTATTGCTCGCGCTATTGCCGTTTCGCCAGAGGTGATTTTGATGGATGAACCCGCGTCGGCTCTGGATCCTATTGCGACCGCAAAGGTCGAAAGTCTGATCGAAGAGTTGCAAGAACAATTCTCCATCGTAATTGTGACCCACTCCATGCAGCAGGCTGCTCGGGTTTCACAGCGCACGGCATACTTCCATATGGGCAAAGTCATTGAAGTAGGCCAAACCAGAGAAGTGTTTACCAACCCAGTGCATCCGCTCACCCAGGATTATATTACCGGTAGGATTGGATAGATCATTCTGGCCATATCATTTCGGCCAGATTAGGCATGAGTGTCCCAGGGCTGGGAACACTCAACGAAACCCCATGAAGTTGCCAGACAGACCCTTTTGTTGCCCAGGCCATGAGACCGGTCCGGGCCAGGCCCTGATTATGGTGCTATCCCAAAATCGCTCGAAGGGCAAAGAAGAATATGATCGCCAAGCCGGCTCCGGCTGGAATCGTGACCACCCACGAGAGGAAGATTCTTCCGACCACGCTTAAGTCAATGGCGGCAATACCGCGGGCCATCCCCACACCCAATACCGCACCCACGAGCACATGTGTCGTGGATACTGGTAATCCTGTCGCAGAGGCGACAACGATAGTGGTTGAGGCTGCCAATTCCGCGGCGAACCCGCGGCTGGGTGTTAGGTGAGTGATCTTTTCGCCAATGGTGCGCATGACGCGCCAGCCGAAAGTGGTCAAACCGATTACGATACCAACACCACCAATCAAAAGTACCCACACCGGCAAACTGCTCTTTTGCTCAACCACCCCGGAGCTGGCAACAGATACCACAGCAGCAACAGGCCCAACCGCGTTCGCTACGTCGTTAGAACCATGCGCAAACGCCATTGCACATGCGGTTGCGACCATGAGGACGCCGAAAATTCGTTCCACGGTAAAAAAATGAAACTCTTTTTCTTTCGTCGGATCGGGTTTGATTTTGCGAATAAAGATAGCGCCAATGAGGGCCACCAGTGTCCCAACACCAAGGGCGATTAGATAAGACTCTCCGGTAGAAAACTTGATGCCCACATGTTTGAGACCCTTGAACAGCGTCACCAGGGTCATCATGAATCCCACAAGGAAAATATAAAAAGGCACATAGCGACGTGCCTTTTCCACCGGATCACTACGGTCCAGGATAAGCAGTTGCACAGAGCGGAATATAAAAAACGCAATAATGCCAGCGGTGAGCGGAGACACAATCCAGCTCATTGCAATGGTACCGACTTTGCTCCATTTCACCGCGTCCATGCCGATGCCCACTGCGGCAAAACCAATAACAGCGCCGACAATGCTGTGGGTGGTGGATACGGGCCAACCTTTGGTTGTCGCAAGGGCAAGCCAGGTTCCAGCGGCTAGCAGCGCGGCGAGCATCCCATAAACCAGCAGCTCAGGCTGACCGACCAATAGCTCCGAGTCTACGATACCTTTGCGAATGGTTGAGGTGACTTCGCCACCGGCCAGAACGGCCCCGGCAAATTCGAAAACTGCAGCAACCAGAATGGCCTGCTTGAGCGTCAGTGCCTTCGCGCCGACGGAAGTGCCCATGGCGTTGGCAACGTCGTTGGCGCCAATGCCCCAGGCCATAAACAGCCCAAAAATACCAGCCAGTGCCAGCAACAAATAATAGTGTTCCATATCAGACCCCTTTGAGTGGCGTGAAACTAGCTGGCTAGCATGAGTTCCAGATGACGACCGGTATTATCAGCTCGATCTCCGATCTCACCAGTTAACGCAATCAGACGGTAGAGAAAGATTACATCGATAGGCGGCAGCTCGTTTTCGATGGCAAAAAGCTCTTCCCGGGTTTTCCATTGCAGATCGTCTGTTTCGCTTTCAATCTCATCTAGAGTTTGAATCATGCGCTTGACCAGATCCGCCTCATTACCTCGGAATCCTGTTGCAAATAGCTCGTCCAGCTCATTAATGCTGGCGACGGCCTGCTGCACTGCCTGGTGATTCTTTTCTACGAATGCGGCATAGGTTGATCGCACCTGCTCGGGGATTTGCATGGAACGGGTGCACATCAACTGCGCGAAATCTTTGGCGATGTTGGCGATTTTGTCCTGCGCTATGATGAGCTCCAGTAGCGCGCTCCTGGAAACGGGCATAAACAACGACTTGGACATGCTGAGCCGATAGGATTTCTTTACTTCATCAGCATCGTGTTCCAGGTCACAAATTTTCTCGCGAATGGTGTTGGCCTTGTCCCAGTCGCCGCTGTTGGCTGCTTCTACCAATGGCAAAAGCAATGCGGTGCTTTCTTCACAAATCGCAATGTGCTTTTGCACCTCGACAACAGGAGATTTCCCAAACATGGAAATAACTTCTTTCATGCAAAATCCTTAACTGACAGCATCGTCCGAATCGGCGCGTATGATAACGCATTGCCAGCGCCATGCAGAGTGCTACGTTAGTGGAGCCAGGAAAACTTAAGAACCGGTTTGCTTCACCGCGGATGCAGTTTGGGCGAGAGAATCGCTGCCGAACTGGCATGTAAAGCTGCTGCCTTCACCCACTGTGCTCTCAATGATCAGATCGGCATCGTGTAAAGCTAAGACGTGTTTGACAATGGCCAGGCCCAGACCTGTGCCGCCATTGCTGCGATTGCGATCCTCTGATACGCGATAAAAGCGTTCAGTCAGTCTAGGAATGTGTTGTTCGGGAATGCCAAGTCCATCGTCAGTGACCGTAAATGCTGCGCCGTCACTGGTGGCTTGCCAGGACAGCTCAATGCTGCCACCTTCTGGTGTGTAGCGAATCGCGTTGGTTACCAGATTCATAAAGGCACCGCGCAGTTCTTTGGCGTTGCCAACAAGGTTAATGTCGGGGGAAATATTGGCCGTTAAGCTGTGTTTGTCGCGGTCGACAATTTTTGCCTCGGTGAGCAGGTCATTCAGCATAGGTGCCATGACGACGGTTTCTTTATGGTCGATCCCGGCCATGGCATCGAGCCGAGACAGGGTAAGCAAATCTTCCACTATGGCGCGCATACGCTGGCACTGTTCTGCCACCCGTTCGGCTATAGGGTGCCATTCTGGATCGGCTTCCTCTGTGAGTGCTTCCACATAGCCGGCAACGACCGTCAGCGGAGTGCGCAGTTCATGGGAGACATTGGCCACAAAGTCTTTGCGCATGGCATCTGCTCGGTGAATATGGCTAATGTCCCGGGCGATTATCAGTTTTTGCCCATCAGAGTAATTAAACGACCTGATCCGTAGCATGATCGCGTCGTCTTTGGGTGCGTGCATCAGCAGCCCGTCTGGCTGATCGTCCGTGACCGCCAGCCACTCTATGAATTGCGGGTTACGAATCAGGTTTTGCAGTCGATGTCCGTGATCGGCAGGCCGTTGCACACCCAGCAAATGTTGTGCGCCAGGATTGGACCAAAGAATGCGACCCTCGTCATCAACGATGAGAATGCCATCAGGCAGCGCCTGGGTTGCCTCGCGAAACTCGCGAATCGTCTTGAGCAGCTTTTGTTTGCGTGCTCGGCGTTCGAGCTGTCGGCTGTGCAATGCGCTGAATATATCTTCCCAAATACCCCAGCCCTTGGGGCGGGCAATTCGACGGTTCGTGGTCAGCCAGCGGTGTAGCCGATATAGATTTGATAGGTGCCACACCAGATAGCCAGCTACGAGTGCCAGCAATGTGTAAGGAAGCAGGCCAGTGATCAGACCAATGGCAACCGCTATAGCCGTAAATAGAATGCTACGCGCAAGGCTTGCCCGCCACGCGCGCTGATAATTTCGAGAAGTCATACTGTTGTCGAAAATCGATATCCTGCGCCACGCACTGTTTGTATATATTTGTGCAGCTCGAACGATTCTAGCGCTTTTCGAACGCGACGAATATGGACATCGACGGTTCGTTCATCCACATATTTCTCACCGCCCCAAACCTGATCCAGTAGCTGGGACCGGCTGTAAACGCGTTCGGGATGTGACATCAAAAACACCAGCAGACGATATTCGGTTGGTCCCAATGCAACGGGTACATCGTTACAAAATACCCGGTGGGAACCCATGTCCACTCGAATTCCACCGGCTTCGATAATCTCCTGGTCATTCGCGCCTAGCGCGCGGCGCAACACCGCATTGATTCTGGAAATTAGCTCGCGGGTGGAAAATGGTTTAACCAGATAGTCATCTGCACCACTATCCAGACCCATGATACGGTCGTCTTCTTCGCCACGGGCGGTGAGCATAATGACCGGTATATCTCTGGTCATTTCGTCTCTGCGCAGGCGCTTGGCGTAGTCTAAACCACTCATGCCGGGCATCATCCAGTCTAGTAATATAAGATCGGGTACGCGGCGCATGATCTGGTTTTGAGACTCGCGCACGTTGGCCGCCTCCGCGCACTCGTAACCAGAGCGCTTGAGCGCAAACGAGACCATTTCTCTGATAGCCTGTTCGTCTTCGACAATAAGTATTTGGCGTTGCACTATATTGTAAGCCTAGCAATTTAAGCCCATATAAAAGCAGGCAAATGTTACAGCTCAATGACAGATTCACAAAAGTGAAACAAACTCAGTGGCACCAGAAATCCAAATTACAGGTCAGATAACTTAGTGAGCATTGCGTTAATGGTAAACCAATCGTGCACAGAAAGCGGTGTGCACGATGAAATTCTCAATTTGATCAGCATATTACGCGCAGAGAATATGCAGATTGCTTGTGTATTTCTGCACCGAGATGCGGTTGATGTGGTGCACAAAGATGGTGAATTGCTGGCGTCATATGTTTCAAAATCTGGTGCACCTGTAATGGTATGCAGTGCTGCCTGGGAACGACGCTATGGCCAGCAAGCGCTGCCTGAGCAGGAACAGCTGGCCATGGCAGGGCTAGCCCAATGGATCGATGCCAGTGATAAAGCGGATAGGGTGATGGTATGGGGCCAATACTGCGCACCACAAAGACTGCAGCTGTTGACCGATCATGCTGAAGGTATGGGTCTACGGGAAACCATGGATATTCACCTGGCCGAGCTGGCGATGTCTGAAAGTATACGAGTCTACACGGCCGCCGCCAGTGTGACGCTATTGGCTGAGGCACTGCATGGTGGCGGCGAAATGAGCGCGGCGTTGCGTTCTTATGCCATGTACGGTTCTACCGAGTTCGTTGTCCCTGCCAGCGGTGCGGCCGCAAGTTTGGCTCATCACCCACAAGTAAAATTTGTCAATGTGGGCGACATTGATACCGTCTTGAAGTTTGAATATGACGCCATACCGCTGCCCGCAGCATCAGAACATTTGGTCAATGCCATTGTTGACGGCAAGGTGGTGCTATGGCCGCTTTGACGCGCAAGGATGGAAAGCCGGTTGCGCTGGACGAAAAGGGCTACCTGCTGGAAATGGACGATTGGGATGAGGGATTAGCCGAGCAAATGGCTGCGGCCGATGGTATTGCACTTACCGCCGCCCACTGGGAAATTATCGAGTTTGTCAGAGACTACCACGCGGAGTTTCACATGGCCCCACCCATTCGCCTGCTCATTAAAGCGATAGCGTCCAAGTTGGGAGAAGACAAAGGCAACAGTCGGTATTTGTACCGTTTGTTTCCTGAAGGTCCGGCCAAACAGGTGTGTCGCTATGCGGGGTTGACTAAGCCTGTCTCTTGCATTTGATACCCTGCTGCACTATCTCTGAAAAATAGATTGTATTGGGAATTAATTATGTCGAAGATCATCATGTATACAACAGGCTACTGCCCTTATTGCGTTGCCGCGAAAAATGTTCTGGCGTCGAAAGGACTGGTGGCCGAGGAAATTCGCATCGATACGGATCCGGCCAAACGGGACGAAATGATGACGCGCAGTAAACAGCGTACGGTGCCACAAATATTTATTGGAGATCATCACGTAGGCGGGCATGACGATCTAGTTGCGTTAGATCGCTCTGGGGGATTGCAGGCAGTTCTCGAAGAGCAGGGCGTTCAAGCCAGCGGCTAGAAAAAGTCGGAAACTGTTTGCGCCACAATGTGAGCTTGCTCGCTTGTCATTTTTGATGACAGGGGCAGCGCGACACATCGTTGGGCAATAGTCTCAGTTACCGGAAGCGCAACCTGTGCCCAGGTCTGGTCTTTGTGCACTGGCTGCCAATGTAGCGGAGCGAAATATTTCCCGGCCTGTACGCCGCTCTTGGCTAAGTGCGCGACAAGTGCATCGCGCGCTTCGCACTCAATCACAAACGAAAACCAACTGGTCGCACCTAGATCTGACTGAGGCAGTGTGATAGCGGGAATACCTGCCAAACCTTCCATGTAGATCGACACAATGCGCCGCCGCGCGGCCAACATTTTGTCCAACCTGGAAAGCTGGGCTTGGCCCAATGCTGCGTTTACTTCGGGCAGTCTATAGTTCCACCCAACGTGATGTTGATCGAGCCATGATCCGTCCATGCTCCGGCCATGATTACCAAGCGTTGCCACCCGCTCTGCCAAAGCGTTGTCATCGGTTACCAGTACGCCGCCTTCGCCCATGGTGATTTGTTTATTTGGATAAAAACCGAAACTGGCGAAGTCACCAAATTGCCCGGCCTGATTAGAACCAATTTTCGTGCCCAAGGCTTCACAGGCGTCTTCAATCAGAATCAGATTTTCTGCAGTGCACCAGTTGCGGATGGACGCAATCTGACTGGCTTGCCCGAATGCATGGACTAGCAGTACCGCTTTGCATTTTCCTGTTCTAGCAGCATCGAGCAGACGGGGATCTATGGCCCGCGTTTCTGGCTCTATATCTACCAGAACAGGCGTCGCCCCGGTCTGCAGGATTGCGTTGAGCGAAGCGGGTACAGAAAAGGCCGTCGTAATCACTTCGTCGCCCGGTCCAATTCCGCTTGCCAACATACCGAGATGCAGCGCGGCGGTGCCGCTGGATAAGGCTACTGCATGGGCAACGCCGGTGTAATTGGCAATGTCCCGCTCAAATGCCTGGAGGCAGGGCCCGCGGCTGAGGGTGTCGCTTTGCAATACTGCGTCGACGGCTGCTCGTTCAGAGGGGCCAATATCAGGTTGGGAGAGCGGAATTGTCCAATCTTGGCGGGTCAAAGGGATTCTCGCTTGTCCAATAATGTTTCGCGGTTTGGGGACCTGGCTAAAGTGCTCGTGATTCGCTCGCTGGCGTGGCCATCGCCATAGGGATTTTCCATGCCTGCCAGACTCTCGCGGAAGTCCTTAGATAAGATTTTCTTTAATCCTTGCTGAATTGACTGTGAATCTGCAGCTACTGTTACGACGTTTTTGCCACGCAGGCGACCATCTTGGCGACGCCCAACGTCAAGCGCAGGAAGTTCGAACGATGCTGCCTCCATAATGCCGCTGGATGAATTGCCGACCATGGCATCAGCGACCGAAAGGAGCGATAAATATGTGCTCGCTGGCAAATTGGTAAACAGGTGCGCATGGGGATGGGTTGCACAGAACTCAGTCGCTTTTTGCGCAATGGATCGACTTCCGCAGTCCGCATTTGGGAAGCAAAAAACAATATTTGCATCCAGGCTGTTCAGCGCGTCAAAGAATGCATTGGACTCCAGGGTGGCGTCTTGCTCCAAAGTCACCGGGTGTACAGCCGCGACCACCAGGGGTAATTCATCTGCAAAATTTACTGCTAGCTCTGCACCAAGTGTGGATCTGCTGGCCTGGGGCAGGTGGGGTATGTGATCCAGTGATGGCGCCCCAGCGACCACGACGCGCCACGCCGCCTCACCCATGGATTCCACGCGCTGGGCCGCGTCCGAGTGGGGTGTAAAGTGCAGGTGACTCATTTTTGTTAGCGCATTGCGAACGGCATCGTCTATGGCACCCGCGCTGATGTCGCCCCCTTCAATGTGCGCCATTGGGATACGTAGGGTAATTGCTACGTTTGCGACCGCTAGCATCTCGTACCGGTCCGCAATAACCAGCACGATATCCGGTTTGCTGCTGGCCAGGTGGTCAGCCAACGCAAGGGTTGCCATACCCAGGCTTTTTGCCATGCCCACATCGCTATCCGACGAAACCAATGTTTCATATGCACCAGCAATGTTGAACCCATCATTTCGAATTTCCGCCACGGTTTGGCCAAACTCATGCGATGTATGCGCACCAAATACAATCAGTTCGTATTCAAGCTCTGGATGCTGATCGATAGCCTTAAGTGGCCAATAAAGGTGGCTATAGTCGGCGCGGGAGCTAGTGCATACGGCGATTCTTTTCGGCATTTTTTTTGGAGGTTACGCGTTACGGGGCTGGGCAGTATATGTGTACACAGTCTTTTGCGCACCCACCGCGAACCGATGACAAGAGTGGTAGCAAAGTAATTAAAATCACTTCCAACGCAGCTTATTAAACACGCTGGCAATTGCTTCGTATCGACGGCCGTATGGGAAGCAAAGAATATGGGCTAAAGGACGGCTAAGTCATACGTGCATTATTCGCTCTTTGGGCCATTCAGGGACGCTTCGTTAAAGCCATCACGAACCCGCTTGCATTTCAGGTTATAATGGGCGGCTGAATTGTTCCTGGGTTTTGCCACACTTTGCGTGAGGGGCCCGGATTTAATCTTGAAGACGAGGCAACCTCAATGACAAATATTACCGTAATCCGGGGCGACGGGATCGGCCCAGAGATCGTAGACGCGACCGTAAGAGTTTTGGACCACATGGACTGTGGTTTTGAGTGGGATTACCGCGACGCGGGCCTGATGGCGTTGGACAAGCACGGCACGCTGTTGCCCGAAGACACTTTAGAGTCTATTCGCACTACTGACGCGACCCTTAAAGGACCTTTGACCACTCCGGTAGGTGGCGGGTTTAGCTCCATCAATGTTGAACTGCGCAAGCGTTTTGATTTGTACGGCAATCTGCGTCCAGCGGTTTCTTTTCCGGGCACGACGTCGCGCTACAGCAATATCGACATCATCACCGTGCGCGAAAACACCGAAGGTGCCTATTTGGCCGAAGGGCAAACCATCGATGACGACCGCACTCGCGCAGAGTCGATGATGGTCATTACGCGAAAAGGCTCAGAGCGCATTGTGCGGTTTGCTTTTGAAACGGCTAAAAAAGAAGGCCGCAAGAAAGTAACCGCGGTACACAAGGCAAACATCCTGAAGACCACTTCGGGCTTGTTCCTGGATGTCGCCCGCGAGGTTGCAAAAGACTATCCAGAGATTGAGTTCAACGACCTCATCGTAGACAACACGTGTATGCAGCTGGTCATGAATCCGTATCAGTTCGACGTCATTGTTACGACGAACCTTTTCGGCGACATTCTGTCTGATCTTTGTGCCGGCCTCATTGGCGGCCTGGGTATGGCACCTGGTGCCAATATTGGCGACAACGCGGCTATCTTTGAAGCTGTACATGGGTCTGCTCCCGACATTGCCGGTAAGGGCATTGCCAACCCCTGCGCAGTATTGCTGGCAGCGGCCCAAATGCTCAGCTATTTGGGTATGGAAGAAAAGGCGCGCAAGCTGCGTGCAGCGATCCGTGAGACCATTGTGGCGAAGGATCGCGTGACTCCAGATCTAGGCGGCGAGAGCAGTACTGCGAAGTTTGCCGACGCAATTATTGAGCGGCTTTAATTGCTAAGTTAACAGGTTTACAGCACGGCCTGGATTGGGCCGTGCAGGACACGATCATTTATTGTTGTTAAAAAACCACGCCGTTTGTCGTAAACCTTGTTAAATCTTAGGTTTAGCCTAAAAACTTCAGCATGGTTCGTTGACTTATTGTTGTTTTATTGCCATATTTTGCGACAGACTACCTAGGTTAAAATTTTGTTAGAGCGTACCTCCCCAATTCGATCGAAAAACTCGCTTACGGCTAAAGTAAAGGTTTTGAGTTTTGCGATTTGCATGCTGACTGGTGGCTACGCGCACGCCAGTGGTGCGGGTGGTATGTCCAGTTCTTCAAATAGCCTGTTTCATCCTGCGTTGTTGTCGCAGGTCGGTGACCACGCTATGCCCGCAATGGATCTTGGCGTCTGGCATCAAATTACCCTGAATGCCCTCATGCCCGGATTTATGCATGATTTGGGTATGGCGGTAACGCTGGATACTGGTTTGCTGGCAAATCAGGAGTTTTTACTTGCGCCTGAGTTTGCCCAAGATTGGTACGGCATGCTGCGGAACACGGCTTTGACCATCGACTTCGCAGCTTCCAGTCGGGTTCCCGAGCTCACTTTTGCTGAAGGGGACAATCGCCGACTTTTAACCAGTCAGGCCGGCATGTCCTTCGATCGTTCAGTTTTAGCAACGGGTCTGTCAACGGCAGTAGGCGAATCTTCTGCGATTGATGTGGCTGCAGTTTTTGCGCATCAGCAATACGCTAGCTGGGGTCTTGGGGCGCTGTCTCGGCAGCAAATATCAACTGCCATAGGCGAAGACGCTAGCGGAACCGGTTTGCGTTTGGGCTTTTCCAGCGAGTTGGCACCAGGCGTTCAGTTTGGTGCGGCCTACCAGTCGCGCATTGATATGGACGCGTTCCAGAATTACCGTGGCGTGTATTCCGAGCCGGGTGACTTTGATATTCCAGCCAGCGCCAACTTTGGCATCGTCGTTCAAGCCTCACCGACCAGTTCCTTGAGCTTTGATGTGCAGCGGGTGCTGTACAGCGAGGTTTCCGCTGTCACCAGCCAGGCCCTGCCAGATCGCGTGCTATCACTATTAGGCGATAGCAGTAGCCCTGTTTTTGCCTGGGACGACCTGACCGTTTATCGCTTGGGTTATCAATGGAATGCCACTCAGGATTTGAGCTGGCAGTTTGAATATTCAACCAGTCAACAGCCGCTGCCCGATTCAGCGCTGTTGACGCGCGCGCTCCAGCCCGATTTGGCTGATCGCAATATGCGATTCGGGTTTAGTAAGCGCACCGGCCGTTTTGGCCGCTTAAACGTAGCCGCCACGTACGCACCGGCGGATTACATTTTGGGGACCACGCCTTTACTTGGCCGCGACGGGGTCGCGACGCGGGATTACGAGTTTGACGTGGTTTGGATCTGGGAATTCTAACTCAGACCATATTGGGGAACGCATACACTCCTTAATATCTGGCCCTTAACCGGGCCAGTTTTTTTTGCCCGTTTCTTGGGTGTGTGATACCGAAATTGTGAGTGCCATATCAAGGTGATTGGGTCGATTCTGTCATTTTGCCCCGAATCAAATTTCATTTATGTATTGGCTTAGTGCGGATGGCTTTTGTAGGTCCGCGGGCTATATACTGCTGCCAAATCAACTTTTGAGATTCCATGCAACTGATTAAGAACTGGTTCGTTCGCCGCTTTTCTGATCCGCAGGTCCTGATTCTGTCGGTCCTGATCGTTCTCGGATTGGCAGTTATCCTGTTCCTGGGCGGCTATCTGATGCCATTGTTTGCTGCCGTGGTGTTGGCGTATTTACTGGAAGGGGTTGTGCT
>CAZVYE010000038.1:1858-22419 GCA_964630895.1 uncultured Gammaproteobacteria bacterium | reverse complement strand
CTCGAAGGCTTCTTCATGACGATCAGTCCGGTTGGTCAAGGTATATCCCAACGCGATAAGTGCATTAGGGTCACCCGGCCGAAGCTCAAGTACCTTTCTTAGATCAGTTTCTGCGGTGGTCAAATCGTCCATTGACTCTGCCACCAGCGAACGAGCAAACAAGAGCTCTACACTGTCCGAAAGCAGCTCCAGCCCCCGCGTATACACGTCCATCGCTTCAGCATTTTTGTCCGCATCCCTAAGTAACCCAGCTTCAGCCAGATACGCGTTGGTTGCGGTTTCCTCATTGCCGTTCTGGAGCTTGCGTAATATAAACTGCGCCTGCGCAAAATCGCCGTTGTTACCATAAACAACTGCGCTACGTAGCTTGGCGTCATCGAGTCGATCACCAGAACGAACCTGACCATACCAGCGGGTAATTTCATCGGCGGACTTGTCCAGCGTTTCCGCCATCTGACCCAGGAAAAATGCTTTTTCGTCTTCGTCCTCGGCCTCAAAGGTTTGCATTGCCTGGTACGCCGACTGCGCCAGTTGGTCATTTTCCGCTCGTTTGGCGTATAAGCCTCTGCTATAGAGCGTCATTAACGAGTCATCAACCGCCGCCAGTTGATCGAGGGCTGCGTCATAGTCTTGTAACTCAGCCAGCAGAGCGGCGAATGCCAGACGAACGGTTTGATCTTCCGGAGCCAGCTCTACAGCCCGCTGGAAATCCTGGCGCGCCCCCGTCAAGTCGCCTCGTGCGGTGCGCAGCCGCCCCCGCCACTGATAGCCTTCGGAATCGTTCGGGTCAATTTCGATGGCTTCGGTCGCCAGTATCTCGGCCGTTTCCAACTCACCTAACTGCACTGCCAAATCGCCCAACTGCTGCAGCACCGCTCGATCGGCAGGTCGGTCCGTTCGTTCTACAACACTGCGATAGACCGCCCTGGCAGTAGGCCGGTGCGATGTGCCAGCAATCAAACCTGCTACTCCTGTCCAAGCTTGCGGGGCATCGGCTCTATCCAATAGCGCAGCAATATGTGCAACAGCATTTTCCACATCCGACTCTCGCAGCGCCAAAATCGCACCATAGCGATGCGCCTCTGGGTTTTGATCGTCCAGTACCAGCCAACGTGCAACGCTCTGCTTGGTAAGTGCCTCGTCTTTGGCGTAGGCCGCAATCTCGGTGGCGCGCTTGGCTACGTTAGGATCAGTGGATAATTGAGCAGCCTTCGCATAAAACTTGGCGGCAAGTGGAATTTGCTGGTGCTGAGCACTGATCTCTCCTGCACCCACCAAGTACAACACTTCAGGATCGGTTTGAGCCAAGTGCCCATCCTCACGATCCAATTCGGTTCGCAACGTCTCGTCCGCTACTGCGGGCAAGCGCCCACCACCAGCCATACATGCCGCGAGCAGCACCAGCAAAACTGGGCTGATGATACCGATCTTGATAAATGCGCGAGATGAACTGTCTAGCTTCATTAGAAAAAAATTCCTTATCAAAGAGCTTGCTGTTTCTATCAGTAATTCGACAAATCTATACCGCTCGGCACTCTTGTTGCCAAATGCGATGATTGTGTGAGCGTATCGGCGTATCATACGTCATGTTGTATAGCTGCGTTTGACATTAATGGCGATTCTGGCCCTTGGCGTAAATCATCAATCTGCCCCTGTGGAGCTGCGCGAACGAGTTTCGATTGCGCCGGATTCCACTGTGCCCGCCCTTCAGGACTTGCACGCCAACACGGGAATTGACGAGGCTGCCATACTGAGCACCTGCAATCGCACCGAGCTCTATCTATCCAGTGACCATAGCGCATTGAAAAAAGTTGCACAGTGGCTGCACAGTTTTCAAGATTTACCGCAAGCGCACTTAGAACCTTACCTGTACTTGCATCAGGATGACGCTGCAGTCCGTCACATTCTAAGAGTTGCCGCGGGCCTGGACTCCATGGTTCTGGGTGAGCCCGAAATTCTCGGTCAGATGAAGCAAGCTTACAAGTTTGCCCAGGCAGCCAGCACTTTAAGTCGGCCTATGGCCAGACTGTTTGAGCATAGCTTTACCACCGCAAAGAGAGTACGCACACAAACAGAAATTGGCGCTCATCCCGTGTCAGTCGCCTATACTGCAATCACCCTTGCCAAGCGGGTTTTTGGTGATTTGGAGGAGCAGAGCGTGATGATGGTGGGAGCCGGGGAAACCATAGAACTCACCGCTCGGCATCTGCGTGAACAACACGTGCGGCAGATGATTGTGGCAAACCGCACGTTATCCAATGCTCAAGCCCTGGCTAACCGGATGCGGGCATCGGCAATCAGCTTGCACGAGTTGCCCGAACATTTGCATAAGGCAGATATATTAATCACATCTACAGGTTCTCAGCAGCCAATTATCAGCCAGTCCATGCTGGAATCTGCGAGCAAGTCGCGCAAGCACAAGCCGATGCTGGCAATTGATCTAGCGGTACCACGAGACATTGAAGCGGGCGCCGCAGAACTACCAGATGTTTATTTGTACACCATCGATAACCTTAAAGACGTCGCCGAACAAAACATGAACTCGCGCCGGGCAGCAGCTGCCGATGCGGAGGCCATTATTGAAACGCAGGTAGACAACTATATGCTGTGGCTGCGCGAGCAAAATGCGGCATTTGCAATCCGGTCCATTCGGGCGGAAGCGGACGCAGAGAAAGAACGTCATATTGAAAAAGCCAAACGCGCGCTCGCGCGTGGCGCCAATCCCGAAGAAGTGGTAGATGCGTTGGCGCACCAGCTTACGCAGAAATTATTACACAATCAGACCTCTGGGTTGCGCAAGCTGGCGGCCAAAGAACGCCCAGAGCTACTCAACCAAATCGTCGAAACATTACAAAAGAAGTCTTAGCCCATGACCCCAAGCATCCGCGAAAAGCTGGAGCAGTTGCGTGCGCGCCACGAAGAAGTTGGCGCGCTACTTAGTGACCCGGAAACTATCAATGATCAAAATCGTTTTCGCGATCTGTCCAAGGAATATGCGCAACTGGAGTCCGTTGCAACTTCACTGAATGCTTATGATCAAGCGGAGCAGAATCTCAATGAGGCGCAGGCGCTGCTAGAAGAAGACGATGCAGAAATGCAGGCTATGGCGCAAGACGAAATTGATGCTGCCAAGACGCAGCTGGAGGAACTGGAAGGTAAGCTGCAAATCCTGTTGCTGCCCAAGGACTCCAGAGACGATGCCAACATATTTCTGGAAGTGCGAGCCGGCACCGGCGGAGATGAAGCAGCCATATTTGCGGGAGATTTGTTCCGCATGTATAGCCGTTACGCGGAAAGCCTGGGCTGGAAAATCGAAGTACTTAGCGAAAGCGAAGGTGAGCATGGAGGCTTTAAAGAGGTCATTGCTAGAGTGGAAGGGTCAGGCGCTTTCTCTCGCCTAAAATTCGAATCCGGCGCGCATCGCGTGCAGCGCGTACCAGAAACTGAATCCCAGGGACGCATTCATACCTCTGCTTGTACCGTGGCCGTGCTCGCGGAAGTTGAAGAGGTTGAGGATATTAATCTGGACGCCAATGATCTGCGGATCGACACCTATCGCTCTTCGGGTGCCGGCGGACAGCACGTTAATACCACCGACTCAGCCATTCGCATTACCCATTTGCCCACTGGCATAGTCGTGGAATGCCAGGACGAAAGGTCCCAACACAAGAACAAAGCTCGAGCGATGTCGCTGTTAAAAGCTCGGATTCTGGAACAGCAAAAAGCCGAACAGCATGCAGAACAATCCGCGGAACGAAAACTGCAGGTTGGTAGCGGTGATCGTTCGCAGCGCATTAGAACCTATAATTTCCCCCAGGGACGGGTGACGGATCACCGCATCAATCTCACGCTATACAAGCTGGATGAAGTGATGGCGGGAGGATTAGATCAGGTCATTGATCCGCTGTTGGTAGAACACCAGGCTGATCTACTGGCAGAGATGGGTATGCAAAAAATTTAGCGGATTGTGTCACCTAAACTCAGGTGAGACTTGTCTAGCCTGTCGTGAACTGGTCCGGGAGAGGTTCCATCTCCAGGTCTTCTGCTTGCACCGAAGTCACGTCTGCAGCAAGCGGTCCCTGCCATAGCCACCGCTCTAGCTCATGCAGCTTGTCAGATTCGCCGCAAGCCACTACTTCAACGCTACCGTCAGACAAGTTCACCGCATGACCGGTGATATCGCGAGCAGCCGCCTGCTCTTTTGTCGAAGCACGAAAAAACACCCCTTGCACGCGCCCCTTTACGACAAATTTCTTGCATTCCATAAGAACCTCCAACTACATATTCTAGGCGTATCTCAGGCTTCCTTTAGTTGACTAACCGGTTCGCTGTGGTCGCTAAGATAAAGATCCCGCAGCGGCACATCCAATGCTTTCTCCAATGAGTCTGCGGCAATATCCAGCCGATCCTTAAGTGGCTCTGGGCACTCTCGCTTGGGCAGCACTTCGTCTCTGGCACGGGGCCACGCATAAAACCCAGTAGCATACAGATCACCCAGCTTGAGCGAAGCCAGGTCACGGACCAGCAGCCACACACCTTCTTCATCCCGTTTCACAATATTGGCCACCCGAAGATTCTCCAGCAGCTCTTGCACCTGATGATCATCGGCTTCTGGCTCGAGCCGCATGAAATCCTGTACGTCCAGCCCTCGACCCTGGCGTTGCGCATTCCACAAATGCTGTACCAATCGATACAACAACACGAACACCCTGCGACGCCGCCAGCCAACCCGGTGCTGTTCCCGGTTAAATCGCTCTAAAGATGCAGTAAAGGACGCGCCAAGCAAGATCACGGTCCAGGACACGTAAATCCACACCAAAAAAACTGGAATCACACCCAAAGTTGAGTAAATTTCGTTGTAAGCCGTAGCGCTACGCGCATATAGACCAAACCCCGCCTTAGCGGATTCGAATAACAACGAGGTGAGACTGGCACCGATCAACGCGTGCTTCAACGGCACCTTTCGGTTGGGCACCACCATAAAAATCAAGAAAAACGCGACAGCGCCCACCAAAAACGGGCTCACAAATTGCAGCGCTTGCTTGAAAAGCCCCGTATTACTAATCCCGCTAACAAGCTCGTTTTGTTGAAGCCTTGAGACAAAATCTAGCGAGAAGAAATAGGACGACAGCGCCAGGCTTGCGCCAAGAAAAATGGGCCCCAGGGTCAGCACGGACCAATACACCACAAAACGGTTCGCCCAGCTGCGATTAGTTTGCACTCCCCAGATTCTATTCATGGCCCGCTCAACGTTAGCCATTAGCAGTACCGAAGTAACCAGCAAGAACATTCCCATGGTCGCTGTGAGCCGACCTCTACTGGCGATAAACGATTCCAGATATTCTCGAACGGTTTGCTGCACGCTGGGCAAGAAATTCTCTAAAATGAACCCCTGCAATCGATCGTCCCAGCCATCTGCCCCCGGCAGGGTGGAAACGAATGTCACCACTACAATAAGCAGCGGCACCAGCGACAGCAGCGTCGCATAGGTCAGCATCCCGGCCGACTGAAAGCACTCATCTTTACCAAATTGCGCCCAAGTATATTTGGCATGCTTGAACCAGCGCTTAGTATGCAGCTCCTGGTCCTGCAACCACTTTTCCAATCGTGCAATTTGACGTCTCATATCTGCATTATGCCTCCCTGAGAAAACTTTGCAGCAGTCTCTTGCGCTGCGCCGATCGGTTCCTCACGCACTCCTCGAAATATCTTGGCTACGATTTCCCACCAAGAACCAAATCCAACAACCTTTGCTTTGACATGTCGGCGCTCGCCGCTAAACTCTTGCGGCCCTCAAGCATAATGACTGGACAAAATGACTGAAACCATCACCATTTACCATAATCCGAGATGCTCCAAGTCCCGTGCCACGCTGCAGCTGCTGCAAGACAAAGGCGTTGACCCCGAAGTGGTCCGCTATCTAGACAGCCCACTATCAGCAGCGCAAATCAAATTGATTTTGGAGCAACTGAAATTATCGCCCCGCGAGCTGATGCGCAAGGGAGAATCAGTTTATAAGGAACTGGATCTTAAAGATGCCAGCCTGACAGACGAGCAACTCATTGCCGCCATGGTCAACCATCCCATACTGATTGAAAGACCAATCGTCACTGGTCCCAAGGGTGCTGCGATTGGCAGACCACCAGAGAACGTCTTGGCGGTCATATAGTGCCGGCCTCGATTCTCATTCTTTACTTCTCGCGTCATGGCAACACTGCCAAAATGGCGCGACATATCGCTCGGGGTGTGGACGCGATTGACGGCGCAGAAAGCGTGATTCGACAGGTAACCACCCCGGACAGCGACACGGTAACTGAAGGCCCACCGCTGGCAGCCGTAAAAGACCTGGAAACCTGTGATGGGATTATTCTTGGCAGCCCTACACGTTTCGGCAACATGGCCTCACCCGTGCAGCACTTTTTGGAGAAGACATCGAGCCTTTGGATGTCTGGCACGCTTGCCGGCAAGCCCGCCGGCGTATTTACGTCCACCGGATCTATGCATGGGGGTCAAGAAGCCACTCTGCTTAGCATGATGGTTCCGTTGCTCCACCACGGCATGATTATTTCAGGCATTCCGTACACCGAGTCCGACCTGATGACCACAGCCACAGGTGGCACACCCTATGGCGCAAGTCATTTAGCGGGGCCAGAGGGCGATCGAGACTTAAGCGAAGAAGAAAAGCGGCTTTGCAAGGCGTTAGGCTGCCGGGTCGCATCATTGGCAGTAAAACTTGCGTCGACAGAAGAGAACTCGAAGTGATTAGTGGCCTTTATTTTGCGTGCTTTGCCGGCCTTATCGCGCTGCAGGTAGTTTGGCATTTCCAGGAGCCAGGCTTAGCTGCCATGCTGGCGGTTCCGTTAGCACTCACCCTACTTCAATGGCGCCCCGGGAAACCCAGAACATGGATTATTGGCGCATTTGTTTCCATGTTTTATTTCGTCTACGGAATTTCTGAATTAGCCGTCAATCCCGAGACATTTACATTTGCCCTGATCGAGGTCGGTCTTACCGTCTCTTTATATATATTGTTAATAGTCGAAGTGGCACACTCCCGGCGAGCTACGGCAAAATAACCCTTGCTCCGTACCCGAGCTTCTAGTCGCGCTTGCAGCCGCGCTTGCACCCGCGCTTGCAATCCGATCTATTGGCTCACTGCAACAGCATGGTTCAGACGATGCCTTAGTTCCATTAGATCCAGGAGCGCGTTGTCAATTAATGGTTCGGGTGCTGGCAGCGTTCCGGCCCAGGCATAGATTTGCTGTTCCGCTTGCCCATTGGTGTTACGCAACAGAGCAAGAAGACTGGCAATGGATAGGTTCTCTGATTGCCTACGCACCAACATATCTCGTCCAAACAAGCCAGACTGGCCATATAGCAGCTGACGCAATTCAGGGTCATTGGCCAGATCCCTACCCCCGAGAATTTTGCCCAACGCTTGCAGTCCACCGCGATAAACAACCAATGCATCCATAGCGGCCGTGACATCCGCGTTGGGACTGGTTTCTATCGGGCTAAGCCTTTGCAACATGGCCCGATACATCTGATTTCGAAACGATCCGCGCTTGCTCAGTAGTGCCTCCTCAAGCTCCGTCCGCAAGAAGGAAGGATCATTGCGCTCCATGATTTCGACACCTACTTGCGTCACGAATTTGTCACGCCATTGCTCCCCCTCGCTCCAATGGGCCGCAAGCAGCGTTTCTGGAGCCGTTCGACCAGCGGTGAGGAAAGTGAGCCTACGCGGCACCAGGTTAATTATCCGCTCTGGAAGCTCAGCGGTAACCTGCTTATTTAGGCGTTCAACAGGACAATCATCGTTTAGGACTTCTTCGGTGTTGGCCCCAAACAGGTACTCAACTTCCTGCTGACCGGCTAAACCCATTCTGAATACTGGCCGACCATATCCCGAATACTTACCTACCAGATCAAAACTCAACTTCCCAAAGTAGCTTGCCATCGCCTTTATTCTCACAGGCGGCGCTTCAGCCCTCCGATCGAACCATCTCACGTTGTCATAACAAATCGATACGTCGCCGAGACCAAGCTGATGGGCTAGCAAAAACTGATCAGGAAACAGATCAAACAAGGCTTTGGATGCTTCTAGTGTGACCGAAGCACCGCAGGCGGTGCGCTGGGAACAGGGTCCAATCATGGTTTCCGCTGGAGCAAAGTGAGATTCTTGCTCAATACCCTGGTTCAAATCGATATCGGCTCCCAACGCCAGATTTTCCATACGAAAACGCTGCTGGGCAGACGCCAGGCTATCGGCGAGGCTTACTTTTTCGCGAGAATAATTAACAAGGGCTTGTTGCAGAGGCGTTAAAGCGGCTGTTTCCCCAGAGGATTGGCACGATCCGGCATTCGTTCGCACCAAGTTTATCGCCTGACCCATCTGGATCATCTGGTCCAGTTTCTGCTTGAACTGACCGCCGGCTGCATAGGCAGGCCATCGATCTGCAAACCAACGAACGGTTCGAGCTGCCAACGCCCATTCTAAGGGGTTGGGGAGCGCGGTCTCAGGGAAACATGCAGCATCACTTTGCGATGCCATCCAGCCCAACCAGTAGTTGAATCGCTGCCACGCATGCAGCCCCAGTTCTCGCTGCAAATTGACCAATTCAAAGGGCCCGTCTCTGCTTCCCGACAATTCAGCCAGCGTCGCATCGCGAACACCCCAATCAATTAGCGCATCAACACAGCGCAAGAACTGGCGCTCTTCCAAAGCGACTGGCGGATAGAAAGGCTGGGTGAGACTTAAATCGATGCACGCTGCGGACTCTATTACGTACCGCTGGCGAATTTCGGCATTTAAATATTCGTCCAGACTATAGCTATCCAACCCAAGCGCAGCGGAAATTTCTGCCAACTCCAGCATGGCGCGTTGGCGCGCTACATCTCTCAATACGCCCTGTTCCAGACGATCTCGCATCAATCGGCGCAGTCCTTGATGCGCGCTGAGCAGCCGCGGGTCAACTGACGACAGCATCTCCGGTAAAAAACTATCCGTTTTAGCCAATGCGGCCAATACAGCTTCGATGTATTCCTTTGAATCCGCTTCGCGCGGCTCGTTCAAAGCATCTCGAACGAATCCAGTGAGCGCCTGGAGCCAAAGCGCGTATTGTCCGGCCTCCAGTTGTCCGATCTGCGCTGCCAGACCAATTAGCGCTTTGTCTAGTTGTGTCGCTTCTGCCCGCTTTGTCACCAGCACCAGCCGCGCCTGATGTAAGCCAGGCACCTGGCCACCCTGGTTAACCGACTGGACATCAAATCGACTTTCGAAGGCTCGTTCGAGTGCCACCACGCCAGGCAAATCATCCGCCTGCGCAAGCGCCCGTTTGATTGCCTGAGCATCATCTGGCCGTAAACTAGTCCATTGACTTAATTCCGCATCAACCGGTAAGCCCAACCAAGGATTTACCAGCGGTGCTACCAAAGGCACAAGCTCAGGTGCCGCATCCAACCGCTTGAGCAATTCATACCAACTCGCATAAGCGCGAATATACGCCCAACCAAGCAAGCCGGTTTGAGCCGGATCGGAAAACGCCTCTGGCTCTCCGTCCAGCAATGTTTCTGCGAGAAACTGCGCCATCAAGTCGCCTGACAGATTGCCTGCCAGCTGGCGCTGAGCGGGCACAATCGCACTGGCCCGTAACGCTGCCGCATCCGGCGCAATTGGCTCATGCCAGGCGCTAATTAGCAGTCGATTTTCAGGACCTTCAAGCACATCAAGCCGACGCTGCCACTCGAGCCAGCGCGTGGGGAAGTCTTGATCAATCCCAATTTGCCGGCGATCCAACAGGAAATTAAGACGCGCAACCATCAGGTGTCGTTGGCTGCTATCGATCCAACCCAGCTCATCTTCTATCTGCATCACCATATGAGCGGCACGTCTTAAGTCCACAGAGTTCGCGCTGGGAACTGGCATTTGCGCCCACACAATCGGGCTAGTAGATAAGAGACAGCACATGAGAAGTGCTGCCCAATTGTTCCTGTTTAGCATCGAGACTCTTACGTGTTTGAGCTGAATTGTGCGCATAGGCGGGAATGTAACTGATTGCCTCTGCCCCCACAATCTCACCAAATCAATGGCCGCAACTTGATAGCCTTGTTTGCTGAGCCTAGTGTGGTCATCATACGCTTACCGCCAACCGATAAATGAACCCCATGGTAAAGCCGCTATTTAGCCAGTCACCACCAGAACTCGGCAATCAATATTTGCAGGATAGAGTCTTACAGTCTTTTCTAAAACGTCATTTGACACCTGCCAGTCAGGCGCATTTTACGAGTGAGCTTCATCAGATGGGTGAGCTGGCCGGCGGGAAGCTGTTTGATCAGCAAATGGCTGAGCTATCGGACGAACCCATCCTGCACCAATTTGACGCCTGGGGTAATCGCATCGACCACATCCAGGTTACAGAACTGTGGCAGACGGCTGCCCGAATTGCTGCTGAATTTGGCTTGGTGGGTAAAGGGTATGACAGCGCGTTTGGCACGGATGGTCGATTAGCGCAGATGGCATTGGTGTATTTGTTTCATCCTTCTACCGACGTATACAGTTGCCCATTGGCCATGAGCGACGGCGCCGCCCAGGTGCTACTCAATCACCCATCCTCCTGGAGTAGTCAGGCGTTTCAACACTTGACTAGCACCGATTCCAATGCAGCCTGGACCAGCGGACAATGGATGACAGAAACCCCAGGCGGCTCTGACGTGAGCGCCTCCCAGACCACAGCGAATAAAACCGAGAACGGTCATTGGCATCTCAACGGTAGAAAGTGGTTTTCCTCAGCAACCACAGCGCAAATGGCAATTACGCTGGCTCGCCCGGAGGGCAATCCGGCCGGTTCACGCGGATTAGCCCTGTTTGCGCTTGAAACCAAATTGCCAGATGGATCTGCCAACGGCATAGAAGTGCTGCGTCTCAAAGATAAACTGGGCACTAAGAAGCTTCCTACCGCTGAGCTCCATCTAAATAACTGTCAGGCGCGCTTGCTATCTGACACGAGCCATGGCGTTAAGGCTATTGCCCCAATGCTCAATATCACCCGAACCTGGAACGCGGTTTGTTCAGTAGCGAGCATGCGCCGAGCCATAGCGTTGGCCAGAGACTACGCGAATCGGCGCGTGGCATTTGGCAAGACGCTTGCGGAACAACCACTCCACCAGACCACGCTGGCAAATATGCAAGCAGAGTTTGAAGCCGCGTTTCATCTTACTTTCTATCAAGTCGGTCTCTTGGGTAAATCAGCAACGCAATCTGCCTCTGCTGAGGAACTCCTGCTCCTGCGCCTGCTTACGCCGATTGCCAAGTTGTACACCGGCAAGGTCGCAGTAACCATTGCCAGCGAGGCTCTGGAATGTTTCGGTGGCGCTGGCTACGTCGAAAATACAGGCATTCCAAAGTTGTTACGGGACGCACAGGTCTTTCCAATTTGGGAGGGAACCACAAATGTACTGGCATTGGACACGCTGCGAGTACTCGGCGATGCAAACGTCGCAGACTCCTATTTTGCTCAGTTGAAGCATTTGGTTAACGGACTTGAGCACGCGCAAAGCATCCAATTGGGCGAACAAATCAGTCAGAGCGCTAAACGACTGCGAGCAGCCCTTGACGCTAGTGATATCGAGTATCAAGGACGTTCTATTGCAATTTCACTGGGTCGTCTGATGGCAGCCGCGCTACTCACCAATCACGCAGATTGGTCTTTGCCCGCCGACCCGAGACCCTTGGCGGCAGCAAAACAATTTGCCAGCACGGGACTGATCCATATAGATTGCGGCTGTCCATCAGACGCCGAGATGCTGGCGACCGACATATTTGCTTAACCGCTTCAATAAAAAGGCTTCCATGTAATGAGTGCAACAGAAAAACTGGTTATCGTCACAACGGGCGGTACTATCGATAAAATCTATTTTGACGAAAAGAGCACCTATCAGATTGGCCAGCCTCAGGTCGCCGATATATTGAATGCGTTCAACGTTGCACTAGAGCTAGAGATCGTGTCGCTGATGCGCAAGGACAGCCTGGAGATGACAGACGAGGATCGTCAACTAATCCGCAACACTATAGCCGATCATCCCGAGCAAAATTTCGTCGTCACCCACGGCACAGACACCATGGTTGAAACTGCCAACGCGCTCTTAGAATTAAGCAACAAAACAGTGATTCTCACCGGAGCCCTTAATCCGGCACGCTTCATCGGCAGTGATGCAGTGTTTAACGTGGGTTGTGCGGTAGCCGCAGCGCAGACTATTGATCGTGGTATCTTTATTGCCATGAACGGGCGAATTTGGGATCCTCGCAAGGTGCGAAAAAACCGCGCGGCCAACCGTTTTGAGCTGGTGACCGAATAGGCGCCGATGGTGTAAAACGTTAATTACGAGCCTTTCTTACAATGACCAGTACGAACAGTGATCAAAGAGGATTCCCCAGGCTTGAAATGTACGCAGGGGTGTTTCTTGTGCAGGGAGAGCGCGGCTACCTAAGCGAGCTTATGAACGTTTCCGCGGGCGGCGCATCCGTACGCAAGCCCTCATCATGGGAAACCGACCCTGATGGCGAGTACCGAATGTTCTTCATTCTTGATCAAGATCGAGTGCTTTGCATCAAGGGTTTGGTTGCGCATGAACAGGATGGGCAGATCGGGTTCACATTTGCTCCCGGTTACGCTATTCAGGCCGAACAGCTGCTGGCCGAATCGCGCAATTGGAGCTAGCTGCTGCCGGTTAGACCAACGAAAAATTATACACGCGGCGGATACTGGCAAATGACAGTAAGCACTGGTGATAATTGAAGATCTTCGCCCAACCAGCAGTCCGCCTCTAACGGATTTCATTCAGGACTTGCAATCTCCGCCGCCCGCAACCACTTAAAATTTTGGATTTAGACCGCTACAATGGGCGGTCTTGTCGCGCGAATCATATCTTTCTCGAGGTAACGCAATGAAAATTTTGGTCGGTCTAAAACGGGCCGTAGATTACAACGTGCGCGTACAGGTGAGACCGGATAACTCCGGGGTTGTCACCGACGGCGTCAAAATGAGCATAAACCCCTTTGACGAGATTGCGCTGGAAGAGGCACTGCGTATCAAAGAAGCTGGTCACGCCAGTGAGGTCGTAGTGGCATCGATTGGCCCCTCTGAAGCACAGCAGCAGCTACGCACCGGTCTGGCTATGGGTGCTGATCGCGCGATCTTGGTGGAAACAGCGGACCCTGTGCAGCCATTGGGTGCTGCCAGAGTGTTCTTGAAACTAATCGAGAAAGAAGCACCAGAGCTGGTCATTTTGGGCAAGCAAGCCATTGATGACGATTGCAATCAGACTGGACAAATGCTGGCGGCGCTATGGGATAGACCCCAGGCAACCTTTGCATCTAAATTAGACATCAGCGGTAACAGCGCCAAGGTTACTCGCGAAGTGGATGCGGGCCTGGAGACAATAGATGTTGATCTACCGGCGGTGGTAACCACTGATCTGCGCTTGAACGAACCACGCTTCGTAAAACTGCCTGAGATCATGAAAGCAAAGCGCAAGCCCTTGGAAACGCTGGCTATTGCTGACTTGGGCGCCGATGTGACGCCAACGATCCAGGAAACTCATTACGAGCCACCTGCCAAACGAGAGCGCGGCATCATGGTTGAGGATGTAGACGGCCTCGTTTCCGCACTGAAAGATAAGGGGTTGATATAATGAGCAAAATTCTAATCGTTGCCGAGCACGACGGGCAATCGTTGAATCCCAGCGTCGCCAAAACCATAAATTGTGCAACCCAGATCGGCGGTGACATTCACGTCGCTGTCTTTGCCCAAAGCCCCGCAGAAATCGCGCAGCAGGCGGCCACTCTGGCTGGTGTTTCTAAAGTTTTGGCGGTCGAGACATCCGACGATAACGCCAAACTCGCCGCGACTCTGGCACCGCAAATCGTAAGCCTGGCAACCGACTACAGCCACATTCTGGGTCCGTCTACAACCTTCGGCAAAGACGTCATGCCCCGCGTTGCCGCCCTGCTGGGCGTCGGACAGGTCAGCGACATCATGGAGGTGTCAGGTGCCTATCAGTTCAAGCGACCAATCTACGCAGGCAACGTCATTGTAAGCGTTACGTGCCCAGAGTCTGATAAGTTAGTTGCAACCGTGCGCACCGCCTCCTATCAACCCGTTGGAGAGCAAGGTGCTGCAGAGGTCGAAACCACTAACACGAACGCGCAATTGCCAGACCACACCAGATTCGTCAGTCTGGAAGGCGGCGGTGGTGATCGCCCAGATTTACAGACCGCTCCACGGGTCGTGTCCGGCGGGCGCGCGCTGGGAAGCGCAGAAAGCTTCGACATCATCTATTCCCTTGCAGATACCTTAAATGCAGGCGTAGGCGCATCCCGAGCCGCTGTAGACGCAGGCTATGTACCTAACGACATGCAGGTGGGCCAAACCGGAAAGATCATCGCGCCAGACCTGTACATTGCTATTGGGATCTCGGGGGCAATTCAGCACCTGACCGGCATCAAAGATGCTGGCACCATCGTCGCTATCAACAAAGATGCCGATGCGCCGATCTTTGAGGTTGCCGATATTGGCTTAGTAGGCGATCTTTTCACGATTGTTCCAGAGCTGGAACAAAAGCTTGGGTAGCAAGCAAACGGCTCCGACCCAGAATGTTTCTGACGGGTCGGAGCGCTCCAGCCTGCCAGCACCCGAGGCCAACCCTTGGCGAGTCTGCGCAGAAATCTCCATTTACAGCAATGCCTGGATCGAGGTCACCGAATATCAGGTTACCCAACCCGACGGCTTGCCTGGCATTTACAGCGTAGTAAAACCACAAAATATTGCGCTGGGTGTCGTACCCGTTGACGATGCGAGAAACACATACCTTATAGGCCAGTTTCGCTTCCCTCTAGATCAGTACAGCTGGGAGATTCCTGAGGGCGGAGGTGATCCGGAAAAGCCACCTCAGGAAGAAGCTGCCCGTGAACTTCGAGAAGAAGCTGGCTTGGTTGCCAAATGTTGGCAACAGATACTTGATTTACACACCTCGAACTGTTTTACCAGCGAACGTGCACTAATCTTTCTGGCAACGGACTTGACCGCAACCGATACTCAGCCGGACGCTACTGAGCAACTGCAAATTCACAGACTACCCCTCGCGGAGGCTGCAAATATGGCGCGTACCGGAAAGATTACCGATGCCATGTCAGTTGCAGCACTTTTACGCGCCGACGAGCTGCTGCCAGATTTGTGACATCAATTTGCGTTTTATTTTCCCAGGCTGTCGAATTTGGGTCGACGCCAGTGTTAAGCTAGCAGCATTCAGGGGAAGCAGTAGCGCATTAAAAAAGGGTGAGTGTCTCAATAGAAATTCCTGGGTATGATCTAGACCGTGAAGTCGGTTCTGGAGGCATGGCCCGAGTCTATTTGGGCACGCAAACGGCGCTACAGCGTCAAGTCGCCCTGAAAGTGCTGCGAGGCTCCCTCGCCGGCGAAGAATTCCAGACGCGTTTTCTGCACGAAGGCCGGCTGCTAGCCCGGCTTAACCACCCTAATATTGTTGCCATCCACGACATTGGCCAGGTCGGCGACCGCAGCTATATGGCCATGGAGTATCTGGACGGCGGCACGTTGTCCGACAAAATGAAAGAAGGTCTGTCGGTGGCGAAGGTTATTCGCATTTGCACCCAGATCGCCCACGCGCTGCATCTCTCGCACTCCCATAGCATCGTCCACCGCGACCTCAAGCCGTCGAACATCATGTTCCGCGATGACATCACGCCGGTTCTTACGGATTTTGGAATTGCAAGGAAAACCGATGCCGAGAATCGCCTGACGAAGACCGGCATGGTGGTAGGCACGCCCTACTACATGAGCCCTGAACAGATCTCCGGTAAAGATATCGATGGGCGGGCCGACCTCTACAGCCTGGGAATAATGCTGTACGAGCTACTCACGAGAGTTGCCGTATAAAGCCGAGGAGCCGTTGGCCCTGGCGATGCAGCACATGCAGAACCCCATTCCGGTGCTGCCAGATGAGTTTTCTGCACTACAGCCAATCCTGGCAAAGATGCTGGCCAAGGATAAGAACGATCGCTTCCCCAGCATGCTGGGCTTTTGTGAAGCTGTAAAAGATCTGGTGCTATCAGATGAATCGTTTGCTGCCAAATTAAGTGGCGAAACCAAACTGTTTAATTCAGACCAGTTTAGCGACCCACGCTTTGGCTCAGGCGGTCTGCAAGTTCCAGAACGGGTCACCCGCGACCTTCCCTCCCAGGGCAACAGGCAAAGTGGTTCTGGACAAGCAACCGTAGTAGCGCCGGATTCGGGGCAGCATGCGGCCACGCCGAAACGCGGTAAATTGTTACCCATTATTGCCAGCGTAACCGGAGTGCTTGTAGTCGCTGCAGTATTGTTTTGGTTTTTTAATCGAGAGGGTGACGACGGGCTTTCTGAGCGGGAGCGCAAGCGTGCAGATTCTATGGTTCGCGTCATCGACAATCAGTTGGCCAAAGGACAAATTGACAGCCCACCTGGAGACAACGCAGTTGAAGCCCTAAAGCAACTCCAAAACATCGCACCAAACTATCCCCCGGTAAAAGAGCGCGCTGATGACATTGCATTGTTTTACGAAGGCCGGGCAAATCTGAAAATGGATTCTGGCGATTTGGCTGGTGCCATGGCTGAGGTTCGAATGGGTTTGGAGATCGCACCCGACTACGCTGACCTGCTGGAACTGAAAACCGAATTAGGCGAAGAAGTTGCAGAACAAGAACGGCAGGCGCGCGTAAACTCCCTATTGGCAAGCGCTGCAGAGCATGTCGCCAACGCCCAGTTTGTAACACCCCAGGACTCTAATGCTTATAAGGATTTTTCCGCCGTATTGGAGCTTGATCCGCTCAATACCACCGCCGCCCAGGGAATGACGCGAATCCAACAGCGGTTAGTTGCCGATATTGAAGGCGCCCTAGAAAGAGGCGACTTGGAATACGCTGACAAACTCAGAATGCTGGCAGATCAGCTATTTCCCGGATCCCCGTTGGTGGCGGAGGCGGCCCAGAAAGTCCAGGCCCAGGTTGATGCGCGGGACCGTGCTGCCCAGATTCGGCAGCTACTGACAGCTGCCGAAGAAGCCGAAGCAGCCAATCAAATATTCGCCCCACCAGGCGACAATGCCATTGAGAAATACCAGTCTGTTCTGCGCCTGGATGAGCAAAACATTACTGCGCAAAGCGCGCTGGAGACAATTGCCGAGAAGCTCACCGAACAGGCCAACGCCCAATTAACGCAAAAGCAGTACCAGCAAGCCGTGGAGCTTGCATCCGCTGGGCTGCGCGCAACACCAGGCAATGCCCGCCTACAGTCAATCCAGGCTAACGCAACCGCGTTGTTGGACGATCGAGCGCGACAAGTACAGCAGACACTCCAGCGAGCAGAAAACTTTGCACAGAGCGGCCAGTTACTTACCGGGGAAGAAAACGCCCTGGCTGAGTATCGTCGCGTGCTGGAACTTGATAGCAATAACGCGGCTGCCACAGCAGGCATTGGCAGACTTCCAGACCTGGTAGCAGAGTCGCTGGAAGAGCTACTTGAAGCACAACGTTTTGATCGAGCCGCTGCTCTGAACGGCGCAGCTCGACAGACTTTTCCAGGCGATCGCCGGTTCGCCCGCTGGGAAGAGGAGATTGCAAGTGCTCAGGCGGCAAACCAAGAGGCGGAGGCATTGGCACGCCTCATGGCTAATGCCAGTCAGCTTGCTCAGGCCAACCCCTTAAACGAATCACAGATTGCCGCCGCTGCTGACGCCATCAAGCAGCTTTTCGACGCGGCTCCAAATGATGTAGACGTAGTTACGCTACTTGGTCAATACACCAGCCGGATTGCTGAGCGCGCTAATGAAATCGGTGCCACTGGCGATTTTAATCGTGCATTGGACCTAATTGATATTGGTCTTCAGGAATTCCCCGGTAATCCCAACTTACAGCGGCAGCAGCGACAGCTTGAATCTGCGCGCACAGCAGCATTGCAAGCCGAAGCAGAACGTATTGCTGCAATTTCCGGCAGTCTGGCGATTGATGCCTCGCCTTGGGGCGAAGTAGTTGCGATCCGCAATGGTGATGGGAAGGCGCAAGAAATCTCTGGAGACACCACAACACCATTGGTAATCAGCTTGGTCGAAGGACCTTACAGAGTCACTGTTCGCGGTAGTGGCAACAAAGAAGAAACGCTGCAAGTTCAGGTTCGCAGAAAGCAACTTGTTAACGCCAGGGCGAATTTTGCCACGCTCGACGCAACAGAGTACTTCGAGAAATCCGGATGGTGAGCTGGCATACAAAACTTGCGCTCGGCGTCACTTGCCTCGTGCTTGCGTTCGCTGCTGCGGCAGACTACAAGCGCGATTATGGGGACGCACTAAGAGCCTTGGAAAAGGGTGACTTGGAAAAAGCTATTGAAGAGCTGGAAAGCGCGATTGCAGAAAATGCCCAATCTGCTGAGCGCATCCGTCTATATGGCGTGCGCTATGAACCTTACCTGCCGCACTATTATCTGGGGCTTGCAAGGGTGCAATCTGGCGACTGTGAAGGTGCCATGCGAGCCTGGAGTGAATCTTCCAATCAGGGCGTCATTGCGAAGACGGATTTAGCACCCGCCATGCAACAGCAAATGCAGCGCTGTCAGGCAAGCGTAGTGGATATTGACGCTGTTGCTGGTGCTACCAGAACCCAGGTCGGCGTGCTCAATGGTGCCATTGCAACCGCAGAAGACATCAAAGCCAACCCGCAAATGCGCGACGAGTGGTCAAAGCGTCCTGAGTGGGATCGCCAGCTGCAGCAGGCAAAGAATTTAAGTCGACAGATTTCGACTGGATTGGATGGGGCAATAAGCCAGCGAGATGAAGACCAACTCACACAATGGTCTGATCAAGCTGCACAGCTCAGCGGCATTCTTAGCAGTGAGATGAATACAGCAAGTGAATGGTTGGCAGAAGCCAAGCGACGCCAACAGCAGCAGGCGGTCGCCGCGCGCCGTAATGAAGCCCGTCAGGAGCTGCTTCGACTGCAGGCGGCAGCCCGCTCACCAGCCAATGCAGACCTGACAACGCCAACACTTAATCGGTTGCGTAACGAACTGGACCAGTTAGCACAACGCGCCGCAACAGTGGCCGATGGGCAGCAGGTGGACGCAATGACACAGCTGGCACGCGAGCTTAACGGCAAACTACGGTCCTATCGGCAAGCAGTTCAGGAGTACCAGGCAGAACAAGCACAAATCGCTCGCAGGCAAGCTCCTGAAGCTTTGAAGACGCTTGCTCAGAATTTCTTTTCTGGGAAATACCGTGAAGTTACCGCTGCGGCGAATCCGGCGGACTTTTCCAGCGAGCGAGAGCGCATCCAAGCTCACCTGTTTCGAGCCGCTGCCGCCTATCACCAATATGTACTTAGCGGCTCCGAGGATGCCCGTCTGCTGAGGGTCGCGCAAAACGACATTCGCGCTATTAAACAAATAGATGGTGGCTTTTCTCCTTACCTCGCTGCGTTTTCACCCCGCTTCGTTACGTTATTTGATCAAACTATGTAGTGAGCCTATAAATTTGATCGCGGGCTGACTTGCGCGCCTCGAATCATCCGCCTACACTCACTGAAGAATTCTAGTGTTTGTTTGCAGGATAGGGGTACTTCAAATGGGGAATACTGCCATGAAAATACGTTCGCTAATACTTGCTACCGTGGCGCTCGCGGCAACAAGTGCTTTGCACGCGCAAAACCGTCCGACTGATAATTCTTTGCCCTCTGCAGGGGTATCGGCATTGCCAATTAACCTTTTACCACCTGGTGCACGTGCACTTGGTCTTGCAGGCGCATTTAGCGCGGTAGCAGACGACGCAACGGCCGCCGAAGCGAATCCCGCGGGCTTGACGATTCTAAGCCAGACTGAAATTTCCGTACATGCGCGCGACACAGACGCAGACATCGCTTTTTTTGATGTGGACACAATCGTGCCGTTGTCTAACGGAGTCGGAGGTCAGCCGGTTAAATCATACAACGATTCCAACACCAACCTCTCCTTCGCCAGTTTTGTAAAACCATTTGATAACTGGACGTTTTCTGCTTTTTATCAGAACAATTTGTCATTCGCAGACGTAGCTCCTACAGAAAGCATCTTCGATAGCGCAAATTTCGATACCTATACCTATGACAACGCTCTGGATGCAGACCTTGAGTCATTCGGCTTGTCGTTCGCTTTCCGTTTTTCCGACATGGTCTCATTCGGTGCCACCGTAAAAAATACCGAGTTTGATCTGCGCACGTTTGATCGCGGCGCTGTAGATGACTTCTTTAACGTGGAGTTCTTTGCTGCCGATTTATTCGGTGGTGACCCAGGGCTTTGGGCGCAGGAAATTGTCGATACGATAGATGAAACTCAAGTCTTAGACGGGGATGACAGTGACGTAACATACACGCTAGGCGTGCTTTTCAACCCCAACGGTCGCTGGTCCAGCGGATTGGTTTATCGTAAGGGTGGAGAATTTGATATCGAGGGCTTCCAAACGTTTGACGACAACTTTGGCTGCTCCAATAC
>CAZVYE010000038.1:0-1758 GCA_964630895.1 uncultured Gammaproteobacteria bacterium | reverse complement strand
TTGGCAACCAGATTCGCAACCTGGTAGAGCCGATCGACGATGCAGTTACTTATCACCTTGGGATAGAAAAAGTATTTCCGCTCAGCGGCGACTTTATGAACATGAACGTTTTGACTGTTCGTGGCGGCGGTTTTACCGACGACGATCATGATGGATCCGGAGCGATTGACTCAGATGACACACACGCAGTAATTGGTGTAGGTGCCGTCTTCGGCGAAAGTCTGCAGATGGACTTTGCTGCCGACTTTTCCGATCAAGTAGACAATTTTGTAGTCTCTGCAATTTATCGGTTCTAAAGTGTAGACAATTCGCGGCAGCGCAAACGCGCTGCCGCGCTTTTGGAGTCGCGTTATGACCACGCTCCTGCGATGTACGATCCTGATTCTTGGTACGCTGGCCACCAGCGCCCACGCCGATTGGCTTTCTGATTACCGCTATGCTTTAGAGAGCATGGAACGCGGCCAGTTTAATGCGGCAATAGATGCGCTGAACAAAGCAATTGCGGCCAAGCCAAATGCCGAACTGGGAACAGCGGCGGATGGCCATCTCGACTACTTGCCTCATTTAAATCTTGCAGTTGCTTATTACGAGGCAGGCGAGCTAGAGAAGGCGCGCCAATCCCTTCAGCAGAGTCAGCTGGAAGGCGTTGCTACGCAGAGCTTCTTAGGGTCACGGCTTTGGGATCGCTATAGTCTCCCCATTATGGCCAGTGATCCAACAGTTGCCGAAACGCAATCTGCCAGCTTTCGTGAGTACCCGGACCGAGAACACACGCTGTCCGATGCTGAAGCCGCAGAAATCCGCTCTCAGGTGTTAAGGCGATGTGCGCTTTCCGCAAAGGTCGCGGCAAACAGCTTGCCTTGGTATTTCCATTATGAGTTTGGTCTGGAACTGATGCGCTCAGGCGATGCCCAGAGAGCATTGGATGCTTTAATTCTTGCTGCCAACCTGCGTGAAGATTCCAAGCGAAACTCTCGCATGTACGGAATGTGGTTTACTGACTATCTACCCTATTATCAGATTGCGCGGGCCCACTCCAAGCTGGGCAACTGGCAGTGCGCCATGGATGCCATGCGCATTTCTGCCAAATTCTCTGAATTTTCTCCTACCGACTCTGGATACCAAGATTATTCAGACTTACAGAAAATCATCCTGCGCCAGCAGGAAAAAAGTGCTGCTGACGCAGGCTAGGAAGTCGTCCAATTACATATTTGAGTAGTTAGGACCGCCACCGCCTTCTGGCGTCACCCAGTTGATGTTCTGAGCGGGATCCTTGATGTCACAAGTCTTACAGTGGATGCAATTCTGCGCGTTGATGCGAAATACTTTTTCTCCGCCTTCTACAACAACTTCATACACCGCCGCTGGACAATAGCGCTGAGCCGGTTCGTCAAATTTCGGCAGGTTCTGCTCAATTGTGATCGCTGGGTCTTTCAGCTTTAGATGGCACGGCTGGTCTTCTTCGTGGTTGGTGCTGGAAAGAAACACCGAACTTAGTCGGTCAAAACTCAGCTCTCCGTCTGGCTTGGGATAGTTGATCTCTTGCACACTATCCTGGGTTTTGAGCTGCGCGTAGTCCGGCGTGGGATTATTCCACGTAAAGGGCATTTTGCCGCCAATGAGGTTTTGGTCAATCCAGGTAAAGGCGCCACCTAGCCAAGTCCCCAGTTTGCGAATAGCCGGCTCAAAATTACGCGCCTCTGTAAGCTCTTTGTGCACCCACGAGTCTTTCACTGCCTCAGGAAAACGCGTTACCAC
>CAZVYE010000037.1:0-22502 GCA_964630895.1 uncultured Gammaproteobacteria bacterium | reverse complement strand
CGTGAATGCTGGCGAGAACGATATTAATCTTGATTTTGACCTGATTGCCGGTGCCACAGATTATCAGGTGTATCGGACCCTTGGTTCCTGCTCGAATAACAATGGTGCATTCCGATTTGCCGGTTCGGCTAGCAGCGGCACATTTGCTGACAGCCTGACCCAAGGCGGATTTGAGTATGCCTACCGCGTGCGTGGTGTAGATGCCTGCGGCGAGGGCCCATGGGGTGCTTGTCAATCAGTTGTCTCAAAAGCAGCTTGTAATTTGGAGCCCCAATTTGAGGAAGCTACGGTTTCTGTAAGCAGCGTGGGTGGTGATACTTGTGGTGCGGTACTGTCCTGGACAGCAGGGGAGTCTGAGTGTCCAGGTGTTGGTATGCAGTACAACGTGTACCGATCGCAGGATCCTGTGTTCACGCCCAGCTCCGAAAATCTTATCGCAGCAGGTATTCAGGGTACGAGCTATACCGATTTTGCCTTACAGCCCTTAGAAACTTATTTCTACATCGTTTTGGCGGAAGACAAGACCAATCGAGGTGACGGACCCAACAATGGCAACGAAACCTTCGATTTTGAGCGAGTACAGATTACAGCGACTGCCGAGTCCACCAGCCCCGGTACATTTAACGACGATCCAGATCAGGTGTCATTCGCAAATATCGAAAGCTTATGGCAGATATCAGATCGTCGAGCGGCAACCGGTAGTTTGAGTTACCGCAATGCAGGTGACGGCGCAAACCTGTATCCCGCGCAGACATGTGGTCGAATGAGCACGCCTGCAATACCGCTGCAGGCCAGCGGCTCACCGCAGCTTAGTTTTGATGCCTGGTTTGATATTGAAGCGGACTGGGACGGCGTAGTCGTAGAAATCTCCACCGATGGTGGTGAGACTTGGCAAGATTTGCCGCCCAATGGCGGATATCCGGGCGACTTTAGTATGACTGAGCCGGAAGGTATTCCGATCAATGAATGTGGTTACCCGAAAGAGCAGGGCGCATTTAATGGTTCGCAACGCAGTTTCCAGACCTACACTGCCGATCTATCAGCATTTGCAGGTCAAACGGTACAAGTCCGTTGGAGCTTCTCTTCAGACCCAGGTTCGGAATTCGAGGGCTTTTACCTAGACAACATCAACATTACCGAGGCCAGCGTGCCAAACGCTTGTGAAGTGGCCTCGATAACGTCTGCGGTCAGTGGGCCATGGTTTAATTCCGAGCAGTCTGGTCACGGTTGGTTGATCGAGCTGCTAGAACAGGGTGATCAGGACTTGGTGAATGCTTACTGGTATGTGTACCAGGATGGCAATCCAGTTTGGCTCATTGGTACTGGTCCAGTAGAGGGCAGTAGCGCAACCTTGGATGTTTTGATGCCTACTGGTGGAGACTTTCCGCCTAACTTCGATTCAGCCGACCTGGACTTGACTGAGTGGGGTACTTTGACCTTCGACTTTAATGGTGACGGTACGGGATCTGCCAGCTGGAATAGCGTGATCAGTGGTTTTGGCTCGGGCAGTATTGCCATGAACCAGATTGCGCCGTTATCTACTTCTGCAGCCAGCTGTCGCAGCGGCAGCTACTTCAACCCGGATCAATCTGGGCATGGCTTCGTTGCCGAAGTGATCAATGTAGAGGGTCAGGATACGGTTATTTTGGCTTGGTACGTCTATCAAGACGGCGAGCAGGTTTGGCTGTTTGGGCAAGGAGCTCTTAACGGTGATACGGCGGTAGTAAATCTGCAGCAGTTCTCCGGTGCAGACTTCCCACCCAATTTCGTCGCAAGTGAAGTCAATGCGATTGATTGGGGTACTGCAACCATGACGTTCAATTCGGACGGGACTGCGACAGTCGATTGGGACGCCCAGGTGGCCGGATATGCTGACGGTTCCCTCGAGTTAACACGACTGACAGTACTCAAAGACAAGGCTTGCAATTAAAGCGAAGCCCTTATCTCATTTGGAACAAGCCCGGCAGACGCCGGGCTTTTCTTTGGGATTCGTTCAATTGAATTGTCATTTTCGATTGCTATGCTGTGGTCAGGTTTAACTTGCCAAGAGAAAATCCGTGCGGCCCAAAGACCTGATTCGCCAATGGATAACGAACTTTAATGAAGCCAACGTAGCCGCGTTAGCCGGCATGTATGCCGAAGATGCGGTCAACGACCAAGTGGTATTTGACGAACCATTGGTTGGGCGTCAAGCGATTCGCGAAATGTTTGAGACAGAGTTTGCGCGGGCGCAAATGATTTGTGTCGAAGAGACAATATACGAATGTGGCGACACCGGCATATTGCAATGGCGCGACCCTAATGGACTACGAGGGTGTGGATTTTTCACATTTGCAGATGGGTTGATCGTTCATCAAAAAGGTTATTTCGATCAACTCACATTTTTTCGTGCCCAAGGCATTGAGGTGCCAGACCAGTATCTTGGTTAAGGCCTTTGCGCGGGGCGCCCCCAGGCTGCAGACGCCTTTCACCTGCCAGCTACTACTCTCCATGCTAAAGTTTACTTACCGTAGGCAGCACATTGAGGGGTCATTATGCAACGCACTCGGTTTATTGAGCACAACGGCAAGCGTATTTTGTTTTTTGATTTCAGTAATGTGACTGATGTGGAGGAGGGGCTTCGCATTTTGAGTGAATCCAAAGCGGTGGTGGCGCAAGAGCCAGAGAAGAGTCTACGCACGCTGGTAGATATCGCTGGCAGTCGATTTGATCGGCGCATCACCGAAGGCCTCAGAGACCTGAGTGCCCACAACAAACCCTATGTCTTTGCCAACGCCACTGTGGGATTCTCTGGCATGCAAAAGATGCTGGTGAAGACTACGGCCAGACTTACCGGACGCAAACTAAATCTATTCGACGATATCGAGACTGCCAAGGACTGGTTGGCACAGCAAGAACCTGTCGCGGATGAGGTGACGCCAGACTAACGCGTCACCTCGTCGAGAACTACAAGCCTTAGCCTACTTTTACTGGGCCTACTTTGACTGGGACCGCTGTTGAACCTTCGCGATGGACATGCCGTAGCGGTTTTCGTGATGGATGTCGGCACCTAATTCAAGCAGCTTGGACATCGCGTCCTGTTGGCCTTCCCCAAGAGCCCACATTGCAGGGGTGCTGTTGTCCGTGTCTACAGGGTCCAGGCTGGCTCCGGCTTTGTGTAAAGTGTCGATGATTTCTGGGTCGCCACCTACGGCTGCCAAATGCATCACTTGAAAACGTAACGCTGATTCTGAAGCTATTGCAGATACGCTGGCACCGTAGTCCAGTAGTTGTCTTACGGTTGCTGTTTGGGCTTCGCGCGCGGCCTCCATTATCGGCGTAAATCCGATTGGGTCACGCAGATTTGGGTCCGCACCTTTATCCAGCATGAGCGCAACCATCGCACTACGGCCCTGTCTTGCCGCTCTGTGTAATAGGGGGCGGCCCGTCTGGTCCAATGAGGATGCCGCCTTGGGCGTGAGATTCTGGCTAAAGAACAGCATGTTGCCTTGATCAATGGCTTGTACGAGTTGCTGCGTCGGTCTGGATAGCTGTTCATTACAAGATGCAATTTCGCAGAGCTTACCAAGAATCTCCTGATGTCCACGGCGCATGGCGATGGAGATGGCGTCTCCGTGCCCCACTTGATCTATCCGAACATCTTTACCAAGCAGCCAGTCTACGGCCTCGGTCATCCCGCCATACACTGCCCAATTTATTGCGGGATCGCCGATAGCGTCGACCTGGTCCAGATCGGCGCCATGCTCGTAGAGCACGGCCAGCATGTCGGGTGCGTTGGCATAGGCAGCGTACATGGTAGCTGTAGCACGCTGCTGATCCGCAGTGGTGGCGTTGGCATTGAATCCACGCTCCAGCAGCATGGCTAGCATGTCCTTTTGCTGGGCTTGAACGGCGACGATTAGCAACCGGGCCTGCTCGGCACTGACAACATCTCCTTGGGCCAAGGTTTGCTCCACGGCGGCGACGTCCCCCGCCGCTACCAGTTCTTTGAGTTCTTGCGCAGTGGTTTGATAAGTGAACAACAGGGCTGCGACGACTGGTAGAATTTTCATGATTAGATTTCGCGAAAAAAAGTGGACAGCTTTGTATCACGTCGTCAATCCCGCTTTGTTGCATTCTTGCGTTATGTCGGCAAAAGACGCAGCAATGGCAACCTGAAGCGGATATGAATAGGCCAAATTCCACCTTTGTACTGCGCTACGAACAGCTTTCGTAAATGCATTTCTCGCTTGTTTGTCGTCAAGCAGCAACTCGACCTGCATGACGTCTCGCCGTTTGGAAAACTTTGGTGTCAAAAGTTTGCTGGGTCGCATGCCTTGGCAACCACATTGCAAGGCGGGATGATTTCATCTGCTTGAATCAGTCGCCCGCTGTTTTCCAAAAATCGGCTTACAGAGCGCACGGACATGATTTCAAAGCGGTTGCGTAGGCGGTTTCTGCGTGGCTGGTGAAACAGATTAACGTTGTCAGCCAGGTTTCCGAAAAGCCGCTGGCCGAACTTTAGTCTGATGACGTCAGGCTGATAGCTTTGTCCTTCAAGCATGCGCTGGGCGTTGCCGCGGTCCCAAATGTCCACTCCCGGTTGTGTTGTAGCGAGCGCCAGAGTCTCCAGCACCCATTGACTACTATTTTGGCTGCGAGTCGATCCGTGATGCGCCAGTACGTTGTAGCGCTCATCGTGTACTCTAAGCGCTGCCCCTGTTTCTATCGCATGGCCTAACTGCTCCGCTGTTTGATCGTCCAGCTGCAAAATCAAAGCGTCAAATAAGATGGGTGCATCCAGAAAAAACTGCGCTAAGCCTTCTTCATAAATTGCCGATTCGCTGGATTCACAGTGGTTTAGCAAATGGGTTATGCGCAGCTTGGAGTCTTCTGACTGCCTGCTTATCACAGCGATGTGGGAGTACTTCAAGTCGTATCGCGAAAGGTCGGTCCCTACACGCGCGATTAACGCTGCGTGCCCAGGCGACAGGAACTGTACACGATCTGCGACGCGCACGCCCATAGCTGCGGCTCTTGCGACAATCTCTGGTGTGGGCGTGTAGGGTTCGCAAGAACGACCGGCGTGGACGCCGGTCGTGCAACAGAAAATAAAAAGCGCCAGCCATCGCATCTTATTGTTCCTTTGGGCTTAGCTGCTGGCGGTGAAAGTAATCTTCTGCCCCGGGTTCCAGCAGAAAGCCGACGGCTCTCTCTCCCGACATGAGGATTGCGCCGCCAGCGGTTTCCACTAGCTTGAGCGTCTTGCCAACGGCAATTTGCGTACCCTGCAGCGCCTTCGAGCTGATTTCCAGAGTGGTCTGTCCCACAGCCGAGGCACTTTCCACGACTAATAGCGTGGTCGCTCCTGCTGCGCTAATCCCGGCAATGGTCAACTCTCCTGCACCAATCAAAGCTTGCCCAGTTCCGGATACCACGTGTGTCAATCCAACGGCGGATAACTCGGAGGCCCCGGATAAGGCTTCCGACTGGGTCCAGCCGGGTGTTGCGATAGAGAATAAAGCGGGTATCAACACAATGCTTGCGAGCTTCTTCATAGTCTTGTCCTTAGTTGAAGTGCCCCAAGAAAATCGACCATTGGACTGCATAATGCAACAAATATGTCTGATGTATCTAATTAATGGTTCATTGGTATTGAAATGTGATACCTTTCAGAGAAATTGATAAAGGGCCTCCGAATGAACCAGACGCAAGCGATTCATCAATGTCTTAAACGGCATCTAAGATCCCAGGGCCGAACTTATGCCGAAGTGGCCAAAGTGTTGGACTTAAGTGAACCGTCCGTAAAGCGCCTGTTTTCTGAGTGCGCGCTATCGGTAAGTAGATTGGAGGCCATATGCAACTTCTTGAAGTTAGACGTAGGCGAATTGGTCAACGATAGCCAGCAAGAACCCAAGCTGGTGACCGAGCTCGAGCCAGAGCAAGAAAAGACGTTGCTGGAAGATCCTGCTTTGCTGCTAGTTACGTTCTTAGTACTAAACCGTTGCAGCGTGGAGGAGATATTGAGTCAATGGCAATTTACTCGACCAGAGTTGACGAAGAAGCTGATCCAGCTTGAGCGATGGAACATCATTCAACTGCTGCCATACGATCGTATTCGGGTGCTGGCTGCCCGTCACTTTACCTGGCGCCGCGCAGGTCTGGTGCAAACTCAGTTAGGCCGCGATGTCCTGTTGGAGTTTCTAGACTCTCACTTTGATGCGGCAGGGGAAAAGATGCGCTTTGCCAGCGGCATGCTTTCCCAGGCATCCATAGAACGGGTGCATGTGCTAATGGACGAGTTCTTGCGGGAGTTTGATCATTTAGTAGAGAACGATCAGGACCTGCCTATCGGTCAGCGCCAAGGTGTTGCTATGTATACTGGGTTTCGCCCATGGGAATTCTCTGCTTTTCAGAAGTTTCGTAAATCCGCTAATGCAAAAGGTGGTTGACCGTCCAGTCCATTGCGCCAGTAACCCGCTGGCACCGCTAATCGGCTCGGTGCTAAACTCCACGCTCTCGCAGGTAAAGGCCGGACGCCTAAGCCGTTGTTCAGATTTTATGTGGGGTTTCCAATGCTAGCTAGATATTCGAGCGTGGTTTTCATGACCGCGATGGTATGGGTTTTGTGCTGTGGCAGCGAAGCGTGGGCGGCCAGTCCCTTAGAAGAAGACCGTGTAGAGCTTGGCACCGATGAAGGAGTCCTGGTCTTGGCTATTGACTCCAACATGGATGTGGACAGGTTAGAACTCAGGCGCGACGGTGCGTTTCTCCCTGTAGATAAGCTCAGCAACATTCCTGGACAAAATGTCCGCTACTTCGTGTATGTGCTCGAAGCGGGTGACTATTACATTAGGCGAATCTGGCCAGACCATGGTGCTAACAGACGATATTTTGAGCCACCCCGAAACGTGAGCGAGTTTTCGGTAAAGCCAGGCATCGTCAACTATCCTGGAACTTTCATTGTGCGTATCCAAGAGGATGCGCTGCGCGGGAGCTTTTTTAGACACAACAGGGCATCTCTGGTTATGCAGTTCTTGGATGCGGCTTTTCCCAAAACGATCGAAAAATTTCAGCTGCAATACGTTGGCGTCTTTGAAGATCCGTTCATTGCTTATTGGCAGGAGTTACAAGCGGGAGAAGCGCAGTGAGAAACCAAACAGCGCACTCAGAAAACGCAGGGCTTTGCCTGTTGGTCGCTACTCTAGTTGGGTTTTGTTTTGTGCCCATTATCAATGCTTCCGAGAAGGTATCCGCAGAGCTGTTTTTTAAGGATCCTCGAATTGTTCAGGTCGAGATGAGCCCTGATGGCAAGACCGTCCTTCAAGAGGTAAATGAGGACGGCCGTGTCTTCATTGAAGCGATCTTGCCGCAGGCGAAAAAGTCTTTTGTATTGAGTGATTTAGGTGAAGCTGAGATTGGTCGGTTCGTCTGGCTGGGCAACCAGAACTTTCTTTTTACGCTGTTCAACGAAAACCTTCAGGCCTGGCAGTACGTGGTTGTCCGGATGCAAATAGTTGACGACGCGATAGTCGATCCAGAATTTCAATTGTTTCGGGAACCTGGGTTTCTAGTGGATCCGGTGGTGGAAGAAGATCAGTGGATGCTGTTTTACTCGAACGGGGAACTCTATCGCTATCCATTGCATAAAGGAGGCAACATTGATCGGCACTTTAAGCGCAAGTACCGAGTCGATCTGGACATTCCTGAAAAAGGACTGATGCTGGCCGACAATACGCATGACGTTCGGTTTATTCTTGGGAATATGCGAGACCGGGGGGCGGACCCAGCCGAAGAGGCACAGTCAACTTCAGAAGATGACAATGATGCCAGTCCAGAGACCGTGCATGGGATTTGGTATCGCGCTAAAGGTCAAGAAGACTGGCGGCAGGTTGCCGAGCTAGATGGAGAATACTGGTATATCCCAATAGGATTTGCTGCTGATCAACGCAGCATCATAATGATCACGGACTTTGAGCGAGATACCCGCGCTTTAATGCGATTTGACCCAGAGCAAGGGAAATTCACCGAAACTTTGTTCGAGCTTGAAGGAATCGATCTCACATCAGCGCGCCTGCATACCAACGGCGATTTGAAGGTGGTGACGTATCTACGCAACGGCAGCGAAGAACAAGTATATTTTCGAGAAGCAAGCGCCGAAACAATGGAGGTGTTACGCAATACGGTTCAAGGACAAAACAATACCGCGTCCATCCTGGATAGTTCTGTCGATGGTGTGTGGCATTTGGCCAGGGTTATTGGTCCTGCAGAAGACGGACGATACCTGCACATCAACAGCAAAGAAATGCATGGTCTGGTACTAGGTGCGAATCGACCCTGGTTGGATGGATTAATTTCCCATGATGTGCGTGTAGTAGAGGCACAAAGTAAAGACGGGGAGAGGCTAGAAGGATATCTGTATATACCTACGCAAGCTGATCACGTGACAAAGGAAACTTTTCCTCTTGTTGTCATGCCCCACGGGGGACCTCACGGAGTGCGATCCACGGCTGGGTTTGATGCTACATCGCAATATCTTGCTGCAAACGGATTTGCGGTGCTTAAAGTGAATTATCGGGGTTCAGGTGGATTCGGCAAGAGCTTTTTGGAGCAGGGAAAGGGGCAAGTAGGCACCGGAATCGAGGATGATGTAGAAGCGCTGGTAAGTGCGGCCATAACCAACCATCCAGTGGATCCCAATCGAATCTGTGCGTATGGAGGTAGCTATGGTGGCTATTCCAGCCTGATGCTAACCATACGCAACCCAGAGCGCTATCGTTGTGCAGCGTCATTTGCTGGCGTGACGGATTTATTTCTGTTGTTTAGCGCTTCCGATTGGCAGCATGACGAATCCATCGTGGACTTGAAAAAGGAGTGGTACGGAGATCCTGACGCGGAACCACAGAGCCTGCGAGAGCGTTCGCCGGTCTACCTGGCCGAGCACATTCACAACCCCGTGTTCTTGGCTCAAGGTGGCGAAGACTATCGGGTTGATCCTGAACACTACTATCGTATGCAGCTGGTTTTAGACCAGTTTGACAAGACCTACGAAGATGTTTTTTACCCGGAGACCGGGCACGGCTTTGACAAAGCTGAAAATGCGGTTGATTTTCACCGCAGGTTGCTTGCGTTTTTGCAGCGCTATAGCAACCAGACCGCAAGTTCGGATGGGCAAGATAAAATCGCCACTACACAGACAGCAGTTTCCCAATAGTATCTAAAAAAAACGGGCGCTCAATGGCGCCCGTTTACACGCATGACTTATTCGTGTGCTTACATCATGGACTGCTGGTAGTTCTTAATTCCGACAGAGTCGATAAGCTGCAGTTGCGTCTCGAGCCAATCCACGTGCTCTTCTTCAGAATCCAGAATGTGGGCAAACAAGTCGCGGCTTACGTAGTCTGACACGCTCTCACAGTGGGCAACGCCTTCTTTTAGATGCGGAATCGCGTCCAGCTCAAGCTGCAGGTCCGCGCGCAGCATCTCTTCGGTATGTTCGCCGATTTGGATTTTCCCCAATTGTTGCAAGTTGGGCAGACCTTCGAGAAACAGAATGCGCTCAATAAGCTGATCCGCATGCTTCATTTCGTCAATGGATTCTTCGTATTCCTTGTCGGCCAATTTGGTCAGACCACGATCCTTGAACATCCTGGAATGCAGAAAGTACTGATTAATTGCAGTCAGTTCGTTGGTAAGCGCCTGGTTAAGCATTTGTATTACGGTCTTATCGCCTTTCATGTGGTTCGCTCTCGTAACTTGTGAACAATGGACTTGTGAACAGTGGAGAGTATCTTAAGGCAAATAACTATCGTGTGTTTGAATGCGAATAATTGGCGTTTGCTTTCATTTTCGAAAGCAAACCAAACGTCAGTGGGGGACGGAGAGGACTTGCTTCAGGCGGGTAGTGCGTCAAAAACGGGTACTGAGAAAGCCCGAGAAACAGCGTTTGCAGGCTTGGACTCGTCTAAGATTTCTTTGGCATGCCGTGCACACTGGCCGCACGACCCGGAGCAACCGGTGGCTTGACGGAGCTCACTCATGCTCCGCACGCCAGTTTCAGCGGCTTGGCGAATTTCTCGATCGGTTACGGCGTGGCAAATACAAACGTACATAACGGCTAAATTGTGCACTCTACCCAGTAATTAGCCATTATTTAAATGCAAATGCGAATGATTGTCAATTAGATTGCGATCAAAGGCAGAAAATTGTGCCTGATGGGGCCCACTGCATGATGCTGGTAGTTGTTCGAACCAATGAATGCAGGGCAGATAGCCCACGAAATCAAGAATGGAGGTTACTTATCCCGCCTGGGCATCTTCTGCTTGCTGCAAACGCAGGACAAACGGTTCAAGAATGGATAGTGCGCGGCGATACACCTGACGTTTAAAGTGCACCACGTTGTTTGCTGGATACCAAAAGTCTACCCAACGAAAGCAATCAAACTCTGGTTTGTCACAACGATCAAGCTGAAGTCTGCTTTCATCTGATTCCAGGCGAAGCAGGAACCAGACTTGCTTTTGACCGATGCAAAGGGGCTTTTGCCGATAGCGCAAATACCGCCGCGGCAAGCGATAACGCAGCCAACCCGGTGTTTCAGCCAGAACGCTCACATCGCCGGGACGCAATCCGGTTTCTTCTTCCAGCTCTCGGTACATTGCTTCCACAGGTGTTTCATCGGTATTCATACCACCCTGTGGGAACTGCCAACCGTCATGGCCAACCCGACGCGCCCAGAACACCCGTCCTTCATCGTTTAGAAGGACGATGCCTACATTGGGTCTAAAGCCATCTGGATCTACCATGGTTGCGCTAACTTTCTAATTTGGCGATTAAATTTTTTCACAGGCTGAGATCAGGAGCAACGATTCTTGTGTCAATGTAACGACAAATTGCATTCCTGTCCGCAGCGATTTATGGCCCTAAGATTAACATGGTTTAAGTCTGCGGGCTTTGCAATGTAAGGACCACGCTGGGTGGCTAAGGTTCACTGGCGCATTTTCGAGAGGGTTTGAGGTTGTTGCTGGAAGCGCGTAGACTCCGCCGACCAACCTGAAGGGTGCCTTATACGCTAGTCGTATGGGTGAAACGGGAAGTTAGTGCAGGCGCGTGTTTGGCGAGCTATCTCACCAACATGAGCCTCATTCTAACGCTGCCCCCGCAACGGTGATCGAGTTGTGCCGCATTTGCCACTGTATCTAAGGATATGGGAAGGCCGCGATACTCAAGGACAATTTAGTCCACTCTTAAGCCCGGAGACCGGCCCTTGGGTTTCGTCGGGTGTTGCGGTGGGCAACCCAAGGACGATCCGTCTGCATTCACTGACTGGTCTTCCCTCCCCACAGCATCTCCCGGTACTCGAAACGATTCATAACGGGAGCTTTTATGAACCAGTTAACCGCAGGCATTTTGCTAGCCCTATCTGCTGGGACCCTTTACGCACAAGAACAAACCTCTGCTAACGAACCGGACTTCGTTGGCGAGCCTATGCTGGTCACCGCCAGCCGAGTAGCCCAGACCGTTGATCAAACCCTCGCCAGCGTCACCGTGATTGATCGCCCGGAAATTGAAGCCAGTCAGGCACTGGATGTCATGTCTGTTTTGCGCCTTCAGACCGGCGTCGATGTGGCGCGCACCGGCGGACCAGGTTCACAAACCAGCGTATTTTTACGGGGAACGAATTCCAATCACGCATTGGTATTGATCGACGGTGTGCGCGTCACTTCGGTACACACCGGTGCGTTTGCCTGGGAAAATTTACCGCTTTCGCAGATCGAGCGCATTGAGATTGTTCGTGGACCCAGAGCCAGCTTTTACGGCTCAGATGCCATTGGTGGCGTCATTCAGATATTTACACGCAAAGCCAATGCGTTCGACGTCCAGGTCACAGCGGGAGGCGATGGCCTCAAGCAAATTGAATTGGCCGGCGGTGGCGCGGTTGCTGGTGGCCGCTATTGGATTGCGGCCAACCAACGCGACTACGACGGTTTTTCCAGCCAGAATGAATCGGGCTTTTCGTTCGATCCAGATGATGACGGATTTGATCAGACTGGATTAAACGTAGGGTTTGAGCGCCAGGTAGGTGGCAATCATCTGGTTCGTGTCAGCGGCCGCGCCTCTGACAGCGAAGTGGAGTTTGATCAAGGCGTAACGCAAACGCGCCAAGAGCAGCTTTCATTGCGCCTGGAAGGGCAGCTTACGCAAAAGCTTAACCACAGTTTACTGATCGGATATGCAACTGACGATACAGAAACACCTGCATTCTTTTCACAGGTGGAAACTGAAAGAAACGACGTGGAGTGGAGCGCACACTATTCAGCTGGACAAGCCACGTTCATTACAACTGGATTTGCGTATGTCGAGGAAGACGGTGTTAGCACCAGTTATTCAGGTGACCGAGAAAATATTGCCGGCTTCCTGGGTGCACAGACGCAGTTGCGTGATCACGACTTCCAGATTAGCACCCGCTACGACGATAACAGTGAGTTTGGTTCAGAATGGACCGGCCAGGCCGCATGGGGTGTGGACTTGAATGATCGTTGGCGTACCTGGGCCAGCTACGGAGAGGCATTTAGAGCGCCCAATCTGAGCGAACAACTCTCTCCCGGTTTTGGTGGGCAATTCGCTGGCAACCCTGACCTACAACCAGAATCTTCGCAAAGTGCCGAGCTGGGTGTGAAGTTTCGAAGTGGTCAGCACCGCAGCTCGTTAAGCCTATTCGATACTGATATCACGAATCTTATTGCGTTTGCCGGGGTCGACTTCCAGGCCATTAATATTGCAGAAGCCAATATTCAGGGCGTTGAGCTGCAATATGGCTGGGCCAATACGGCATGGCAAGCGGATGTGGCTTTCACCTGGCAAGACACTGAAACAGGAAATGGCACGCCTCTGCTGCGTCGACCCGATGAGAAACTTGGTGTGCAAATCCAGCGCAAATTTACCTGGGGTAATTTGGGCGTCGATGCCTTGTATGCCTCAGAACGCCAGGACTTTGGCGTTGAACTGGATGCGTACACGCTGGTCAATCTGCGCGGCAGCTGGCAGATTCGAGACAATTGGCACCTCGAAGCGCGCCTGGAAAACCTGACTGATGAAGACTATCAGTTGGCGGCAGGCTTCAATACGCCAGATCGTACTGGCCACGTTACGTTGCGTTGGAGCGCCTTCTAAATTGTTCCAATCTCGGGTGGGGGCTGACCCCACCCGGGTTCATTCAGTGGTTATTCTTCTTGCAATAGCCTCTATTGCGCCACAAGCCTTCCTTGTCGCATTCACAAAAAGTCACATTCCCAATCCACTTTTCGTCGATCTGTTTGGTTATTATTAACGCAGAAATTGCGCTTGGACATCTACAGGTGGAGACCCCAGGCGTTACAGGCAAAAGCTCGTAAAGAGGCTGCCCATTTCAATTGCCCACGGCTCGGGACCCGGCAACCATTGGACCGCATGCAGCTATCTGCGGTCAGGAGCACTAAATGAAGGATCGTGTCCGAGCTATGAGCGAAAAGTCGTTTTCAGATTCGCAGACTTCTGCGGATCGACCAAAAGGTCGCGCCGGTGAGTTAATCTCAGGTTGCCGTAATCGCGTCGTCAAAGTTCTTTTGTCGGCAATTAGTCCAATTTTTGACGCCACAGGGGAAAGCCTTTACCAGGCTGCTGAATCTGGCAAAGCACCCCAGGACAAAGTTTTCGAGTCTTTAAAGATTCTTAAGAACGAGAAAACGGGTTTTACCGAGCGCCTGAGTGAAGCATTAATTGCAGGGTTTGTGGCGCCCAAGCAGGCGAAAGCTGCTGAAAACGAAGTGGATTACGACGAAATGTCGTTGTCATTGGTTGATGACTCCGATCTGGAAGAATCCCTTGCAATCGGCGACATGATTGCGAAAGCCGAAATCCATTGCACCCAGGAGATATACGCCCTAAATCAGCGACTTTCTGTGCTGTACCGGCAGCAGCGGATCAGCAACGATAATAATCCCTGTGGTCCGAGCGTGATCGGACATGTATTTCAAACATTGACCCACGATCTTCCGCTGCATCTATCTCATAAAGTACTGTTGCTTAGAGAGTTCGATCGATACATGCAACCGCGCCTGAGTGACTTGCTCAAGGACATCAACGCGTTCTTAATCGACGAAGGCATTCTGCCAAATCTAAAAGTGTCAGTGACTAAGCCGAAGGCAGATCAATCGCGCCAACCAACATCCACTCCAGACGACGGGCAAGCGATCAGCGATCAAGCGGCTCCCGAAGACAACCAGCCACAACTCCAAACAGCAGCCCAATCGGCAATGCCATTAAGAGGCGCACAGCCAACGCGGCCGGTGCCAAAACCAGTCATGCCGGCGGCACAAGACTTTTTTGAGCGCGCCAGAGCACAAACAAATGGCAATGCGACAAGTGACCCGGCGCAACTTGCGCAGAGCTTCCGATCTGCTGTCAGAGAACATATTTCATCTGAGGATCGATACGCCCCAGCCGGTGCGGTGGCAGCTCAGCCACAGATCGTAGAGCAATCGCTGGCACAACTGCAGCAACAATACGCCAATATGGCGGCCAGCGAGCTGGCGGCTCTTTCTGCGGCAGATATTCGAAAAGCACTGGGAAGGACTCTGGGAGTTGATCCAGAAACCGGTGCACCAAGGATGGTTCCGGCAGAGCAGGCTCAGTCTCTGGAAATGATTGGCATGGTCTTTGAGCAGGTGGAAAAAGAGACCCAGTCTTCTCCGCAGGTTGGGCGGCTGCTCAAACGCCTGCAGCTGCCGTTGATGCAGGCGGTAGCGCGAGACGATAGCCTGCTGGAAAATCCCGAACACCCTGCACGGCAGTTCTTTAATACGGTTTCCGATGCTTCCGAGTTATGGATAGATGAGCGCGGTGCCGAATCGCCCATGTTCCAGAAGATCGACTCGGCTGTGGCCAGCGTGCTTGCCAATTATGATGGTGATCTTGCCGTATTCGAGGAGTTGATTGGCAAGATAGAAAAACACATTGCGTTGCTGAGCCGTCGCGCCACGCTTGCGGAAAAGCGCCACGTAGAGGCGGTTCAAGGGCGGTCGCGTTTGGAGGACGCTCGGCGCGACGCGCACGAAGCAGTAGATATGCTAATAGAAAAATTTGATCCACCAGCCTTTGTGGGAAAAATGCTGGGTTCCTCCTGGATCGATGTGTTGGCACTGATTCATTTACAGGAGGGCACCGATAATGATCGGTGGGTAGAAAGTGTCAGCGCGGCAAAGATCCTGGCTGCATCAGTAAGTCAGGCGGTAAGCCCCAATAACTACGAGAAGATCCGTAAAAAACTTCCTCGAGTACTCGACACCATAGATGCTGGGTTGCGACAGGTGGGATATGGCGAATCTGAAATTGAAGACTTGATGCGAGATATCGAGTCGTGTCATCGCTTCTCCCTTGGGCGCGAAGAGAAGTCAGTAGATGCCCCAGAACAAGCACCTGAACCCATGCAGCAGAAAACGTCGCAGCTGCCTGAGGCTGAAAAGCCCAAGAAAATGCCGCCGGCGCAACAGCGTAAAGAAGAGACCTTAGACGAGGCTCAGAAACTGGCATTAGCACAAATAAAGCTCATGTCATTTGGCACGTGGCTGGAGATTCAGTTTGAAGAGGACGGGCCATGGCAAAGGCGGAAACTATCTTGGTTCAGCCCAATTTCGGGGCACGTGCTATTTGTGAACAACCGAGGTGCCGTGGCCGAAGAAATTACGCTAAATCAGCTGGCGCGTCTCAAAACAGCAGGCCGATGGCGAAAGTATGTGCATAAGCGCAAGCCACTGTTCGATCGCGCCGTACATGCCATTGTTGAGCGCTTTCAGTCCTGGACCGGGAAGGTTGCCCCTGCATAGAAACGGAGTTACCGTAGCGATCAATGCAGCAAATTGAGTATGACTATGTCAGCACAGCAATCGGACGAAGAGAAAAGACGATTTGAACGAAAGTCTCTGTCTGCTGTTATTCCGGTTACGGACATGGTTGAGCAAGCCGAAATTGGTCACATCGGCAATATTTCCGACGGTGGACTGATGCTCATCACCTACGAATCGATGGTTGTTGGGAGTATTCATCAGCTTTCGTTTACGCTAAGAAACCAGTCTGGTGAGGCATTCGCTTTTGACGTGGGCACGCAATGCCTGTGGTGTAGTGAAGCAAGCACACCCGGGCGTTTCTGGGCTGGCTTTGAGATTATCGACATCAATCCAGAGCAGCAGAATCAATTGCATAAGATAATCACCAAGAGCGCTCTGTAAGTCGGTTACCCAGTATGCGCTTGCGTCTGGGGTTTTCATTAATACTGTGCACCCTAGCCAGTGCCTGCACCGACTCGTCGCAGAACAGAGATCGCCATGCTCAACTCCAGGTTTTCGGTACCGTTATTGATGTCCGCGTGGAAGGTGCCACGGAAGACGAGTTTGAATCCGCAGTAGGCGACGCGAACACCTTACTGCAATCCATGCATCGCCGATGGCATCCATGGGAGCAGGGACTAAATGTTCAAATCAACACGGCCATAGCGTCTGGCCATGCAATTGCTTTAGATAAAGATGCGCGCAGTGTCATAGCGCTTGCTCAGCAGTACGCCGGTGCGAGTGATCATCTATTCAACCCGGCAGCCGGGAAGCTGGTTGCCATGTGGGGGTTTCATACCAGCAACTACCCAATCACCAGCCCCGCACCCAGCGACCAGCTGTTACAAGAATGGTTGGAGGCCACTCCCACTATGGAAGATGTAGCACTCGAAGGCACAGAATTAAGCTCCAGCAATCGACATGTACAGCTGGACTTGAGCGGCTTTGTCAAAGGGCTTGCAGTGGATCGAGTGATTGCAGAGTTGCAGCGACGAGGCTTTAAGGCAGCTTTGGTGAATGCAGGTGGGGACTTAAGAGCCTATGGTCAGCGCGCAGATGGCTGGCGCGTTGGTATTGCCAGTCCGACGTCCCAGACGCCCCTCGCGGTAATAACGCTGCAAGGCGACGAAAGTGCGTTTACTTCTGGCAACTACACTCGCTATCGGGAAGGCTCTGAGACGCGACAGTCACACATTTTAGATCCCCGCACCGGGAAGCCCGTGAGTAACGTAGCTGCAGTGACGGTGTTGATGTCGGCGGGCGCTGCAAAACTGCCGGGAGCCATTGCCGACGCCGGGGCAACCGCGCTAATGGTCGCAGGCAAGTCTCAGTTTGTTCCGATAGCCAAATCGATGGGTTTAGAGCACGCGTTGATGATAGATGAACAAGGCTGCGTATTACTCAACCAGGGACTATCGGCTCGCATTGCATGGCGCGACAAACCTGATTGTATTGAGATCGTCCCGGATTGGAATTGAATAGCCTGCTGCCAAGGGCATTCGGGATGGCCAAACAGGTGTCGGCCTCGTTACAATGCCGAGCTCAAACAGGACCGAATGCATGCCTTATCTGGTTGACATAGACCCAGTACTTCTTGATCTCCCTGGACCGCTTGCTGTGCACTGGTACGGCATTATGTATTTGCTGGGATTTGCGACGTTCCTGCTGCTTGGCCAATATCGGGCACGCCAAAATACAAACGACTGGACGCCGGAGCAGGTGTCAGATCTACTGTTTTATGGCGTGCTGGGCGTAATTCTAGGCGGTCGCCTGGGCTATGTGTTTTTCTACGATTTTCAGAATGTTCTAGCTGACCCACACCGCATCTACCGAATCTGGGATGGCGGTATGTCGTTTCACGGCGGGCTTATTGGCGTAATGGTTGTGCTGTTGTGGTTTGCCCGCAAGACCAATCGGTCATTCTTCCAGGTGGCAGACTTCGTCGCGCCGCTGGCCCCGCCGGGACTGCTCTTTGGCAGAATCGGCAACTTTATTGGTGGCGAGCTATGGGGACGGACAACCGATGCGCCGGTAGGCGTGATCTTTCCCAGCGCGGTGGATATGAGCGGATTGCCATATGAATCTATTCAGGCTGCCTATCAAGCGGGCGCATTGAACGATCAAGCGCGGCATCCCTCCCAGCTTTACGAAGCAGGGCTGGAGGGCTTGGTGCTGTTTATCATCCTTTGGGTGTATTCCAGAAAGCCACGCCCCACCATGGCTGTCAGCGGTCTATTCATGGTTGGATATGGCGTCTTTCGCAGTATAGTGGAGTTCTATCGCGAGCCCGATGACCACATTGGGTTTATCGCATTCGACTGGCTAACCATGGGGCACATATTGTCTCTTCCCCTGATTCTGGTTGGTCTGGGCTTGATGATCGCAGCCTATCGAAACAAACATCGGCACAAGGAGGCCATGGCGTGAAGCAGTACTTGGATTTGATGCGCAGAGTATTGGACGAGGGCGTCCGCAAAGAGGATCGAACCGGCACTGGTACGTTGAGTGTGTTTGGCCACCAGATGCGATTCAATCTAGGACGTGGTTTTCCCCTGGTAACCACCAAAAAGCTTCACCTGCGCTCCATTATCCATGAACTGATTTGGTTTTTGCGGGGCGAAACAAATATCCAGTACTTGAAGGATAACGGCGTTTCTATTTGGGACGAATGGGCTGATGAGAACGGCGACTTGGGTCCAGTATATGGGTCCCAGTGGCGGTCCTGGCCCACGCCGGATGGGCGTCATATTGATCAGATTTCTCAGGTGGTCGAAGCAATCAAGAACAATCCCGATAGCAGACGTCACATTGTCTCGGCATGGAATGTTGCCGAAGTCGACAATATGGCATTGCCTCCCTGCCATAGCCTGTTCCAGTTTTACGTGGCAGAGGGCAAGCTTTCATGCCAGCTTTACCAGCGTTCGGGTGATATTTTTCTCGGTGTTCCATTCAATATTGCGTCCTATGCCTTGCTAACCATGATGGTTGCCCAGGTTTGCAATCTGAAGCCGGGGGATTTTGTCCATACCCTGGGCGATGCGCACCTGTACAGCAATCATTTGGAACAGGCGCGAACACAACTGCTACGCGACCCGAAGCCAAGGCCGGCCATGCATTTGAATCCCGAAGTGACCGACATTTTTGGGTTTACATATGAAGACTTTACTTTGACTGGTTATGAGCCTCACCCTCATATCAAAGCGCCGGTAGCAGTATGAGCGGTAGATTTCACCTCGCGTTTCCAGTGCACGATATTGCTGCGGCCAAACACTTTTACGTGGATATCCTGGGTTGCGGAATGGGCCGTCAGTCGGAGCATTGGATTGACTTCGATTTTTATGGGCACCAGGTTGTTGCACATCTAACAGATGGGGCAACCAAGGTCACCACCAACGAAGTAGACGACAAAGCGGTGCCCGCCTTTCACTTTGGACCCATATTGAGCTACTCCGAATTCGACGTGCTGGCTCAGCGATTACGGGAAGCCAGAATACCGTTTGTCATCGAACCCTATGTTCGATTCGAAGGCCTCGCGGGTGAGCAAAAAACCATGTTCATAGAAGATCCCAGTGGCAATCACTTGGAGTTCAAAGCATTCGCTGACGAATCGATGATTTTTGCTACGGATGCCCAGCTAGGCGCAACGACGTGAGCCAAAAAACAATCACCTTGGTCGCAGCTATGGACCAGCAGCGGGCCATTGGTTTTTCCGGAGACATGCCCTGGCATCTGCCTGAGGATCTTAAGCACTTTAAGAAAATCACCATGGGCAAGCCTATTGTGATGGGGCGCAAGACATTTGAATCCATTGGCAAGGCGTTGCCAGGGCGGCAGAATGTCGTAATATCGCGCCAGCATGATTTTGAAGCGCCGGGCTGTGATATTGCGGACTCGCTGGAGGCGGCTTTGGCGCAGTGCGACGGAGACCAGGTCATGGTCATCGGTGGGGGCGAAATCTACCGTTTGGCGATGCCAATGGCGGATACCCTTATGCTTACTGAGATCGATCTGTGCGTGGCAGAAGCGGACACGTATTTTCCCGAATATTCCATCAAGAACTGGCAGGAAGTAGATAGAGATTGCCACGCAAGTGAATCTTCTTCTCCATTGCACTACTGCTTTGTGGAGTATCGACGCAGGTAAGCTAAACAAAAAAATCATATGCTATAGGCGGTGCCAATCAGGGGACGGTTATGCGCTTCATGTTTATTGCTCTAATAGTTTTGATTTCCACTATGCATGCGTCCGCACAGGCGCAGACTTTCTATGTTGCCACTGATGGTGACAATTCCAGCGGCGATGGCAGTCTAGGCCAGCCATGGGCCACTATCAGACATGCCACGCAAAATGTACCGGATGGTGCGACCATCTTGGTTCGTCCCGGAACCTATCTGGGAAGCTCCCGAGTAGATGGTGATTTCACCCAAGGCATCACGGTCAGGTCGGAGGTGCCTTATCAGGCCATATTGAGGGGGAACAATGGTGCCGCGTTGATTTGCTTTACCGGGCAGGGCATCACCGTAGAAGGGTTTGAAATTACCCATGACCCAGACAATGAAGGCAATTTGGTCATCCAGATTCAGGATCTGCTGGGCAGCGTCAGTGGTAGCGATGGCGGCACCGATCCAGTAGTTTCGCGCATTACGCTGCGAAACAACATCATCCACGATAGTACCAGTAACGATCTGCTGAAAATCAACAACGGAGCGGAAAATATCCTCGTCGAGGGTAACTTGTTTTACAACCAGTTTGGTGAAGATGAGCACATTGATATCAACAGCGTGATGGACGTTACCGTGCAAGACAATATCTTTATGAACTCCACGCCACAGACGGACACCAGCGCTTTTGTGGTGATAAAAGACAGCAACGCGGATGGTGACAGCATCCTCGGTACGCGAAACACCATCCTGCGTCGCAATATCTTCTTAAACTATCAAGGATCACCTGCCCATGGTTTTGTCCGGGTTGGCGAGGACAGTACGGCAAACTTTGAGGCGGATGGTGTGATGATTGAAAACAACCTGATGCTGGGTAACTCTTCCACAAGGATGCGCGCCGCGCTGACGGTCATGGGTTCTCGAGATGTGACATTTCGAAATAACACCGTTGTCGGAGACCTGCCTGCGCTGACCTATGCAGCGCGCCTGCTGGCTCTTGCGCCCAATCAACCGAATGATGAAGTCTATTTTTATAACAATGTCTGGTCAGATCCCACGGGCACCATGGGAACCGAACAAAACATTGGCGTAGATGTGTTTGAAGCTGATCCCAGCCAGAATGACACGGTGATCCTGGATACAAATCTGTATTTCAACGGTGGCGCGTCCATTCCTGCGGACGCAGGCCAGGAAATCAACATCGCTGCGGATAGCAATGCGACCGTTGCTGACCCCTTACTCCCTGGTCAGTCAGGAATTGTATTGCCGACCTGGAATGGCAGTAGTTTCGATGACGGCTCATCCACCATTGCTCAGGCCTTTATGAGCTTGGCTGAATTTGGTGAAGTGGGGTCAGGTAGTCCAATTATCGATGTGGCCCGTTCTTATCAATCTGCCGTGGATGATTTGTTTGGTAATGAGCGCGGCAATATTCCAGATCTCGGTGCTATCGAAACCAATCCACTGTCTGAGGACATCGTGTTCAGGGACGGGTTTGAAATCTGAGTCTATGCCGAATGGCTCAGATGATGGGCGGAGAACTCGCATCCGCGATCTGCCCGGGCTTGGTCCTGCCAGTGAGAAAATGCTTGCCGAAATAGGCATAACAAGCATTGAGCAACTTTTTGCGGTAGACGTCTATGATATCTACGCCAGTTTGCACGCCCGCGGCAATGCCAATTTGAACTTTCTGTACGCGCTGATCGGCGCGAAAGAGAATGTAGCTTGGACAGATATTGCACGCACCCGAAGAGCAGAAATCTTATTTCAATTAGACAACCTCGGGCTAGCGCCCGACTAAGTCATTTGCGAATTGCGGTAGTTATGCTCGTGTAGCTCGGAAGTTCGCATCTGAGCAGGGAGAGGCCATAGAGCCTCTCGCCATTAAACAGGGGTGATTACTTCAAATCTCCCAGCTGAGCGCCGTCCTCGGGATTTTGCAACCACAAGGCGATGTCTTTGCCCAATGCCTTAACGGTCCGTCCCAGTACCGAGCAAGAGCCCTTATAACCGCCAAAAGCGCCGCCGCCGGAATATCGTTGACCCACGAAGCTAGCTACTTCTTCGCCGTTTCGATATAGCGTACCGGTGGCCTCAGTAAATTTGGTGTGGCCAATGAACGCGTTGCCCCGACTAACTGCATCTGTGATCTCGACATGCAGATAGGCTGGATCGGATTTGCTCGCACTGGAGCTGACTTTTACGTCGACGCCAAACTCTTTCCCAAAGCTTTCAATGAACGGCGGAAATTTGGTCGGTAATGCACAATCCTTCTTAATGGCCCCTTTAATAACCGCGTCCTCGGCGAACGGGATTTCGTCTGAGACCGTAATCGTTTCGGCACCGATGGCGCTCCCGAACAGCAGCACACATGCTGCAATACTAACTCGCTTCATCACTAACCCCTCCTGCAAATGAAATGTCACTGTACGTGATCAGCAACCACTACAACAGGGATGAAATGTTGCAAGTTGTGGCAAAGGCCTGTCTATTGCTTATCGAC
>CAZVYE010000036.1:20964-22772 GCA_964630895.1 uncultured Gammaproteobacteria bacterium | reverse complement strand
ACTTTCAGGGACAAAGAATTCTGGCTTTCTCGATGGCCTCGTTTTGATCAAATCAAGCCGAGTAGAGGCGTGCTGGAACTTTGCGCGCGCCTAGTAAATGGCCAAGTCAGTTATCAAACTTTATTGCTGGACAATCCCTGCAAAGACCAAGCAGATCTAAATCAAAATCTATATCTGCTTTCTGAACTCCCGGTCTTCCAATCGCGGGCAACAGACAGGGCGCTTCGAGGCACTGAGCAGACCGATTTAGTGAGCGGCAGTTTCTTTGGAAAAATGCGTAACTTCTTAAACCGGTTTGCCGCATGAGTGAGCCGGAAATCTATCGCAAACTGGCGGTGGTTGGTGATTTAGGTTGTGGTAAGACGGAGTTAGTAAGAACCATCAGCGAAGTTGCGCCAGTTAACACGGACGTTAAGTCCAGTATCGATATAGGAAAAGAGCTCACTACGGTCGGTATTGATTACGGACGGATTCATTTGGACGAATCTACTGCACTTGGCGTCTATGGCGTGCCCGGGCAGTCCAGATATTCCTTTGTTTGGGACATGGTCAAGCCATCCATTTGGGGCATTGTAGTGTTGGTGAAGGCCGGTTCTGACCAGGAACGGGCTAGACTGGAAAAGTGGATCGACCATTTTGAAATAGTAGAGAATCGCGTCGCTTGCGTGGTTGGTATTACCCATTCCGATAGCGTGTCTCCCGATGTATTGAGCACCACTATGGACGGTGTGGACGAAACTATTTCTGGCAAGCAACTAAGCGTGCCCATCTTGCCAATCGACGCGCGAAGTCATGATGACGCGGTGATGTTGTTGGCAGCATTGAACGCAATGGCAGGATCACAATGAATAATCAAACAGCTGGCTCTGAACTACCGTCCGAAACTATCTCGAAAGCTTTTGCAAAGCAAATCCACGCGAATTCCGATATTTTTCTAATAAACCTAGCAACCGCTGACGGATTTAAAGTCGCCCACGTGCAGGTAAAGGGACAGGGCTTGGAGTCGGACAAAGTGTGCGCTATATCTAGCTCTATCTGCGCACTCAGCAATTCTGCTGCCGCTGAACTCCTGAGTGACCAATTGGACACTTTAAACGTTGAGACCAAAACGGGTCATGCCACATTCCTGAATGTGAACCTGCTCAACGCAAAAGGAGTATTGACTCTGTGCTCGAAGGCTGGGACTTCTTTGGCCGAAGCCCGATTTTGTGCCAAACGACTCAGGGATCAAATCCACGAAATGCTGAGCTAACGAAAGTAGGTTCGCCGCCTTTTCATAGAAAGCAGGGCCGAGGTGGTCTCACTCTGCACAGCGATCTTAGACCCTGTGAGAAGCGAGCGCATTAGTGTGCTTGAGCGTGCCTCTACAACGGTTCGGTTTTCCCCCAGGACAAATTCAGGCTACTCTCGAGCTTTTGGAAAATCATGATGATGAGAATTCTGTTTGCCCTGCTGTGTGCTGCGACGTTGTTGAGTACAACAAGCTTTGCAGAGGAGAACCCGCAGAACGCCTTTTGGAATCAGATTACTGCCCACTGCGGAAAAAGCTTTAGCGGTAAGCTCACGGAGTTTGATCCGGAAAGCGATGCCAAGTGGGCTGAGTCAAAACTCGTTATGCAAATTGCCCACTGTAGCGAGAATGAGATCCGCATACCCCTGCACGTTGGCGAAGACCATTCCCGTACCTGGTTCTTAATCAAGGGTGATGGCCATTTGGTACTAAAGCACCGACATGCCCATGGCGAACATGAGGACAAAGTCAGCTGGTATGGTGGTCACACTACCGATTCGGGTCGTGCGGAACGGCA
>CAZVYE010000036.1:7605-20864 GCA_964630895.1 uncultured Gammaproteobacteria bacterium | reverse complement strand
TTCAGGTGTCGTGTGATTTTTTTCAATTCCGTATTAGGAGTTACCAAATTGATACGGAGTAATAACCATGCGAGCGATCCAGATTGTTAAGTTTACTGTGCTACCTGAGGAATACGCGGCAGCTGCCGTGGAAGTTGCAGTAGTAGTGTGCCCCAGTTTGCGAAGTCGAGCACTGACAGTGGCACGCCACTATTTAGAAGTTAATGGATTTAAAGTCTGTGATGAGGGTGCAATATCAACCATCACACCAAGCCAGGCACATTCCAGTCTTCGCGTGCGAACGGCTTTGAAGCGTGCTGAAATTTTTGGCTGCGCGGTTTATCGCCCAGTAGGTGACATTGCTGAATATTGTCAGACACTCTCGCTTGAACCTGCGCTTACTGTGTGCGCAGCAGCGTAGTGCGTATTAGTTGGAAGAGTGGGTTTGCAGATATTGACCATATAGCGCTTCGTGATCGGGCTGCCAGCCATCGCCTGCTGCAGCCCGCGCCGATGCAATAAGCCTTAGTCCCAACTCATCGCTACCTGTAAGTATATGAAAGCGTCCACGTACCAAATCTGATTGCCAGCTGTCTATGTCATTCGCAGCGAGCCAGCCGACTATGGGTTCAGCTTTGTCGAAACTTCCAATACCGGTATAAAAACGAGCAAGAGAGCGGTTAATCCCGGTCAGGTTTAGATGCAGATTGGGGTTGGAGCTTGCAATCTCACGAGCTTCTAAAACAAGCTGCTCGTACAGCAGTTCTTCCTCTTCAATTTCCGCTGCGATATTCGATCGTTGTAATAACGCCCTCAGGATTAATTGGTCTGACTTATCCCAGTCTCTGGCATCCGCTAGTGCTTCATCAGCGGCTTGTCTGGCAGATTCCAACTGGCCAGACTCCTTCAGCATATCAGCCAGTTGAATCTTCGATTGCACGGTCCGTTGGCGGTCACCCAGGTCTCGATATTGCTCCAAGGCCATAGCTGCCGAACTGATAGCCTCGTCGAAATTCCCTAGTTCTCCTAAAATGATCGACAGATGGATATTTGCGTCGGCGACGCCCCTCTTATTGTCACTGCGGTTGGCAATCTCGTGACTTGAGCGGGCGGCCACCAAGGCTTCTTCCAACTCGCCTTTATTGCGCAGCAATTGAGCTAGGGAAGTCAGGTTTCGCCCAAGTCCAACTTGATCGCCGATTTCTTCTCTTATGCGAATTGCCTCATGGATATGCCACTCTGCAGTCTCGTAGTCATTCCTTCGCGAGAATGCGAGAAAAAGATTGCCATGAGCAATAGCTATCATGCGTTGATTGCCCACGGCCTCAAATCGATCAATGGCTTTCAAATAGGCGTCACAGGCCGCCTCTTGTTGCGCGGTATCCGTAAAGATGTTTCCCAAGGTGCTGTAGTAATAACCGGACACGGGTTGGCCCGCTTCCTCGTAGGCTGACACTGCACGGTTTAGCGTTTCCAGTGCTCTTTCCGGATCTTCATAGCGTTGCAAGGTAGCGGTATTGATAAGCAACTTTGCACGCACATCGTGGGCTCCAACCTGCTGAGAGAGTGCAAGGCCTTTCGTGTAATGATCACTGGCTTTATCGTGCTGGCCACCAATGTCGTACACGACGCCCAACGAGTTGTGGGCATCAGCTACATTGCGCAGATTTTCCAGTGCTTGCTGCTTTTCGATCAATCTAAGTAACGCGTTCTCCGCTGCAGCCAAGTCGCCCAGCACGCGGTCGCAATTGGCCATAACATGTTGCGGCCTGAAAGCATCTGGTAGCTGATCGACCACTATCCGCATGAGATTTTTCACATCGCCGCAATTGCCCGTGATATAGGCCTCTTGCGCCCGAGAAAAGGCCTCGTTTACAAAGGCGTCGTCGGAAACCAAATAAGCGTTGGTGGTGGGTTGCACAGCATTGACGTTCAGCTGTTTCGCTATATGTTCACCAGCACGCACAGCCAAAGCAGTTGGTTCTTCCCCAAAAATCTGGTGATTTACGATACCCCCACCGTGGGTAAGCATGCGCACCTGAAGCGAAGCATTATCTTCAGTGCCTGGCACCAAAGTGAGCGAGACCAGATGCGTGTTACCGAAGGCCCGCTGCGCGAGCTCAGCCATGCTCGCCAGTTCCAGCGTCTCATCGTTCCAGCCGCTGGCTTGGGCTAATTGATATACCTCCTTACCATCAACGACCTGCAGACCCTGGGCTCTCAGATACTCAGCCGCTAGCTCCATCAAACCCAAACGCAGCCAATCTTTGCCCGTATTACTGTCGGTAATTTGTGCAGGCAGTACGGCTACACGACTATCCTGCGCTGAAGAATTCTGATCACCCATTAGGTGATATGCGATAGCACCGATCACCACGAGTATCACTACGCCCATGGTCCACGCGGCGGCACCGAACAGGCGACGCTGCGGTGTGAGTTCCGAAGTTGATGAATGGCGAGCTGGATGTTCTGGCTGGTGCTCGGAAAGGCTGTCTGGGGCTTGATGGTCAGCGGTTTGCACCGGTGCCACAAAATGATAGCCAAAGCCCTGGACCGTTTTAATCGGCTGCCATGCCTCATCATCCAGTCGAATCGCCTTGCGCGTTTTCATGATGGCTCTGGCGAGTGCCGCATCGGTGATCACTTGAGTCGGCCAGACAGACGCAATCAGATCGTCTTTGGAGATGGCGCGGTCTCGGTTGGCAATAAGGAAGTTCAGTAGATCGTAGACGCGCGGTTCAATGGGAACCACGGTGTCATCTTTACGCAGCTCGCGAGCTTCCTCATGCAGACTAAACGGCCCGAAGTGGTATATCGCCATGATGGGTTATGTGAGTCTCATGTTAGATATTGTGCTCGGATTCACCGGTAATGGTGCGGAGCAGCTCGCGTCCTTTACGCCAATGTCTTTGCACCGTGCGTGGCGATATGCCCAGTACCTCGGCGGCTTCTGTCTCGGTGAGATCTAGGAAGAAGCGCAGCTCAATCAATTCTGCAATTTCCGGCGATTCACAGCTTAATTGATTAATAAGCTGGTCAACGTACAGCGCAGTCTGCAGTCGTTCTGCGGTCGCCGACGAATGTAGGTCAGGATCATTCACATCCTCCAACGCCGCGGCGCGTTCGCCAGATCCCCGCTTTATGGCATTTCGCTGCCGAGCGTGGTCTATCAGAATATTGCGCGAGATTTTTGCAACCGTTCGAAAAAGATGCCGCCGATTCTCGAATGAAAACGTCTTGTCGGGGCCAAGCAATCGCTCGATGGACTCATGTAGAAGCCCTTCCGTGTCCAGAGTGGCAGGCCCAAAACTAATCCGGCGCTTCTCCGCTCGGACCACTTTCAGCATGTCGGCATAGGACAAACGCAAAACCAAGTCCAGATCATTGGATTGGGCATCACGCACTGCATGCAAGGCCTCGGTAATAGGCCCAACATCATCCTCTTTGGCGTCCAGTTCATTTGACATAAGGCGTCCCTCGCATAACACCAAACCGCCCAAAGAGTTTAGCAGATGGTTGACTGGTTCGACCCGTACATTTTGCTGTCGGCTTTTGTCTTCGTTATCCGTAATTAACGATAACCAAAATGGAAGCCTACAATGCGAATCTGTTTCTTTCTGCTGACACTGTTGCTTTTGGGTGACTGTATGTCGCAGCCAATGCAATCGACCATTAAGACGGTTGGGCCGTCGTGGATGGCTGGGTGTGACTATACTACTCTCCATGCTGCTTTGGCTGACTTACCCGCTCCCGGCCATTACGAGCTTCGGCTGCTCAGTAATGCCGTTCACCAATACACTGACAATGTCCGAATATTTGACAAGACCGTATCTATTTCAGGCGGCTGGTCGGATTGCGGTGCAAATGCCGAGCAACTATCTGGCCACTACGCCACGTTGCGATCTGCCAGCGGCGCGACCACGCTGCGAGTATTCAGTTTTCGAGACGCCAATCCAACTGACGTGTATGTGTCTCAGTTGGAAATCCTGGGCGCGCGTGAGCGGGGCGATGGTGGTGGTGTAAGACTGAGTGGTCGGGCCAGCCTTACGGTATCCAGCACTCGAATTGCAGATAGCCAGGCATTTAGCGGCGGTGGCATATTTGTCGAGGGCGAAGATGCCAGTCTGCAGCTGGGTGATGATGTAGAAGTCGTCAGAAATTCTGCTGAGGTAGGTGGTGGTATTCGCTGCCAACACGGCGCAAGCATGCTGCTCAGAGACGTTGTAATAAGCAATAACACGGCGCAAACGCAGCGTAATCTATCCGTTAGCAATTGCGTTTCCCACCAATAGCTCAAAACACTGCCCCATTTAGCGCAATAAAAACAGATACTTACGTTTGGTCACAGGATGGTTCTGAGATAGTCAGACCGCAGTCAAGCTAAGCATTCGAGTTTCCCCGATCTTACTGACCCATCGAATATCGATGGAGTCATGATAATGATCAACGCGCTACCAAAAACCGCTAAACCGCATCTTGATCACAGTCCATCTCTGGGCTGTCTCGATTTGCTTGATGAACTCCTTTCCGGCGGCCGCCCGGTAAGCGCGGCTGATATTGAAGGTGAGCAGATTGGTGCAGGTGGCATGGGCCAAGTGGTCGCAGGTAAACGAATAATCAGCGGAAAGACTACCGCGGTTGCCATCAAAACTATTGACCCAGAGACCCCGGTATCGCTGGCCAATCAAATGCTGCGCAGTGAGGCCGCAGCGTTGCAAAGCGTGAACCATCCCAATGTGGTAGAGCACTTTGGTACTGAAACCAGAGTAGATGGCCGCGATCAACTTATCATGGGCTTGGTGTCTGGCCGAGATCTGCGATCCATATTGCGCGGCGGTGAAATCATAACCGGAGAACAAAAGCGACAGTTGGTGCTGGGTCTCCTTAGCGCGGTTGCCGCTTGTCATCGAGAAGATGTAGTCCACCGAGACATCAAGCCTGCGAACGTGATGATTACTGAAGACTGGCAGCCGGTGCTGGTGGACTTCGGTATCGCACTGCTGCGCGATGATCGACAAACCTGTCCCACATCAAATTCCATGTACACGCGGGTATATGCCGCCCCCGAGCAGCTTTCCAAAGGCCCAGTTTCGAAGGCCACTGACGTTTATCAGTTGGGGCTCCTTATCTTCGAACTGTACACGGGCTATCGCCCGTTCTTTCGCTGGGAAGGCAAGCCCAAGTCACTACTCCGAGCGCGTACTCAGCCTGAGACGCATCTAGTCCTGAACGAGCTTGTTCCAAGCAGCCTCCACAAATGTCTCGTTCGCGCACTCGCAGCCAAAACTACTGATCGCTATCGAGACGCCGAAGAGTTTCTGCAGGAAGTAAGGCAGGCGTTGAGCAATTAGCACAAGCCAAAGGCGCTGCAACCTATTGAATTCGTGAGTAAATAATTTGGTCATGAAATGGTTTTTAAACGGTCAGGCGCTGGTCAAGCGTAGCCTGGACGGGGACGTGATGATGCAGGCCACAACAATTTTTCACCCACTAGGAGATCGAAAATGAATGGGTTATTAGTTAGTCAGCAAAAGCAAACTCGCGCCGAACGCAGGCGTATCACAATGGCAACCATGATTGGTTTGGCCCTGCTTGCCGGTCAGGCGGCCCATGCGGCCACAGTCACCGTTGGTGACGATGTGGCCTGTGATTTCTCTCACTTGAGCGATGCGGTCAACTCCGTGGATCGCGGCGAGTCAATCGAAATACGGTTGACCAACGACGATAACGGATTTACTGCAGACTCAGTCTTAATCTTGGATCGAACCGTGACCATCAAGGGCGGCTATTCCAGCTGCAGCGATCTAACCTCAGATCCAGGTCGACGATCCAGAATCCGAGCCAGCAATAGTACACAGCCTGTAGTTTACGTATCGGGTTTTGCGTCACCAATCCCATCAAACGTGAGGCTTGAATCCGTCATCATTGAATTCGGAGAGTCGGAGTTTGGCGCCGGCGTGCGGATTGGTGGAGACAACGACGTGACATTGTCGAATGTTATCGTTCGTTCAAACACTGCTCAGTCCGCTGGTGGTGGCGTATACATTGATGGGTCAAATGGTGCCACCCTCACCATTGATGACAACACAAGAGTTCATTCGAACTTCGCCGGAAAGTTTGGCGGAGGCTTGTACTGTGTGGGTGGTCAAGTGGACTTCAGGGACGGATCGATTGATACCAACCAAGCTTACCTTCAAGGCGGTGGCGTAGTGCTTGAGTCTTGCAATATGACGGGTTCATCACCGGGTACTCGAGAAATCGCGAACAACCTTGCAGACTCCAGTGACAATGCTGATTCTGATGATTTTATTGACGGCACTTATCAGGCGGCTGGAGGCGGTCTCCTGGCATTCGCTGGTAGCAGTGTAAATCTAGGTAGTAGTGATTCGTTGACGCTCATAACTGACAATACAACGTACCACTCAGACTATATCTTTGTAGACAGTAGCCCCATCAATTGGGGGGCACGCCGCGGATTCGGTGGTGGCATCTATGCCAGGGGGGGCGGTACAGTGGTTAGGCTGCAGAACACCCATGTGGCTGGAAATCGCTCAACGTTTGGCGGCGGTATGGCGATACTAGGCGGAGCTGTTGCATCTTTGAGTCGCGGTGAGAACGGTTGTCTCAACAGTGCCGATCATCCAGGATGCGCATCTTTGTACGACAATTTCGGTGAGGGTTACCTCAACAAGGACAATCTTTGTGCGGTTTACACCGGAAGCGCTGGTCACGGTGGTGGAGCTTATGTAAGCGACGGCGAGTTGAAGCTGGATGGCGTGAACGTAGTCTACAACCGCGTTAACTACGATGAGTCCTGCTTCTTCGATGAAAGGGAAGAAGATCTGGCTAACGGGGCTGCGATTTGGATAAATCAGACGGGTAAAGCAACCATTTCAAACTCACTGTTCTATGCCAACGGCGGAGGTGAGGCAAAATCTATTATCGCGAACTATGGAGACCTTAGCTTGATCCATAGCACGCTAACTAACAACCGCGAGGAAGTTGATGCAACCATAGACATGCTGGGGACTGACCCGAGCGCGCAAATTTATTCCTCCATTATTCACCAATCTGGTGTTGATCCCATCGACAACAGCGCAACTGCGGCTATTCTAACGGGCGATTGTGTGCTGACCAATCGCGCCAACGACTTTCTAAATCACCCCGGTACCATTAGCAATGTGGTTCAGAGCAGTAGTGCCGGGCTAAGCGCAAATTACGGGTTGAACAGCGGATCCCCCGCTATCGACATGTGTTCAGGAGACGCCGTGGCTGCAGCGTTGCTTACGTCTCTCGCAGTGAAAGATCTAGTGCATAACGAGCGCCCCGTTACTTCGGTAAGTTTTGCAACGCCCTGGGATGCAGGAGCGATCGAAAATCAACTGGGCAACAACTTTAACTTCGCCGATCTAGGCGTCACTATTACTGACCACGACGTTAACGTGGCGCCTGGTGGAACCATGGGATATACCATGGAGCTGACCAACCATGGGCCTGACTCTGTTCTGGGCGCTCAGATCAAATACGAGTTGGACTCCCAGGTCACTACAAATTTCAGCGTGCTGCCATTTAGCAGCAATTGGAACTGCGTGAAGTCTGGTAATACCGCGACATGTACGTACTTGATTGGTCTGACGGCAGGCGAGACTGCACCGGCGGTAGTGAGTCAGTTCAACACGCCTGATTTGAAAACCACTTTGATTTCGAAAGTATCCTCGATACTGCCCAACGCCTTCATCGACCCGGTAGATGAGAATAACCGCGCTACAGAGTCTACCTCATTGGGACTGGACGTAGACTTGCGCTCTCGTGTCATTGAAGAATCGCAGTTCGCGGCGCCGGGTACGCGTTCTCAGTTTCGCTTCGGACTGGAAAACGCAGGTCCTGATGCGGCTTCCAAGCCTCGTATGACGTTCACCTTCCATGAGTTGGCGGAACAGATTCGAGCTGACTCTGTTCCCAGCGGGTTTACCTGTGATGATCCTGTACAGTACCCATCCGGTACTTGGGTATTGATTTGTCGAGCCAATTCGATGGGCGTCACAGAAAAAGAGTTTCTGGTGTCGTCTCGATTGCCGACTCCTTTTATCGAATCAGAGTGGCACGTTACTGCAGAAGCGGATTCGGGCTCAGCAGAGTTAACGCCAGCAGACAACACAGCGACGGGAACGTCTACGGTAGCGACCGCAAGCGCTGACTTAGCCATGGAAGCTGGAGGCGATAACACCGTTTCGGTTGGGCAGCTCGCAAAATTCTCGTTGCTGGTAACAAATCATGGTCCCGGTGTGGCAAAGCCTCCAGTGATTACCGGAACAATCACCGGCGGCGTTATGGACCAGCTGTTTGCCAACGGCCCGTCTGGTTGGCAGTGTGTAGCTGAAACCGTGGCACCTATCGACAGCTTTGAATGCCTGGCGGATGAGGACTTGCAGGTTGGTGTGGACCAGGAGTTTTCGATACAAGGCTTCCTGGGATCAGCCAGCGGCGCAACGTTGGAGGTTCACTACAGCATCACTAGCGCCACATCAGATCCAAACATTGGACCTGGTAGCAACTCCGAAGCGGTGCACACTGCAACCGTTGTCACCGAACCACAATCAGACATGCTGTTTAGTAGCTCTTTCGAATAGATCAACTGGGGCAGCGGGCATACTACGTGCCCGCTGCATCTTCTTTTGTTTCAATCCTCAAGCACGGAAGATCGTTAGCAACAAGAACCCTTAGACTCGCTGGTCACGACCTTATTGCGCTGAATCATGTGAAACTTGACTCAGTATTCTTGTTAAGGGCCAGATCCAGCACATCGACTTCGAGCATTAGTCAATTTCCTACAAACCATAGTGACATTATTCCCGTCGCTTTTATCTGACAACCCCGCTTCTTCACACAACTGCAATGGCCACACGGTGTGGTCGCAGACGAAATAAATTGAAGGAGCAATCCAATGAAAACTGTAAACAAGAAATCGATTCGTAAAAACACGCCTATCAATCTCGCGGTGACGCTGGTATTAGGCTTGATGGCGGGCGCCGGTCCGGTAAGCGCTCAGGATTCGACCCCCAACCAGGGCGGCGTGCAAGTGGTCATGGCCGATGGTGCCGTGTATATCCAAGGGACCGAAGGAGCCGACGATATTGCCGTGGCTAGCAAGGGCGATATGATCGAGATCAATGGAGGCCTGATTCCTGTGGTTGGCGGTACACCGACAATTCATAACGTCGACCTGATCGTAGTAGATGCAGGCGGTGGCGATGACCGCGTGGTATTCAACCAATGGGGCAGCTCACTACCTAACGCGCAGATGGACGGTGGCGAAGGCAACGATTTGCTCATTGGCGGAGACGGTGTTGACGTACTGCGCGGCGGTGCGGGCAACGACACCCTGATTGGTGGTCGCGGCAACGATATCGTATTAGGTCAAGATGGCAGCGACTTTCTGATTCTCAACGCAGATGATGTAGATGAAATTACCGCAGTTGGACCGGGCGGCGGACCGCATGTGCGCGTGTTTGATGGTGGTAGCGGTAATGACACCGTGCAAATTAACGGCTCAAACACTGATGCTGACGTGATACTGGTGACACCCAACGGTGAGCGCGTGGATTTTCGCCGCACCAATCTCGCATTGTTTACGCTGGACATTGGCACGGTAGAAAACATTGAGTTTGAAGCTGGCGGTGGAGACGACAAAGTAGATGCATCCAAAATGGACGATCCGAAAGTTTCTTTCAAGCTGGGCGGTGGCGAAGGTAACGACGTTTTGATCAGCGGCGCTGGCAATGACGTACTGCTCGGTGGCGAGGGGAACGACCTCTTGATCGGCGGATCTGGCAATGACGTGCTGTTGGGCGATCGCGGCAATGATCGCGTCGAAGGCCAAGATGGCAGCGACCTACTGATCGTCAATAATGGTGATGGCAGTGATTTCCTGGAAGGTGGCGAGGGTTTTGACTTTGTTCAAGTCAATGGATCCAACACCGCGGGCGATGATTTCAGCATTGACCCGAATGGCGAACGCGTTCGCTTCCAGCGCAATAACCTTGGATTGTTCACTTTGGATATTGGCACCGTGGAAAACCTGGACGTCAACGGCCAGGGCGGCAGCGATGTGATCATAGGTTCCGTGGGTCTCAATGGTTTGATCGATCTGGACCTTGACGGTGGCGAAGGCAATGATCTTCTGATCGGTGGCAATGGCGCAGACGTTATCGATGGTGGCGCAGGTACCGACGAATGCGATGGCAATGGTGGTCGTGACAAGCTGTTGAACTGTGAACGAAAGGTACGTTAATTCGCGACTAGCAAAGCTAATAATTCGGGGCGCTTCGGCGCCCCTTTTCTATTTGCCATTTCCCAATCGCTTACGGAATCTGCCATTCTGGAAAGTCACTGACCTTCAGTGTTTGCAGGCGATCATGGTCAACTTCCCCAACACGCATGGGCACTATCGTTACAAACCCTTGTGCGTGTAGTTCTCGATCCATGGGCTGAGAATCTTCTGGCACAAGTGGATGGCTGCCAGATGCTCTCCAGGTCAGTTCATCTCCTTCGGCTAGCGCAAAAGCGGGGAGCTCATCAACGGGACTGCGGTCCGCTATCTTGATGCCCTTGACTGCCGAAGGGACGGTGCGGGTAAAGCTTACTGTCAAATATTCTCCTGCATTCATATTGACTACCGGCTCTGAAAGTATCAGTCGACTAACCCACTGATTGGTTGCTCTTATGGCGTCTGGAAAGTCGTCCTGGAGCCCCGACAATGCTATGGACTTGAATCCGCCCAGCGCCGCGACTCGAGCCGCTCCAATGGTCCCCGAGAACATCCAATCCGGGCCCAGGTTGGGTCCGCCATTGATACCGGAAAGAACAAGGTCGGGTGGGTTGTCCTGCATGATGCCGGCCAGGGCCAATACGACACAGTCGGCAGGAAAGCCATCCACTGCCCAGGCCCGAATGTTATCTCCCAGAACCATCGGTTTTGCGTTAATGCGACCGCGACTTGCGTTAGGCAGATAATTGCCCGAGCCACTGCGATCTTGGTCCGGCGCAACCACCCAGACTTCATGGTCGCGGGCCAGGTGTTTTGCCAGCGCCCGAATTTTTACATCATCAATGCCATTGTCATTGGTCAAGAGAATGGTTAGCCGTTCGTGGTCTGCAGGCGCTGCCTGACTGGCCGGGCCAGCGGCTGAAAATGCGGCAACCAATACGAAACAGAAAGCAAATTTCCTCACTCAGATTACTCCTTTGATTTTGGAAACTACGCTAGCGAATGCGGGCGACCGAAACCATCGCCCAGTCGGGTGATTTACGTCACCCAGGCAGGTGATTTGTTTGTGATTCTTGCACAGCGACGGCCAATTCGACGCGGGATTGCACCCCAGACTTGGCATAAATCTTCTTGAGATGCGTTTTGACCGTATTCTCGGAGATATGCAGGAGATCAGCAATTTGGGAGTTGCTCATGCCTTTGGTGAGGCAAGTCGCAACTTCCTGCTCGCGAGGGGTTAGCGAACTCCACCAATACGGCATTGCGAACGGGTCGTCTTGCTTTTGCAATATTTGCCAGAGAGATAGCACCAATGTGACGCTGAACACGGCATAGACTAACGGGAAAGTGCGAAACCCTAGATCCGGTGCGACAAAGTTGTCATAGATCACTGTAGGAAATGCCAAGGCCAGCATGATGATCATGCGACGATTCAATGACCGGTGATCTGTGAGTTGTTTGTGATGCCTTACGCAATGGGAAAATACATAGATCCAAATTGCTACCGACAACAGGTCTTCATAAAGATCACCCGCATGGTCGATCCATTTAGGCATAAGGTACTCAGACACGTGTTGGCCAACAAATGAGAATCCGATAAGTATAAATAGCGCTGCTTCCCATCGTTTTGAGGCGCGGCCAGTAATTCTATGGGCAAACCATACAACGGTAATTTGGGTCAGATAGCGACCGGGAAATGATTCAATATACTGGGCAATGTTCGCCCAGTAGCTATTCAGATCCCATTGTTGGATCAGCTGCAAACCAACGACAAGTCGGGCACCAACCAACAGCGTAACTGACAGATAAAAACACAGGAAGGACACCGTCAACGGGTTCTTTTGTTTGGTAACTATGGCAACAGTCAGGCCAAAGCATGTTGCGCCAACCAGCAAGGCCATCAAAGTCACACCGTTCGAGATCAAGGCATCCATTCTGCTTAATTTTCAGGACCTAACATCCGATCGCTACCTACTAACCCCACTGGAAAACTCAGAAGTTTGCTTAGGCTTCTGCCTGAGACAATATGGACATATTGCTCTGACCATAATAGGCGCTTCACAATGCTTGGGAACATATCACGAAACTTCGCGCAGTCGGTGCCGCGTAGTTTGAAAATCTCTGCTAAAGACAATACCCAAGCATTAGTGCTGGTTTCAAAGATTGGTCCGAACTCGTACCACTGATTATCTTAAGGGTTCAGCGACAGTGTCTTTAAATACTCGTGCAGCGCCTCCCTTTCGGAATCCGTAAAGTGTACGAATCGACCCTCAGCCACCGTTTTCATCAACTTCAGTTCTCTGTCGCCTAAGGCAACCCCGGTAGTCATTAGCCGCTTAAATTGCTCTGGATTGTAGGCTACTGCGACAGTTAGTGCTGGAATATTCTGCCCGGCCATATTTACCCCCATCAAATCGCGGCCATGGCACTCGGTACAGGCAGTCAGAGCCAGGTACTTACCCAATGCGAGCTTGTCCGTGGGTGTGGTTGCAGGGTGGGTTGTGTCGGCGGGCAGATGATCTGCTGCCAGTACGGTCCCTGCTTCGCTTCGAATCATCATCACCAGAATCGCTCGTGCTATTGGTCCCAGTGATAGTTCAGGCAAACTTTCTGTGCTGGGCGGTTGGCTGCGGAAGTACGCAATGATTGCCGCGAGGTCCGTATCACTGAGAGATGACACCATTTCGGATGGCATGACTGCTAAGACCGAGGTTCCGTCGGGCCGGACGCCATGCCGAATGATTCGTTCCAGTTCGCTATCTGAATACTGTTGCACTAATCGAACCAGGTCAGGAGCGACCACTTTAGTGCCATCGAACAGGGAGAACATAACGCTGCCGCGTCCTTCTTTGCCGTGACAGCCATGGGCACAGCCTCGGAGCTTGGCCAAGCGCAGCCCCTCGTCGAGGGAAACGCCTGGAGTTGGCAATGGTGCGGGTCGGTGATCAACCGTAAACTGCTTATCCAGATCATTTGCGATAATTGCGTAGGTCGTCGCCAACCCGCAAAGCAC
>CAZVYE010000036.1:0-7505 GCA_964630895.1 uncultured Gammaproteobacteria bacterium | reverse complement strand
GCTTATCCAGATCATTTGCGATAATTGCGTAGGTCGTCGCCAACCCGCAAAGCACCAGCACGACTATCCCGAGGAAAAACCAACCCACCCACTTCAAGAACTTCTTCATAAGCCGCTCCAATTAAGGAATCCGCAATACTTACAATAAATGTAAGATTCCAGAAAAGCGAACGCTCGCGCTCATTTTGTACCTGCAGCGCGACTAAGCAAAGCGTAAGCTAGCAAAAACCAGATTGAGCATGAGGAATCACGGTGAAAATCATTGGACTATTGTTATTGCTTTTTGCAACGGAATCGTCGCTGGCTCAGACAAATCAGGCCACTGCGACTAAAGCCATCAGCGCGAACCAGTTGCTTACACAACCACTGGCGCAGTATGAACAGGCAGAGATGATTATGAGCCAAGTGTCCATCGCTGCCGGTGAGCGCCTACCTTGGCATTGGCACCCAGGGGAGGAGTTTGCATATGTAATGGAAGGCTCTGTCACGCTACTGCAGGACGGAAAGCCAGACCAAACTTCTCATCCAGGTGACGCTGTAATGATACCCGCGAAGCAAATTCACGCTGCGGTCGCCGGGCCTGATGGAGTAAGCATTGTCGTATTCCGTATTCACAAATCCGGCGAACCCGAGCGGGTGTTGGTGGAGAAATAGCACTCTCATTAGTGGTGGGATGACCATAAATAAAGTCGTCTGTGTTTATTGCATTTGCAGCAGAAGTTCTACTTTTAATTGATCTATTCATTGGCCACCGAATACAAACGGTTAGCCTTTTGGCGTTAGGTGAATTTCATGTGAGGGAGAATGTACAGAACTTAGCCATTCTCTTCTGGCCAACTCCGTTATTGTACGGTTATAAATACACGGAGATGATATGAGTAAATCAACAAGCGATCTCAACGCCCCGGAAAACAGGGTGCACAATCTGGATATAACGGCTGAGGAATGCGAAGAACTTGGAGACCGCCCGCCAGTTAGAGATGTGTCAGAAGCGGATTTTGCCGCCGAAGCACACGGTTTCACCGGATTTGAAAGAGTCGACAAGGGGTCTCGTTACCGGCGGAAGTAGGTTTCCGGACAACTGATTCTAGTGGCCGTCTTGCGCCAGACCTAGAAGGCCGAAACGGAAGCACGTTCAGACAGCGGCGTCTCGACAACGCTGAATATGGTCGGTCTGGAACTGTTTCGGCGTAACTCCGCAGTACTTCTTAAACGTGTGAGAAAACTGCGTGCTAGAGCTGAATCCACAACGCTCAGCAACGAGGCCCACTTGCTCGCCGTCTCGCAAGAGTTCGCACGCTTTGCGTAAGCGAAAGTCGCGCAAGAATTCCGACGGGTTCTGATCTGTAAGTGCCTTCAGTTTGCGCTGCAGTTGACGCTCGGATACGGCCATTGCTTGGGCTAAATCGGCACGAGAAAATCCTACTTCTGAAAATCCACGTTGCACCACAGCGGTGACCTTCTTGACAAATGTCCGGTCGCATTTGTTGAGCTGCCTGGGCAACTGATTTTCGGTTGCGATGACTCGTTTCACTTCGCCACTGAGCTTCTTACGTACTTCCAACAGACTATGGATGCGCAGTCGCAGTTCATTTGCATCAAACGGTTTAACCATGTAATCATCGGCAAATGCGTCCCAGCCACGCATGCGACTATCTTTGCCGCTGCGGGCAGTCAGAAGTAGCACTGGGATATGTGATAGTCGCTCATCTTTGCGTACGGCGGCACAAACTTCGAAGCCATCCATACCATCCATCATGACGTCCGAAAGGATAAGATCGGGCATGCTTTCCAGAGCTATCTCGATTCCGGCTTTACCATTCGAGGCAGTGTTGCAGTCGAAATCAGAAGCCAATACGTTGGCTATGTAATCTCGCATGTCTGGGAAGTCTTCGATAATCAGCACGGACGACTTACCCTCGCAGACGCGCTGTTGCAATTTGGTAGCCGATGCAGTCTCGCTATTATCAGCATCGACTAGCACGGATGTGTCGGCACATAGGGGAAGTTTGAGAACAAACGTCGAGCCACCTGCCTGATTGCCCTCGGCGCAAACGCTGCCGCCGTGAAATTCGGCAAGTTCTTTAACCAGCGCTAAACCTATTCCGCTGCCGTCTTCGTCCTGATGACGAACCAACCTTGTAAACTTCCGGAAGATTGCTTTTCGCTCGTGCTCACTCAGGCCCGTGCCATTGTCCGCTACTCTGATTACCGCAAGCTCGTTTCGTTGCTCTAGCCTGACAGAAACACAGCCTCCTTCCGGAGTATACTTGATAGCGTTTGAGAGCAGATTGCCAACCATTCTTTCCAATGCGTCTTCGACTAAGTCGGCATAAAACTCACCCGATACGGAAAGGCTTAATTCGATGGACTTTTGATTTGACAGCGTTCGATATGAGGCAACCACAAACTGCAGCAATTGCGCCAAATTCACTGGTCTCGGTTTGACGCTTTGGGGACCAGCATTTCGCGCCAGCTCCAGCAGTTGATCGACCAAATGGAGCAGTCTGGACGCATTTCGATGCATGAGCTGATGGGTATCACGAACATCGCGCAATCTGGGATCCTGGATAAGCGCTTGAAGCGGCCCCAGAATCAATGTGAGCGGAGTGCGAAACTCGTGCGACACGTTCGCAAACAAGGAGTTTTTCTTATCTAATAGCGTCTCAATGAATTTCTTTTGTTCGGCAATCTTGCCTGCGTTCTCGGCCAGTTCCATAGTCCTGGCAGCCACTTCTTGCTCCAACCTTTGTGCGCGGCGGTTAGCTTGTTGCGCTCGCAGCCGACCATAACCTAACAGGATCATGAGTGCTATCGTGACGTACGTTAGCAACGACCACCAGCGGGCCCACCACGGTGTTTGTACGATCAGATCAAGTGTTCTTGCCTGCGTGCTCCAAACGCCGTCGGAGTTCGCCGCGTGCAATACAAACTGGTAGCGTCCCCAGGGAAGGTTGGTGTAAGTAACCTGGCGTTGGTTCGAGCCGACTTCGCGCCAGGCCGAGTCAAAACCTGCAAGCTGAAATCGAAAGCGATTTCTATCTGGACTGGCGTAATGTAATCCTGAGAAATGAATGCTGATGACGTCGTCGGTATGGTTAAAGACGAGTTGCTCTAAGTATTCAAACGGGAGACCTGAGATGCCGGTTCGATCGTTCGCAATGTCGCGGATCGACTGATTGAATAAGCTGACGTCCGTAATGGCCATTGTTGGTGGTTGGGTATTGGCTATGATTGCTTCCGACCTGAACGCGTTCCAACCACGTCGGCCGCCAAACATTAGCGTTCCATCTGCCGCCTTATTCGAGGCATTTCTAATGAATGCATTAGATTGCAGACCGTCTGCTGCGCCAAACTTGCGCATGACGCCGTCCAGGCTGCGCCGCCACAAACCATTGTTGGTACTAATCCAGAGAGCCCCATCTTCGGCTTCCAGAATCGCAGAAACACTGCCGATTTGCCGAGTCGGTATCCGCTCCATCTCCAGCCCCTGAACATCGTATCGAACCAGCCCCAGGCTGCGATAGCCCACCCAAAGCGTTTGTTCTCGGTCGAAATATACGGTTTCAGCATAGCGCTCTGGAGCGCCTGTTGCTGGCAGAAGTGGCTGTGCAGGATCGCCGGGACGCCAACGGTATACGCCCAGGTTTGTAGCCAGATAGTATTCAGGGCCTGGACCAGTAATGGTATACACGCTGGGTCTTGCATGATCAGAAAACGGCACGGTGCTAGTCGCTTGGTCTTCCACGTTAAGCGTGACCAGCTCGCCGACTCTGCCCGCTGCTATGTCACCTGAAGGCAACTCTAACAGATCAAAAGTGAAGCCTGGGAGCACCGGTAACTGCGCAACGGATTGGGGGCCATCCGAGGTGATTCTGGCAACCCCGCTGGTGCCGGCTATCCAAAGCGTTCCTTGTTGGGTTTGCAGAATGTCCTGCACGGAGGTCGTCCAATTGACGGTCCTTGCACAGGCTTGGTCTGGCCGGTAAGTAACCAATCCCGCCCCAGTGCCAACCAAGGTTGTGCCGGTAGGATCGCGCAGTAAACTGTATATCTGTTCGTCCGGTAGACAGTCCAGGCCCTTGGTCCAAGCATTGTGCATGCCAAATCTAAGCGTGTGAGGATTTAGCCGGTCTAAACCGCCCGAAAAGGTGCCAGCCCAGACCGAGCCGCTTCGATCTGCATAAATCGCGGTGACTGCATTATCGCTAAGAGAATTATCACGCAAAGGCTGGTGGGTAAAATGCTCTACCAGCTCGCCGCCGCGCAGCAGATACAGCCCTTTTCGCTTTGTTCCCACCCAGGTGAGATCTCCAGTAGACTCGATGGAAATCACCGGACTGCCGCGTAAGGTTTGGTTCCAAGAAATTTGCACTGGTGAGTCCGTGGCGATGTGGGCCAAACCGCGGTCGGTGCCGACCCACCAGCCACCATTACTCGTTGAGGCAATGGCTGTTGCACTACTGCCTGAGAAAGCCTCTGGCATATAGGGCTCAAAAGACTGACTGACCTCGTCAAAGAGTGCGAGCCCGTCGGCATGACCGACAATCAGAGTTTGGTCTGCCCAGCGATGTACAAACAGGACGCCTTTACCTTGCGGCCCGTCAGAGAATGGAAACAGGATTGCATCAGCGTTGCCAGTATCGATACGTTCCAGGCCGCGCTCGGTGCCTGCCCAGAGCGCAGCTGGTTCCGCAAGCAAGCTGCGCACTGAGTTACCGGCAGTTGGTACCGCAGATATACCAGGCTGCCCGTTTTGTCCATACAGGTCTGCACGATACAACCCATCACCCAGAGTCCCGACCCACATTTGATCATGATCGGTAATAATCACGCTTCTAACTGTCGCGTGAGCAGGCAAAACCGCACCATGGTCTGCAGTGAAATAGGGTTGGAGCTCGTATCCGTCGTACCTTACTATGCCTCCGCTGCCGCCAATCCAAACAAAGCCAAGGCTATCTTGCGCGACGCCCCATACGGTCTTGCCAGGCAGGCCATCATCTACCCATAAATTGGAGAATCGAGCGTTATTTGCGCTCAGACTCCCGCTGGCGACTATCAGAGCGAATCCGAGAAACAGCTGTAAGCCAAGCTGTGGAGAGCGGCGAATCCAGCTTACTCTCCGTGGAATGGATCTAGTCCCCAGTTGCATTCTTCCAGCTCCACACTAATGTCTTGGGTGCTTGGAATACCGTGCATCGTTTTATGGGTATCAGACTGCGGCAATATCTGCGGGCAACTTTGACCGGTTGGAACGGCCGTGTATATATCGCCATTGTGGGTGCAGAAATCGAGAGGGTATCCGGGATAGTAAGCATGCACACTGAGAATGCTCCCGCATACCCCTAGAACTACAGTTAGTAAACCAATTGCGTATTTCTTTTGCATAAATCACCTTCGTTGCAGATTGACCGATTAGTTACCCTGGCTGCTCTGGAAAGCTTTTGCATTCGGCGCGCGACGACTGCGGTCATTAAAAATGCGCAGCACATTTCATAAAGCTTTGCACTAGCAAGCTATAAAGATCCGCCTGCAGCCGGCCATGCTTATCACGACGTTGCTTTGAGCGCACCAGCCCTGCACACAAAGTGTGGGACCTTGGATAACAGTCTTGTGATCGTTGGACTCGAAAGGTGCGAAGTTGCAGGCAGGCAGCGAGGCAGCAGTCGACTCCAGAAACAAGTACCACATTTACTCATGATCGTTTCAGATGCGGACTATAGACAGTTCGCTTCGTGCTGTCGATGAAGCGTCCTTTACCCACAGAAATTTGTCCCACTGCAACACTTTATGTTCCTGAGAGCCAACTTTTCGGTCCGAAATGCGATAACGGGTCACGTGATTTGGCTGCAATCTATCTCCGCGCCGGACAAATGGGTTGTGTGTGAGCCAGCCCATGTTCGGGTGAATTCAGAACACATTTATGGAGATGTAGTAATGACTAAGTTGAAGAAGATTGTACTTGCAGCAGTAATCGGCATTGGCGCAGGCATAGGTTCTGCTAGCGCAGGTTTATATCAGTGTGAGGACTATTGTGCATTTGAAGCACAAGCCTGTCATGCAGCGGGTACCGCGCCTGAAATTTGTCGCGCTGAGGCCCATCAGTGCATGCGACGCTGCTGGGGCGGTTAAGAAAGATCAGCGCAGGTGCATTGATGCATCTGCGCTCTTCAATGAATTATGAGGATAAGAACATGCTGCAACACTTAAAAGGATTTGTCGCTCTACTTGCCGTTGCTGGGCTGTGTGCAGCCATCAGCGCGGCTGCCGTGCACACCGGTCGCGATCTTCTAAGAGGCGATGTGCCTGCCCAACAAACTGGAGACTACAGCCGATACTTTTCTGCGACCCAACAGGACGTGGTGTTATTTGGAACGTCCACATGCCCTTTCTGTAAGGATGTACGAGACCATCTGGCTAAACGAGGCGTTCGATTTGCGGATCTTGTAGTTGATAAGGATGAGTCGGCAGCTGAGCTTTTCGAGAGCCTCGATAGCGATTCGGTTCCCGTGCTACTCATCGGTGCGACGCGTATCAATGTTTTTGCACCTGAGCAAATTGATGCCGCTATTAAGACATGGTTGACTTCGGCGTGCGGCGAGCTAAGCGACGGTAATTGCAATGCCTCGGCCCAGAGAGATTCTATTCCACCCAAAGAGTGAGTTCATCAAGTAATCTTGGCGCGACCAGTCATTGCTTCCCCTCCCAGGTCGGGGTCGCGTCCCTATCTAAACAGAAGCTTGGATAGGCTCTTGATGGCAGCGCAATTCGCATTCGAGTTGCACTAAGTGTGATCTCCACGCATACCAGCCTCGTTCCCGACGGACTGTCTTTATAAACAACGTTTTTGCGTTTGAAACTATAACCCGTCCTTGTCTCTAAACCATCTGTCTCAAAAACGATAGCTCGATTGCACGTCTCGATGGCAAATTGACCATGCAATATTTGGCGGTTGTACCTCAGGTACAAGAAATAGTTACTTTGAGAAAGGAAGAAGTAAAATGCGGCGAAAAGCAAATAGGATTCTGGATATTATAGCGGTGCTGAGTATCTGCGGGATAATTGGCGCAGGAGCCATACAGATCAATCGATGGGTTGACTCTGAAGAGCCGCAAATACTGGAAACGGGTGACTATCAAGAATATTTTGCACAGACGGGTTCCAAGGTCGTCTTGTTTGGGACTTCTACGTGCCCGTTCTGTGTTAAAGCCCGGGAGTACTTTGCAGACAACGGCGTAGAGTTCGCTGATTTGGTAGTAGACAAGGATGCGGCCGCAGGGAAGCTGTTTTGGCAACTGGATAGCGACACCGTTCCGGTAATTCTTATTGGACAAAAGCGGATCAATGGCTTTTCCCCGAGCGACATCGAATTAGCGCTAGATGCGTTAGGGAAGAATGGTTAGTTCAAAACTATCAGACGGGCCGGGGTTTGCGGTCAGCGTCTACTCGACCTAACTATAGATAGGTCTTTGGTGCGATCGGATTCTGTTCAGGCGGGGTATTGC
>CAZVYE010000035.1:0-22788 GCA_964630895.1 uncultured Gammaproteobacteria bacterium | reverse complement strand
ATAAACCGCGCCATTAAATACCTGTAAGTCTTCAAATATGAATTGGCGCAATACGTCCAACGACAGCACACAGGAAACAGCCACAGCCAGAATGGTGATCCAATGTGCGCCTGCCCGACCAATCTGTCGACCGAAAAGGCCAGCGATGATCGCGCCCAACAGGGGCGACAGCGCAATGATTAGATATTGATTCAGCATACCCATCAGCCCTTCAAGCTATCGATATCGGCGACGTTGATGCTTTGCTTATTGCGGAACAGCACCACCAAAATCGCTAATCCAATTGCGGCCTCGGCAGCTGCAACGGTCAAGATAAAGAAGACAAATACTTGGCCACTGGTATCGCCAAGGTATCGAGAAAATGAGACAAAATTCATGTTCACCGCAAGCAACATCAATTCAATTGCCATAAGCAAGATCAAGATGTTTTTGCGGTTGATGAATATGCCCGCTACCGCAATGCAGAAGAGCACTGCGCCCAGGATGAGAAAATGTGACAGCGTGACCATGCTTAACCCTTCTTCGACTCTGCGTCCATCTTGACGATGCGCAGGCGATCCTCTTTCTTAACCTCAACCTGACGAGACGGTTCCTGGTAGCGTGTCTCTGGCCGCTTGCGCATGGTAAGCGCGATAGCTGCGACGATAGCAACCAGGAGAATGACCGACGCTACCTCGAACGGAAACACGAACTGGGTATACAGCATCTCGCCCAACTCTTTGGTATTGCTGTATCCCTCCGGATGGGGCACCGGAGCGGCAAACTTTTCGAAACCAAAGTTCTTGGCCCCCAAGACTGCGACCATCTCGATCAACATCACTATGGCCACTATGGCCGCCACCGGCAGGAATCGGGCGAAGCCTTCTCGCATGGGTGCAAGATTGATGTCCAGCATCATAACGACGAACAAAAACAGCACCATTACCGCGCCCACGTATACGAGCACGAGAGTGATGGCTAAAAACTCTGCTTCCAACAACATCCAGATAGCCGCGCTGGTAAAGAAGCACAGCACCAGCAGCAGCGCCGCATACACCGGGTTGCGCACGGTTATGACCGCCAGCGCTGATCCGACCAGGACTGCTGAAAACGCGTAAAACAGTATCAGTTCAATACTCATCCTCAGCCCCTATCGATATGCAGCGTCGGCACGACGCGCTGCGGCAATTTGCTCTTCATATCGATCGCCAATAGCCAAGAGCTGGGACTTGGTCACGATATTTTCGCCGCGATTTTCAAAATGGAATTCGTGAATATCGGTTTCGACGATGGAATCGACTGGGCAGGATTCTTCACAGAATCCGCAGTAAATGCACTTAAACAAGTCGATGTCGTAACGTGTAGTTCGTCGCGTACCATCTTCGCGCTGTTCCGAATCGATCGTGATGGCCAAAGCGGGGCAAACCGCTTCGCACAGCTTGCACGCGATACACCGTTCTTCCCCGTTTGGATATCGACGAAGAGCATGCAGTCCCCGAAAGCGACTGGACTTTGGCGTCTTCTCCTCCGGATAGCGAATGGTGAATTTTGGGCGGAAAAGATACCGCACCGTAACGCCCATGCCGCGCATCAATTCCAGCAGCGCCAGGGATTTTAGATATTGAACGAAGCTACGCATTTAAGGAGCCCACCACAGTACTTTTTCAACCACCGCCCACGCCACTAGCAGCAGCCAGACTATGGTTATTGGAATAAAGACCTTCCAGCCCAATCGCATAATCTGATCGTAGCGATAGCGTGGAAACGTTGCGCGGAACCACAGGAACAGGAACATGAAGAAGCCCATCTTCAGCAGCAGCCAGACAATGCTTGACTGCGCCAGGAAGCTATCGTCAGGCAGCAATCCCTGGAATGGCGACAGCCAGCCGCCGGCAAACATCACCGCGGACAAAATCGCAATCATCCACATGTTGGCGTATTCGGCCAGGAAGAAAAGCGCGAACACCGAACCCGAGTACTCGACGTGAAAACCAGCGACGATCTCTGACTCACCTTCGGCTACATCGAAGGGTGCGCGGTTGGTCTCTGCGACACCGGAGATGAAGTAGATGACAAATATCGGTAGTAGCGGCAGCCAGAACCAGTTACCCACGTGCCCGCTCTGCGCCATGATAATATCGCCCAGATTCAAGCTACCTGCGGCAATAAGCACCCCAACCAAAGCAAAACCCATGGCAATTTCATAGGCAACAATTTGCGCTGCCGATCGCATGGCACCGAGAAAAGCGTACTTGGAGTTGGATGCCCAGCCAGCAATGATTACGCCGTAAACAGCCAGTGATGTCATCGCCAGGACGTACAACAAGCCTGCATCAATATCGGCCAGCACAAAATTCGTATCAAATGGCACCACCGCCCAGGCCGCAAACGCCGGTATCAGCGAAACCATAGGCGCCAATAAGAATAGAAACTTATTGGATTTTGTCGGGACAATGATTTCTTTGGTAAGCAGCTTAAAAACGTCTGCGAAAGATTGCAGGATGCCCCAAGGGCCTACCCGGTTCGGGCCCATGCGAGATTGCATAAACCCAATAATGCGACGCTCGGCGTAAACAACGCCGGCCACCAGGAGCGTAATTGATACCGTTACAATAGCAACGAATACAAAGGTCCAGATCAACGGGTGAATTTCTGGCAGTGCCATTTACTTCTCCCCCACCGAAATGTGACTCGCTGACACCAACGCCTCGTTGCCCGGTACACCCATCGCCACCCGAATCACGCCTTGGGGCAAGGTGCTATCCACGCGAACCATCAAATTGCGTTGGGTTCCGTCCACTTCACAGACCTGCTCCGTACCATGGGAAACTCCGAGCTTCTCCGCGTCGGCAGCAGAAATGCTGATGCCAGCCAGCTCGCCGTGTACGGTAGCTTGCAGCGGACCAGAGCGTCGAACCATGCCGTCACTCGCGTACATTGGAGTTTCCAGGAGTACGTTTGCTTTCTTATCAGCGGTTTTCTCGCCACCGGAAAACTCTGGTGCCTGGCTGCCGGCAAACTCTGCACGAACGTGCTCAGCCCTGGTGTACTCAAATCCTTCCAGGCCCAGCTGATTACCTAAGACTCGCAGAATCTTCCAGCCAGCCCGCGCATCGCCCGGCGGTAGCGTCTCGCCGCGGGAAATTTGCATATGACCTGACAGGTTGACCAACGCCCCTTCTACTTCTGGAATAACCGCCAGCGGTAAAATGACGTCGGCGGCCGCGCGTATTTCGTCGGTGACAAATGCACCGAAATACACTACAGCGTCGGCCGCTTCCAATGCGTTCTGGGCATCCCGGCCCCATGCAGTGTCTTGCATGGGCTCAAAACCGTAGATCACGTAGTTGCGCAACTGCTTGGTTATCATGTCGGCAGCATGCATACCCGGCTCACCGTCAAAAGATGGCACCGCGCCTGCCTGCCAGGCTCCCAGAGCATTTGCGCCTTGGGGCATCTCCAACAGCTTGCCCTCAACTGCTTCCGCTAAGTCAGCGGCTTGCGCTCGGATAGTTGCGGCGTTGCGATCCTGCATGGCCACATCACCCAGCAATATCAGTGGGGCTTTTGCCTCTTGCAGGGCATCTTTAACCTGCTGTGCAAACTCGCCTTTGCCCGCGCCCACAGATTGGATGCCTTCAGATAACGCATGCGGCGCGACGATAGACTTGGCATCCACGTTGAATACCCAGTCATAATCGCGAGCATTCAGGGCGAATATTTTCGCTCCGTTGCGCTCAGCCTGACGAATTTGATGACCAATCATTGGCTGATCGTGGCGCGGATTTGCGCCAACAATAAACACGGCGTCGTGCGTGTGGATATCGGTAATCTCCACATCCACTCGCGGCGCTCTTTGCGTACCTGAGAAATCTCGCTCCTTGAGCCGATGGTCCACATTCTTGATTCCCAAGGCATGGGCAATCTTGACCGCCAGGTGTAATTCCTCGCAGCTAGCTTGGGGAGACAATAAGAATCCAGTTTCGTCAGCCTGGGATTCACGGAGGATCTCCGCCGTGCGCTCTATGGCATCGTCCCAGCTCACGTCTTTCCACTGGCCGTTAACCTTAATCTGAGGCTGGGTCGCACGCTCGTCCGAGTACAGTCCCATGTAGCCCCATCGATCGCGGTCTGGCAACCAGTTCTCATTCACTCGCTCGTTTTCGCGGGGAACACTGCGCATGATCCGGCCGCGTTTTAGGTGCAAGTGATAGTTGGAACCCACCGCATCGTGTGGTGCAACCGCTGGGTTTGAGCGCATTTCCCAGGCCCGAGCCGAGTACCGAAATGGCTTGTTGGTCAACGCGCCAACGGGACACAGGTCGATGATATTCCCGGACATTTCTGAGTCGACCGACCGACCAATAAAGGTCGATATAAAGGTGCGATCACCTCGACCCATGCCACCAAGCTCGTTGGTTCCGGCAATTTCATCCAGAAAACGCACACAGCGGGTGCAATGAATGCAACGGGTCATCTCAGTTGAGATCAGCGAGCCAAGGTTTTCGTCCTTGACCACGCGCTTGCGCTCAGTGAATCGTGACGCAGACTTACCGTATCCCATGGATACATCTTGCAGCTCACATTCACCACCCTGATCGCAAATAGGGCAATCCAACGGATGATTGATGAGCAAGAACTCCATGACGTTCTGCTGCGCTGACCGTGCGCGTTTGGACTGGGTATACACTTTCATCCCATCCATAACGGGGGTCGCGCATGCAGGTAATGGCTTGGGCGCTTTCTCCACATCAACCAGGCACATCCTGCAGTTGGCCGCAATTGACAGCTTTTTGTGATAGCAGAACCGTGGAATGTCGATACCCAGGTCATCAGCGGCTTCGATAATCATCGAGCCTTTTGCTGCTTTGGTTTCTACACCATCAATTTCTATGCTGACCATGTCAGTCTGCTGCGGTGCACTCGTCTCGCTCATGCCGCAACCTCCGTTGCACCTTCAACCATGGATCGACCGTGCTCCACGTAATACTCAAATTCGTGCCAGTAGTGGCGCAAAAAGCCTTGTACTGGCCATGCTGCCGCTTCCCCGAAGGCACAAATAGTGTGGCCTTCGATTTGTCCGGCAGCAGCCTTCAATAACTCAATATCTTCTGGACGTCCGCGCCCTTCCACGATGCGGGTAAGCACGCGATACATCCACCCGGTGCCTTCGCGGCACGGCGTACACTGACCGCAGGATTCCTTGTAGTAGAAGCGAGATATGCGCTGGCACGCCAGGACCATATCTGTGGTTTCGTCCATCACAATCACTGCGCCAGAACCAAGACCTGATCCAGCCTTCTGCAATGCATCAAAATCCATGGTGATATCCATCATGGTTTCTGCAGGCAGCACCGGCATGGATGAACCACCGGGAATAACAGCCTTTAGCTTGTTGCCGTCCCGAACCCCACCGGCATTGGCAAGTAATTCAGAAAACGGTGTTCCCAGCGCCAGCTCGTAGTTGCCTGGATTGTTCACGTGGCCAGAGACAGAAAAACACTTGGGGCCACCATTGTTTGGTTTACCGATATTGAGGAACCAATCCGCGCCATTGCGCATAATCGACGGCACCGAAGCAAACGTCTCGGTGTTGTTAATAGTGGTTGGCTTTCCATACAGACCAAAATTGGCCGGAAACGGCGGCTTGAATCGTGGCTGGCCTTTCTTACCTTCCAGCGACTCCATCAAAGCAGTTTCTTCGCCGCAAATATACGCTCCGGCACCAAGAGCCGTATAAAGATCGAAGTCTACGCCAGATCCCTGAATATCTTTACCCAGCAAGCCCGCTTGATACGCCTCTTTTACTGCGTCATCAATGCGGTGAAATGGTTCATGGTGAAATTCACCACGCAGGTAGTTGTAGCCCACGGTAGCACCCATGGCATACCCGCCAATGGCCATTCCTTCAATTACCGCATGCGGGTTATAGCGCAGAATATCGCGGTCGTGGCAGGTACCGGGCTCTGATTCATCAGAATTGCAAAGCACGTACTTTTGGCCCGGCGCCTGACGTGGCATAAATGACCACTTCAAACCCGTGGGAAAACCTGCTCCGCCGCGACCACGCAGCGCAGATTGCTTGACCGTTTCAATAATTTCTTCTGGCGGGGTTTGTTCTTTGAGTATCTTTTCCCATGCCTGGTAGCCACCGATCTTGCGGTAGTTCTCCAGCGTCCACGGCTCATCAAAGTCCAGGGTTGTCAGTACAACTTTTTCCGACATTATTCGAGCCCGTCCAGAATTTCGTCTACTTTTTCAGGGGTCAGGTTTTCATGGTAATGACCATTCACCACCATCATCGGCGCGCCAACACAGCCTGCCAGACACTCTTCTTCAACGACTAGCGTTATGCGGTCATCGTCAGTGGTCTGGCCCAGCTTGATGCCAAGCTTGTTTTCAACATGAGAAACAATTTCTCCCGCGCCACACAGGTGACAGGAGATGTTGGTGCAAATGGCCACCTTGTTCCGGCCCACCGGTTCCAGATGAAACAAGGAGTAAAAAGACGCCACTTCATATGCCCAGGCCTCCGGTATATCCAGATACTCGGCGACGGCTTTGATGACGTCCTTTGACAGCCAACCACCGTGTTGCTCCTGGGCAATAGTAAGCGCCTGGATTACTGCCGAACGCTTCCGATCTGGCGGAAACTTCGCCACCCAGTGGTCAATTTCCTGACGCGATTGTGGATTTAATAACTCGGTACTCATAACCAATTCTCTTTGCCGTGTTTAGCGATCAATTTCGCCAAAAACGATGTCCTGCGTGCCGATTACGGCAACGACATCAGACAGCATGTGGCCACGGACCATCTCGTCCATGGCAGAAATATGTGCAAAACCGGGAGCGCGCAAATGCAGCCGGAACGGCTTATTGGAACCATCGCTCACAATGTACGCACCGAACTCACCCTTGGGTGCTTCTACTGCGCAGTAAGCTTCGCCCGCTGGTACGTGGTAACCCTCGGTGAATAGCTTGAAGTGATGGATAAGCGCTTCCATGTCGTCCTTCATCTCTTCCCGATGAGGTGGAGACACTTTGAAGTTTTCCAGCATGACCGGTCCGGGGTTATCTCGCAGCCACGCAATACACTGCTTGATAATTTCGTTGGACTGGCGCATCTCTTCCACGCGCACCAGATAGCGGTCATAACAATCACCATTAGTGCCAATGGGAATGTCGAACTCAACTTGGTCATACATGGAGTAAGGCTGCTTCTTACGTAAGTCCCAGGCAATACCTGAACCGCGCAGCATGGGACCAGTAAAACCTAGCTGTAGCGCCCTTTCCGGTGACACTACGCCGATGCTGACGGTGCGCTGTTTCCAAATACGATTGTCCGTGAGCAGGGTTTCGTATTCATCAACTCGCGCAGGGAAGTCGTCAGTAAACGCCTGCAGAAAATCAAGCAGAGAACCTTCGCGCCAGGCATTTGCGCGCTTGAGGTCTTCGCCACGGGTCCACTTGGACTCTTCGAATCGGGGCATGCTTTCGGGCAAGTCGCGATAAACACCACCCGGTCGATAATAGGTCGCATGCATGCGTGCGCCGCTCACCGCTTCGTAGCAATCCATTAATTGCTCACGCTCGCGGAAGGCGTACAGAAACAGTGTCATCGCACCCAAATCCAGCCCGTGGGTTCCGATCCACATCAAGTGGTTCAAAATTCGGGTGACTTCGTCGAACATGGTCCGAATGTACTGGGCTCGAATGGGTGCCTCTACGCCTAGCAATTGTTCGATAGCGCGCACATAAGCATGCTCGTTGCACATCATCGAGACGTAATCGAGCCGGTCCATATAACCGATAGACTGGTTGTAGGGCTTGCTTTCGGCGAGCTTCTCGGTACCGCGATGCAGCAAACCAATGTGTGGATCGGCACGCTGAACCACCTCGCCATCCATTTCCAGGATCAGACGCAGCACGCCATGGGCCGATGGATGCTGCGGCCCGAAATTCATGGTGTAGTTACGGATTTCAGCCATGCAGACCATCCTCCTTGCTGTCTACATAACGGGAGTCTTCGCGAATCACTTTAGGCACCAGCGTACGCGGCTCAATGGTTACGGGCTCGTAGATGACGCGCCCTTTCTCTTCGTCGTAGCGCATTTCGACGTTACCGATGAGCGGGAAGTCCTTGCGGAACGGATGCCCAACAAAACCATAGTCCGTTAAGATACGGCGCAAATCCGGATGCCCTTCGAAAACAATGCCGTACATGTCAAAAGCCTCACGCTCGAACCAATTGACACCGTTCCAGATATCCACCAGTGAAGGCACCGTTGGCATTTCCCAATCGGCAGCCAAGGTACGCATACGCACGCGGTGGTTGTGCTTCACAGAAATGAGGTGCACGACCACAGCGTAGCGATTTTCCATCTCTACTTGCGGCCGATCTTCCCAATCGAAACGCCCCGGCGTAACTTCTGCAACGACACCTCGGGAAAATCCTTCCTTAGTGGCTTCGTCGGTGCGCCACTCATCCATGCCGTAAGTAAAGTAATCCACGCCACACAGATCGGTCAGCTGCTCGAATGCGAATTGTTCATCATCCCGCAGACCGCGAGCTACAGATAGCCAGTGCTCTGGCAGCACCTCGCACGTGACAATGCCATCGGCCGCGACGCTAACGTCGCGAACTTTGCCTTCAAATGCCTCGCTAATGCGCTCGGCCAGTGTCTTTTCTTGCTCTGTCATGACTTACGCGAAATTGATTCGCTACGTTTGATCTTCTTTTGCAGCTGCAAAATGCCGTAGACCAGGGCTTCTGCAGTAGGCGGGCAACCCGGCACGTAAATATCTACCGGAACGATACGATCACATCCGCGAACCACCGAGTAGGAATAGTGATAGTAACCGCCGCCGTTGGCACATGAACCCATTGAGATAACCCACTTGGGATCAGCCATTTGATCGTATACTTTGCGCAGGGCGGGGCCCATCTTATTGACCAGGGTGCCAGCCACAATCATTACATCTGACTGTCTGGGGCTGGGACGAAAGATCACACCAAAGCGATCCAGGTCATACCGCGCGGCTCCAGCATGCATCATCTCCACTGCACAGCAGGCCAATCCAAATGTCATTGGCCACAAAGAACCGGTTTTGGCCCAGTTCAGCAGGTCATCCGCACGAGCAGTAACAAAGCCCTTGTTTAGCACAGGATTGTTGACGGCATCCGGTCGCAGGATATCGTCAACCGCATTGAGTTGATGCGCTACTCCCATTCCAGCGCTCCTTTTTTCCATTCGTAAATGAAGCCCACCACCAGGATGAACAAGAAGATAAACATGGAGACCAGCCCGAACATTCCGATCTTGTCGAGCACGACCGCCCAAGGAAACAGGAAGGCAATCTCTAGATCAAAAATTATGAACAAGATGGCAACAAGGTAATAGCGCACATCAAACTTCATCCGTGCGTCTTCAAAAGCCTCAAAGCCACATTCATAAGGGGACAGCTTTTCTGCGTTGCCTCGTTTTGGCCCTAAGACAGCACCGACCACCATCAGGATCAGACCAAAGACCGTAGCAAAGCCCAAAAACATCAATATGGGAATATATTCCGCAAGCATCGATTGCTTCCTTTTTCGCCGCTCTCATAGCGACACCACATTTCATTAACTGCGATCGACTGGCCTGCTTTGTTCTTGCATCCGGCGCTACCGAATAGGCAAAAAGCCGCCGCAAATCGCGGACGAAACAAAGCTGCGAAACCAGATTGATTTCGCAGCTGTCGTTTGGTGCCGATGGCCGGAGTCGAACCGGCACGGCTTTCGCCACTACCCCCTCAAGATAGCGTGTCTACCAATTCCACCACATCGGCTTTACTGTCACTATTAGGGGAGCGACCACCCCGATACCGAAGGACCTAACCTTCGGAGTCTTCAACTGTCTCAACTTCCAACGCAGGCTCGTCGTCGAGAGTGGCCGATTCCGGCTCAAGCTCTAAACCAGGCGCGTCGTCGACATCCACGTCGTCTGCTGCGGGCTCCAGCGTGGGGACATCTTCGAGCTGCTGCTCAACTGGCGCACCAACACCTTCCATCACACCCAAATCAACGCCTTCTTCTGGCACCACCGCATTCTTTGCCATTACAGCCATCACGATAGTTACCGCGATAAACGCGGTGGCCAGAATTGCGGTCGCTCTGGTCAAAAATGAACCAGAACCGCGTGAGCCAAAAACGGTCGCCGAAGCACCGCCGCCAAAACCAGAACCAGCTGCAGCACCAGCGCCGCGCTGCACCAGGATGATGGCGGTCATCGCGATCGCGATAAGCACCTGAATAATTCCCAGCAAAGTGATAGTCATCTACACAAAATCCTTAAATATATGGGTAGGCCAGATATCCTGGCCCTAACGGCTATGCCGTTGTCACTATTGCGCCGCCGCGTTACCTGCGCGACAGATCGCTAAAAAATCTTCCGCTTTCAAGCTAGCGCCTCCAATCAGGCCGCCGTCAATATCCGGCTGAGCCAGAAGCTCTGCTGCATTGCTTGGTTTCATGCTTCCTCCGTAGAGGATGCGCATGCGGCCGGCTATTGTAGCATCGCCCTGCGCGGATTTCTGGCTCAATTTAGACCGAATATACTGGTGCACCGCCTGCGCCTGCTCAGGCGTCGCGGTTTTACCCGTACCAATTGCCCATACTGGTTCATAGGCAATAATTATTGTGTCAAAAGCCTGTACACCGCACTCTTGCAACACTGCGTCCAACTGAGAACCAACAACCGCCTCAGTAGTGCCCGCTTCGCGCTGTTCGAGCGTTTCACCGACGCACAACACAGGAATCAATCCCGCCTGCAGCGCTCGCGCCGCTTTGGCCGCAACTATTTCATTCGTTTCGCCATAGTACTCTCGACGCTCTGAATGCCCCACAAGAACGTGGGTGCCGCCAATATCAGCGACCATTTCTGCGGAAATCTCTCCTGTGAATGCACCCGCTTCGTTTTCGTTGAGCGTTTGCGCACCACAAATCACGTCGCTTGCAGCTAGCTTTTCCGCCACTAACGGCAGATAGATCGCTGGCGGAAACAGCCCAATGTCACAGGCCGAGAGCTCTTCTGAACCAGCAGAGATAGCACCAGCCAGGTCAGCTGCCATGGAACGACTGCCATTCATTTTCCAGTTGCCCGCAATGAAAGGTTTTCGACTCATGCTGCCACCCGTGCAAAAAAGACGCGGAAGAATAACGACGCAACGGCCATTTTGCAACCGATTTGGACCCAATTTAACGACACTTTATAAGCCTTTTAGCTCTCGTTGACTGGCATGCCAGTAACGCTGCGCGTCACAAACCGCTATGGCCGTCATATTCACAACCCGGCGAACGGTCGCCGTTGGCGTGATTACGTGCGCGGGCTTACGCAGCCCCATAACCATCGGTCCGATGGTCACGGCCTCTGATACCACGCGAGTCATGGAAAACGCGATATGCGCAGATGCCTGGTCCGGCATCACCAGGAGATTAGCCGACTGAGTTAGCCGGGAATTGGGAAACACTCGCTTACGAATGATATCCATGAGCGCAGTGTCCGCCTTCATCTCGCCTTCTACTTCCAGCCCAGGTTCTCGATGTCGAATGATTTGTAGCGCGTCACGCATTTTTTGCGAAGAAGCATCATCATGAGAACCAAAATCGGAATGGCAAACCAGCGCAACCTTCGGCGTCTTGCCAAAATGTCGCACGCGCTCGGCGGCCATAATGGTGGCAGCCGCTATTTCTTCGCTGGTAGGTTCTGGATTAACGTGGGTATCGCTCACAAACAGGGTGCGATCCTCAGTGGCTAGCACAGACATAGATGAAGGTGCCTGCACGCCATCCGCCAAGCCAATCACATCCAGAACATGTCCTAGAATCTTTCGGTGCCTGCCCACTACGCCAGCAATCATGGTATCGGCCTCACCACGTTCTACCATAAGTGCCGCAATCACTGTGCTGCGAGTTCGAGTGATGAATTTCGCCATATCTGGCGTAACGCCCTTGCGCTCCATTTTGTCGTGGTACAGCGACCAATACTCCTTGAACCTGGGATCATCTTCTGGATTGACCACCTCTACTTCATTATCTAAGTCCAGATTCAAACCCAGTTTCTCCAGTCGCATCTTCAAAACAGAGGGACGAGCAATCAGGATGGGTTTAGCCAGACCATCGTCCAGCACATTGCGGACTGCCCTCAGCACCACCTCTTCTTCGCCTTCTGCATAAACCACGCGTCTGGGATTCTTTCTGGCCTGATCAAACATGGGCTTCATCACCAGCCCGGTTCTAAACACAAAACGCGTCAGTCGATCGACGTACTCGTCCATGTCTTCAATTGGTCTGGTGGCCACGCCTGAGTCCATTGCGGCCTGAGCCACCGCTGGCGCAACATACAAGATCAGGCGGGGATCAAAAGGCTGCGGAATTACATAGTCTGGCCCAAACTGGGGTAAGTCACCTCCATAAGCCGCCGCACTGATGTCCGATGCCTCTCTGCGTGCTAGATCTGCAAGTGCATTGACGGCAGCCATTTTCATTTCGTCGGTGATGGCGGTTGCGCCCACATCCAGTGCCCCGCGGAAAATGTATGGGAAGCACAACACATTATTGACCTGATTGGGATAATCCGACCGCCCGGTTGCAACAATTGCATCCGGCCGCTCTTGCTTTGCGTCCTCTGGCATAATTTCAGGATTGGGGTTAGCCAGTGCCAGAATGATTGGGCTTTCAGCCATTTCGGCAACCATCTGCTTCGTCAAGATACCGCCCACGGAAACCCCAAGGAAAATATCCGCGCCCGCGATGACTTCTTTAAGCTCTCGAGCGTTCGTATCTTTCGCATAACGGGTTTTTGGATCGTCTGACGCCAGGTCATTCCTACCCTGATACACCACACCCTCGCGATCCGTCAGCACGACATTCTCTGGTTGCAACCCCATCGTCACCAGCAGGTCCACACATGCCATGCCTGCCGCACCGGCGCCTGAAGTGACCAGCTTCACTTCTGATAACTCTTTTCCTACGATTCGTAGACCATTCCTCACCGCAGCCGCGCAAATTATGGCAGTCCCGTGCTGGTCATCATGAAACACCGGAATATCAAGCCTATCGCGCAGTGCACGCTCGACGTGGAAGCATTCGGGCGCTTTGATATCTTCCAGGTTGATGCCGCCAAAAGTCGGTGCAAGCGACGCGATTGTGTCCACCAACTTGGCCGGGTCATCCTGATCGATCTCAATATCAAAAACGTCAACACCGGCAAATTTTTTGAACAAAACACCCTTGCCCTCCATGACTGGCTTGGATGCCAATGGGCCAATGGCACCTAAACCCAGAACGGCGCTACCGTTCGTGATCACTGCAACCAGATTGCCTCGCGCGGTGTAGTCTCGGACCTTACCGGCGTCGGCCGCGATTTCTTCGCAGGCAGCGGCCACACCAGGCGAATAAGCCAGGGCAAGATCACTCTGGGTAGTCAATGCCTTGGTGGGCGTTACGGTAATTTTTCCCGGCGTGGGGAACTGGTGATAGTCGAGCGCTTTTTGTTTGTTATCTTTGCTCATAGGACGTGTATACGCTGCTAATCTCGAGAGGTGTGGGAATGTAGCAAAGTCTGCGTGGACGCGTAAGCATCGATCACCACGCACAACTCAAATAAAAAGGGCGCCGCAGCGCCCTTCCGTAACAGATGTCTTGCAGCGTTAGGCTGCGTCCATCTGATCCTGATATTGTCCAACGGCAGCAAGACCATTGCACTTGGCACGATGCGCCAATATTTTCTGTGCTGCTTCCACATTGGCACTGGGATTTTCGCCCCACTTGACCAGAGCACCGTGCTGCAATGCGCGACCATAAGAAAAAGACAAAGGCCATGGATGTGGCTGCATCTGGTTCATAGCATTCAAGTGCTGGGTTGCTTCGACTTCGCTTTGCCCACCGGACAAGAACACTACACCTGCTACTGCAGCTGGTACCGCGTTGTACAGACACTGCAATGTTGCCTCAGCGACTTCTTGCACGCTGGCCTGCTGCGGACACTTATCGCCCGGAACAACCATGCTTGCTTTCAGAATAGTACCCTCCAGCAGTACGTTCTGCTCGTAAAGAGAAGAAAATACGCTGCGCAAGGTTGCTTCCGTCACTTCATAGCACGTGTCCAAATCGTGATCACCAGTCATTAGGACCTCTGGCTCAACCATGGGAACAATGCCCGCCTCCTGGCAAAGCGCCGCATAGCGCGCCAGGGCATGGGCATTTGCTTCTACGCAAGCACTGGTTGGCATGCCGTCGCCAATGGTGATCACCGCGCGCCATTTGGCAAATTTCGCACCCAGCTCAGAATATTCCTGCAAGCGATCACGCAGCCCGTCCAGACCTTCAGTGACTTTCTCGTCTGGATGACCTGCCAATGGGTGCGCACCTTTGTCCACTTTAATTCCCGGCAGAATGCCAGCTGACTGCATTACATCCACCATAGCACGACCATCTGCTGTGCTTTGACGCAACGTTTCGTCAAACAAAATGGCCCCAGAGATGTGCTCTCCAATGCCCGGCGCAGTCAACAATGTCTGGCGGTAATCCCGACGGTTTTCTTCGGTGCATTCAACGTTGACCGAGTCCAAACGTTTTTTGATGGTCCCGGTACTTTCGTCAATCGCCAAAATGCCTTTGCCTGGGGCCACCATGGCCTGAGCAATTTTCTGCAAGCCTTCCATATCCATCTTCTTCTCCAAAACTTATGCGCAGCTATTCGCGCTGCGCGAATCTATAAAACCTAAATTCTTAATCTGACTGCGCAACTGAGCCGCTGTCGACACCAACTGTTCAGCGCCAGTTCGAGCTAACTCCTCTTCGGAACCAAAGCCCCAAAGTACGCCAATGGGCGTGACGCCGTTCGCGGCTGCTCCTCGCATGTCGTCCGCACGATCGCCAATCATGATGCTTTCAGACGCATTTACCTCGAGACTTTCCAATGCCAACCGAATCAATGCGCCTTTATCCTCCATACTGCCGTCTAGACCCACACCATGGATGGCCTGAAAAAATCTGGCCAGATCAAAATGCTCTAATATCCGCTGGGCATATACACCTGGCTTTAAGGTCGCCACGGCCATTGGCACGTTATTCTCTGCCAACTCTTCGAGCAGCGACTCTATGCCCGGATAAACCGTATTTTCCAGCAAGCCAATCTCCGCATAGCGCTCACGGTACAATCCTATCGCTCGCTCGGCTGCGCCAGCATCTCCGCCTAAGTGTGTGGTCAGGCTCTGGCGCAGCGACGGCCCAACCCACGCGTGCATTTGGGTCCGGCTTGGAGGGTCAACCGCCATTTGCGCAAATGCAAATTCGGCACATGCAAAAATGCCTTCGGAATTGTCCGTTAGCGTGCCATCCAAATCGAAAATTACGCCGCCCATTGCTGCCTAACAACGATCGCGTAGCGCTTCGACACCAGGCAACGCTTTGCCTTCCAGAAACTCCAGGAACGCTCCGCCTCCGGTGGAAATATAGGAAATATCCGCACCCAACCCAAACTGATCAACCGCAGCCAGGGTGTCGCCACCGCCTGCGATGGAAAACGCGCTGGAATTGGCTATGGCCTCTCCCAGAACCTTGGTGCCGTTCGCAAATGCATCGAACTCAAACACACCCAGCGGGCCATTCCAGACCACTGTTCCCGCATGTCCAACGATACCTGCATACTGCCGAGCCGTTTCCGGACCAACATCCAAAATCATGTCATCGCTGTCGACCTGGTCCACTTTTTTGATCGTTGCTTCGGCATCTGCGCTAAATGCTTTCGCCACGACCACGTCTACCGGCACCGGAATATTGCCACCGTTCTCTTGGACTTTGCGCATCAGTTGCTGTGCTTCAGCGACAAGATCAGGCTCGTACAGTGATTTGCCGACATCATGGCCTGCAGCTGCTATAAACGTGTTAGCAATGCCGCCACCCACGATGAGCTGATCTACAGTCTCCGACAGGCTCTCTAGCACGGTAAGTTTGGTCGAAACCTTGGACCCACCAACGACAGCCATTAACGGCCTGGCTGGATCTCGCAAGGCGGTGGCTAACGCGATGAGCTCTGCGTCCAGCAGCGGACCCGCACAGGCTTCTTGCGCAAATTTCGCCACGCCATGAGTGGATGCCTGGGCGCGGTGCGCTGTACCAAATGCGTCCATAACGAACACATCGCAAAGCGCTGCCATACGTTTTGCCAAGCCTTCATCGTCCGCTTTTTCACCCCGCAGAAAACGCACGTTTTCGCAGAGGACGATAGCTCCGGGTTCAACATCGACACCGTTGATCCAATCCGACACCAGGGGAACCTCGCGCCCCAGCAACGCACCTAGTCGCTCAGCCACCGGTGCCAGGGAAAATTCCGATGAAAACTCGCCCTCAGATGGACGTCCCAGATGAGACATCACCATTACTGCCGCACCAGCATCTAATGCGGCTTGCAACGTCGGTAGTGCCGCACGCACTCGCGCGTCGTTGCTAACCTTACCTTCTGCGAGCGGCACATTGAGATCCTGCCGGATCAGCAAACGCTTGCCTGCCAGCGGCAGGTCAAGCATTTTCTTGTATTGCGCAGTCAAGGACTCTAACCCGCTGCCATCATGGCGTTGGCTGTGTCCAGCATGCGATTCGAGAAGCCCCACTCATTGTCATACCAAGACAGGACTTTCACTAACTTTCCGCCAATGACCTTGGTCAATCCTGCATCGAAATTCGAAGACAGCGGCGTGTGGTTGAAGTCAATACTTACCAGCGGCTTATCGTTATAACCCAGCACACCGTTCAATTCGCCTTCAGCGGCCTGCTGCATGACCTGATTCACTTCTTCTACCGTGGTGTCGCGGCCCGCAGTAAATGTCAGATCAACCAATGAAACGTTGATGGTAGGTACGCGAACTGCAAATCCATCCAAGCGACCATCAAGCTCTGGCAATACCAGGCCAACGGCCGCTGCCGCCCCCGTCTTGGTGGGAATTTGCGACATGGTCGCCGATCGGGCGCGGCGCAAGTCTTTGTGGAAGACGTCGGTTAGCACCTGATCATTCGTGTAAGCGTGAACCGTAGTCATCAGACCAGCTTCCAGACCCATCGCTTCATGCAACGGCTTCACCAGCGGCGCGAGACAGTTTGTGGTGCAAGACGCATTCGAAACGATTTGATCGCTTGCTCGCAGGCTATTGTGATTAACGCCATAGACGATGGTTGCGTCTACATCTTTGCCTGCTGGGGCGGAAATCAGCACCTTCTTGGCACCTGCTTGTAAGTGCATTGATGCCTTCTCGCGGTTCGCGAACAGACCGGTGCACTCAAAAACCACATCAACGCCCATATCGCCCCAGGGCAGCTTGGACGGATCGCGCTCTGCGAATACCTTAAGGCGATCGCCATTGATCACCAGATCGTCACCTTCAACACTTACTTCACCAGGAAAACGTCCGTGCGCTGTGTCAAATTGCGTGAGGTGTGCATTGGTTGCTGGGTCGCCCAAGTCGTTAATGGCGACCACATCGAATTCGTTCTTTCGACCAGACTCGTGAATGGCACGCAGCACATTGCGGCCAATTCGGCCATATCCGTTAATGGCAATTTTGATAGCCATGCAAATCGTCTCCTGATGGTTTAATCGAGCAGGCTTTCTACTGCCTGCATTACGTTATCTTTAGTGAATCCAAATTCTGGAAAGAGGTCTTTGGCGGGGGCAGAAGCACCAAAGCTATGCATTCCGATAATCTTTCCATCCAGCCCCACATACTTATGCCAGTAATCGGCAATCCCGGCTTCGATGGCCACCCGCGCACGACAGTGGTCTGGCAGTACCGATTGGCGATATTCAATTGGCTGCGCTTCAAAGCGTTCCACACAGGGCATGGAAACCACCCGAATTCGCTTGCCCTGCCCGTTTAGTTCACGGGCGGCATCCATAGCCAATCCAACCTCTGAACCTGTTGCGATAATAATGGCATCAAAGCTCCCATTATCCGGCTCCAGCAAAACATATGCGCCCTGCTCTATCTGCCGCAGTTGCTCTGATGTGCGATGCTGATGGGGAATACCCTGCCTGGTGAAAATCAGAGCACTGGGCTGTTCGCGCTGCTGCAACGCTGCCTTCCAGGCCACCATTGACTCAACTGCATCGCAGGGACGCCATACGTCTAAATTCGGAATGTGACGTAGCGAGGCCAGGTGCTCGACTGGCTGGTGGGTTGGGCCGTCTTCGCCCAAACCAATGGAATCATGGGTATATACATGGATGGTGCCACAGGGGATCAGCGCCGACATGCGAACCGCATTTCGAGCATAATCTGAGAACACCAGGAAAGTAGCCACGTACGGTATAAATCCGCCATGTAGATCCAGGCCGTTGGCGATGGCAGTCATGCCAAATTCGCGCACGCCGAAGTAAACGTAATTTCCGCCGTCCTCAGCCTCCTGGATATCGCGACTTCCTTTCCAAATAGTATTATTGGAGCCGGCCAGATCCGCAGACCCCCCAATGAGCTCGGGCAGGTGCGGGCCGTATGCGTCCAGCGCCATCTGAGACGCTTTTCTAGAAGCCATGTCTTTGGCTTCCCGGTCCATTTTCTCAACCGCTTCCCAGGCCAGCTGATCAAAGTCTTCAGGCAGCCCGCCATTCAGGCGCCTTTGCAACTCTTTTGCCAGCTCAGGATAGGCTTGTGCATACGCTTCAAAACGATCGGACCATGCGGCTTCGAACTCAGCTCCACGGTTAATGGCATTCCAGCCGGCATACACATCTTCAGGAATTTCAAAAGGCTTCGCGTCCCAACCTAGATGCGCGCGTGCCGCAGCGATTTCTTCCTCGCCCAGCGGCGCACCGTGGGTTGCCTCGGTGCCCTGCTTATTCGGGGCGCCACAACCAATAACCGTACGACAGCATATAATTGACGGCTTGGTATTTTCTTCCTGGGCCGATGCGATAGCCGCGCGCAGCGCTTCCGGGTCATGCCCGTCGACTGCATCGATAACGTGCCACCCATAGGCTTCGAATCGCTGGCGTGTATTCTCGGTAAACCAGCCTTCGACCTCACCGTCAATGGAGATTCCATTGTCGTCATAAAGTGCGATCAGTTTGCCCAGGCCATGCGTACCGGCCAGCGAGCACGCCTCATGCGAAACTCCTTCCATGAGACAACCGTCACCCAGCAGCACGTAAGTGTGATGGTCAATAATCTCGTGATCGGGTCGATTGAACCGCTTCGCCAGCACCTGCTCGGCCATGGCCATGCCCACGGCATTTGCCAAACCCTGTCCCAATGGACCGGTGGTGGTTTCCACACCTGGGGTTTCATCAGCTTCAGGGTGACCTGCAGTTCTGGAATGGAGCTGACGGAAATTTCGCAGCTCTTCCATGGGCAAATCATACCCAGTCAGATGCAATACCGCATAAATCAGCATAGAACCGTGACCGTTAGACAGCACTACTCGGTCGCGATCAAACCAATTAGGGTTTGCGGGATTGTGTTTGAGAAAATCGTTCCAAAGAACTTCGGCAATGTCGGCCATGCCCATAGGCATACCCGGATGGCCACTATTGGCTGCCTGTACGGCATCCATTGCCAGTACGCGAATTGCGTTGGCTAGGGTTTTTCTTTCCGGCATGATGTGAAATGCAGTCGCTTTGTTGCACTCCGGCAAGCGAATGACCCAAGAGAGTGTCCGGAGCGCCGCGCACCCTCTTTCGCAAATGGCCCGTCACAAACAGGTGATCGCGCCATTTGGACAGACGCCAAATGCGCCCGCCTGAAAAGCGCGGAATTTTCTCGCAACGCAACCGCTGTCGCAAGTTTTTTACGGAAAAAGACGCAAATTAGGCTAAAGTTTTACCGTTTGGTTGTTTTCCGAGTCCCAACGCCAGTCGTTTTCTGGCGTCAAGTGCGTTCCGCCAAACCATCTTTCTACCGGATTGCCACGCAGAAAATCTTGCTCACCAGCCAACACGTCTTTGCCGCGATCGTTTAGCTCTAGCTTTAGCGTCTGCCACCCTTCCGGCCCATCTAATGGCAACGCTATCTTGCCCCCGTCCTCAGCCACCATCAGGGGCCTTTCGCTGCGTACCAACGGTTCGATCTCTATCCAGAACGACAAATCGCCCATAAATGCGGTCTTCTCAAGCGCCTGAGATTGCAAAAACAAATCGCCGAGACCTACCGATCCTGGCTCAAGAATCTGTAATGCCTGGCGCTGCGTGCGCGTCAGCCCGTCATCGACACCTGGAAGCTCTTCAAGCAAGCGCCGCAAAGCCGGGCCCATAAATGGCAAATCAGGCATGGCTCGGCCGGACCAGAGAACAAGCTCGTTGGGGAGTGGCTGTGTAAAAGACTGCCAAATCGCGGCTGCCGTACCCATGGTAGATGGTTGGGCTACACGTGCCTCTGCCAGCGCCTCGTGCAATTCGTCCGCTTCGCTGTTTGTCCCTAAGTGATCCCACACCCAGACTATTTTTGGCGGGGTTCGAACAGCGCCATGGGACTCGAACCAGCTTAGCAACTGGAGCAAATGCAGCTGATCAAATAGTTCCAGCGTGGACCACAAGTACACCTCGTAGTCCTGGGAACTTTGCAAGGCGCTGTCCCTGGAATCGAAGTCTTCCTGAACGCTTTGCAGCGGCAATCCGCCCGACTCTGACAAGAACCTGGCACGCATTCGAGACAACTCTCTAAGACCTAAGCCGGCCGGAACAGGCCCATGATGCAATGGATCCGACCATGCGACTTTTGTACCTTCTATGCCAGCCTTGTCCAAAGCCTCATTGGCGCAATCGCCATTGGTGATATGTAATCTCATCCAGGCACCCCTACAAAGATGCACCAATGTTACACCAAGTCGCGCCGTTGCGGATGCCTTGAGACTTCGTAATCCAGCGAGAAGTTGTCAGCCGCTAGCGCGTTCGCCCGACATGAGCCCCAGCACTTTATTGCGTAAATTCTCTGCGGTTGCCTGCTCCGGCGGAACCGGCGTACCGATATGCAAATGAATTCGACCAAACAACTTCCTTAACGGTCCGCGCATCGCACCGCCATCGGAGCGACTAAAATAGCTGCCCCACAATCCATCCAGCCCCATGGGCACAACAGGCACGGGATTGCGCGCAAGAATCCGCTCCACACCCCGACGAAACATCTGAACTTCGCCGTCTTTGGTGATTGCACCTTCCGGAAAGATGCAAACCACTTCACCTGCTGCTAATTCTTTGGCTATGCGCTCGTACGCACGGTCCAGCAGTGCCTCATCTTCTTTAGCTGAGGCAATTGGAATAGCTTTTGCTGTCTTAAAAAAGTAGCTAAAAACAGGCCATCTAAAAATCTTGTAATACATTACAAAACGCACCGGCCGACGGATACTTCCGCCGATCACCAGGGCATCTACAAAACTCACGTGGTTGCAAACCAACAGCGCGGGTCCTTCATCAGGAATATTTTCCAGCTCTGAGACATGCACGCGATAAAATGTGTTCACCATGACCCAAGTGACAAATCTGAGCAGGAACTCGGGCACCAGGGTGTAGATATAAACCGCAACGACCGCATTGAGAAGTCCAGTGGCGAGCAGGAGCTGAGGCACGGTAAGCTTTGCCAACAGCGTGATGGCATAAATACTGGCCACCACCATAAATGCGGCGTTTAAGATATTTGCACCAGCGATGATGCGTGAGCGCTTTGCTGGGTGACTTCGATGCTGGATCATCGCGTTTAGTGGAACCACATAAAATCCGGCGCTCAGCCCAATCATCATAATGTCAAACACCAGGCGGCCTGCGCCGGGCAGACTGGCAAATTCCGACAACCCGTAGCTTACGTTAGCCACTGCGTGTGCCTGTACTGTAGAACAGGCAAAAAAGAGGTCTACACTAAAAACCGTAAGCCCAATAGAACCCAGCGGGACCAAGCCAATTTCCACCTGCCGGTAGGAAAGCTTGTCGCACAGTAAAGAGCCTGCGCCAATGCCGATGGAAAACAGCGTCATGACCATGGTCGCAACCGCTTCAGAACCTTGCAGGTAGTTTTCCACCAGAGGCGAAATCTGCGTCAGCATGACTGCCCCGAAAAACCAGAACCATGAAATACCTAGAATAGAGCGGAATACGACAATATTTTCGCGTGCAAAACCAATTGTCTTTGCCGTTTGCGAAAATAGATTCCAATTCAGTCTGAGCTGTGGGTCTACTGCTGGAATTACCGGCAGACGAGTGGCAACCCAATAGCCCAGCAACGACACGGCTATCACAACCCCGGAAACATAAAGCCAACCGTTATCCGCAGCGATAAGCAACCCACCGGTCATAGTGCCCAGCAGAATGGCTACAAAAGTCGCCATGCTCACCAGGCCGTTGCCTTTTACCAACTCATGCACTTTGAGGATCTGCGGCAAAATACTGTATTTAACCGGCCCAAAGAATGTCGATTGCGTACCCATCAGGAATAGCACGAACAGCAGAATCACAACGTTTTGGCTATAAAAAGCCAGCCCAGCCAGCAGCATTATGACCACCTCGCCGAGCTTTATCTTCCTGATTAACCTGGACTTCTCAAAGCGATCAGCAACTTGGCCCGCAGTAGCAGAAAAAAGGAAGAACGGCAGGATGAAAATCAGTGCGGCTAGATTAACCAGCTTCTCTGAATCCAGGCCTGCCAATCGCAGTCCCTGGTAAGTAATGATAATGATCAACGCCTGCTTAAAGACATTGTCATTAAACGCGCCCAGCGCCTGGACGCCAAAGAAAGGTCCGAATTCGCGCTGTTTTAGTATTGGTCGATCGGTGTTGCTCAAAGCCTTTAGCC
>CAZVYE010000034.1:0-23069 GCA_964630895.1 uncultured Gammaproteobacteria bacterium | reverse complement strand
GGCGATCCTGCCATTGCAGGCCCGGTCGAACAGATGTTGGAAGGACAGCTGATAGACAATGGATACGACCTACTAGATGAGGCGTTCTTTTCTGGCATTGGCCGGGTTGCCAATGCCCAGGGCGCTGATCTTGCCGCACTGAGTGATCTGCTACGTCGGAACGGGGCCGAAGTTTTGGTGTTGGCCCAAGTGGATATCGTAGGTGAGACGGGATTGCAGTATTACGGCAACTACAGCACGTTATATACAGCAAACCTGAACGTGCGAAATATTCTTCTGTCTGAACGTAGACCTCTCGGACGAGGCTGGCAGAAAAAGGTTGAATTTACGGACCTGAACGCTGCCGAGATGGCACAACAAGCGGTGGATCCAATCCTCAGAGATTTCGAGCGTAGCCTGCAGGACTACAAAGGCTAATTAATCTGGGCTAGCCTGGGCTGTGAGCGTTGCACAGCCCAGCTCAAAGGCGTCGTGCTCTCCAAGCGTAACAACTGCAAAGGATCCCGGTGACATGCCTATGGTTTGGCCGGCCAGTAAACTGGCCAACTGAGAAACGCCGGGATTGTGCCCGACCAGCAATATGGTCGAGCCTTCGGCGGCTTGGTCCAGTAATCGCATGAGCTCGCCTGCCGACGCTTCGTAGACCGTATCGGTAAACGATACCTTATCGCTGTCAACGCCAAAGCTCTCGTTAACCCCGCTCCAGGTCTCTCTCGTTCGCGCAGAGCTGGAGCAAATTACCTGATCTATTTGCGCGACATGCTTTTGCAGTTTTCGCCCCTGGCTCAGCGCCTCTTCATGACCAAGCTCAGTTAGCGGACGATCAAAGTCGCGGCCTGAATCAGAAGACCCTGCAGCGTGGGCGTGTCGCAATATGATGAGTGTACGCATAATTATTGACCAGTCGGTGGAGCAATAGGGGAAATGGGTAAATCAGACCGGAACCACTCGACTGGATATTCACCTTCGATGTCGATTTCCAAATCCAGCACTGCACTACCATCCATGTTAAAGGTTCGGCTCAATATACCAGCGGGTGTTTCAGTGCCCTCTATCCAGTCACAGCCTGGGCAGTGCACACGAAAAGCGCTCATGGCAGATTGGCCGGTGCCCAACAAATCCGGCGACACGGAAACCACCCATCGTGGGTTGCCTTGTTCGCCGTAGAAATACACTGCGACAAACTCGTCGTTTCCTTGTCTTTGCAGACCCAACCCCCAACCTGACTCGTTGGGATTGAAGTACTGATCTGTTATCTGGCCATCTGGAGGCGTTGCTGCAAATGCAAGGAACTGAACCATTTCGCCAAAAGTTTCACCTTCCAGTTCCCATGTCATCAGTGCTTTGCCAGGCTCAACAAAGCTAAAAATAACTGAACCGACTGGTGTGGCTGTCAGCGCGCGGTCCCCAAACGGACCATCGCTTAAGAAGCGCAAAATAGTGCCGCGCACCTGACTACCAGCGCCATATTCAAAGGCGTCGGTCAAAGTTTGCAGGTAATACCAAGTGGGTTCCCCTTGTTGCAGCGCTGTGTACCACGCCGAATAGAGCCGGTTATCAGCCAGGTGCAAGTCCATGCCGTTTCCTGGCCGCTCAGGGTTAAAGTAAAACCCTTCAGTGAAATTCAAGGCGGCAGGCGCAACCACGTCGCTACAAGCGACAACCGCGTCGCATTGTTCGGCTCCTACTTCAACTGAAAATACATCTGCAAATCGAGTGTCGCTATATCCGCCGGAGTGGCCAGCCCCCAGATAGTCCAGTGAAAAAACATCGCCACAGGCAAACTCAGCCCCAATAGTGAGGTCAATGTTGATGATTTCAGTCTGGTTTGGGTTAAGCTGATCAATAGCGACGGCACCTTGGTGAATGTCCACGTCATCTACAATCGTACCGCCCTCTAGCGTTTCGAGCGCGAATGCCGTAGTGATGTCGGTGGCCAGATTGTCAGAGGTGTTGGTAACCGCGATAGGAAATGACCATGTCTCGCCTGGGTCAAGATCATTGTCGTTGTTGCCGCACTGTTGAACGGGGTTGCTGACGCCGGTAATTTCAAGCGTCGGAGCGGTAATGACCTGCCCAAATGAATCCTCTCCTATACAACCGTCACTGTCGGTCACTGTAACTCTGACCGTGCGACTGTCAGCTCGGGCAAAGCGCACGGTTATACTGTCGGATTCGCTGTCCTCCAACCCGTCATCATTGAAATCCCAGGAGACAGTGTATGGTGCTATCCCGCCGGATATCTGGGTAGAAAAAGTGACATCCTGCCCAATTACTGCGGGATTTGTATTCGAAGAAATGGAAACCTGTGGTTTGTTGCAGGCAGTTATGCCGTTAAGGGTTTGAGCGCCAGTATTATTTGGATCCAGCCAGTCGCGCAACCTGCTAGTTGGTGAGTCTCCAAAGTCCCAGGACAGTGAAAACTTCCCAAACAAATCGGGTCCTTCTTCTGCCCCTGGGCATCGGAACAAAGCGCCCCCGGATAGTTGGCCCACCAAATGGTTGTTCTGGTTGTACATCGCTCCCCCGGAGGAGCCTAGTTCAGTGATTCCAACATCCCATTCCAAAACCTGCCAATATGTTCCAGCCAGCAATGTGAATTCTTCCCCCCCGAAATCGCTTCCAAGTTCTACATCAGTATCGCCTTCAACTACCGGGTCAAACTCCACTGAGACACGTTTTTCGTTTCCACCAGGATGATGTATTGCGGTTGCCATGGATGGAGCAATATCGCGATTGTCCCAACCGACATAATAAGCATCAAATTGATTGGGCGGAGGGTCATCTAGCAGAAGCAGAGCGAAATCAGATTGCTGATTTCGTGATACAACTCTTCCACCTGTTATAAGGTCTGTAAAAGAACTCAGGCTGAGCGAACGACCACTAGCGGTCGAACCGGGGATCCGGCACTCTCTACTCTCGTAGTTAAAGTAAACCGTAATATTTTCTGGAGCTGCCAAATCCAATCGGCAATGATTCGACGTGAGCAAATAGGGGCTGCGGTCTGCGTTTACGTTGTTGATCATCTGACCCGTACATAAATAACCAGAGAACCCGAAGCGGTATCGTAGGAAAGTAGTGGCTCGTATTTCATTTCGAACTGCATCGCCTTCTGGGCATGCTACATCGACATTGCACGACAGCGATTTTGGCTGGGGTCCACCGAACGCCCGATAACCGTATCCAACTTCTTCCAACTGCAGCTTCACTTGACTGGTGAGTGCTCTAGGTACACGAACCTCAACAATCATGTTACTGCGGGGAAAAATGGTGGAATGTAGCCTGGTTGAATTGGCTTTGGGGTTGTCGCTGTCCGAGTAGACCAGTCGTTCCCTCGGTTCATTAGGATCAAAAAACGACAACGTAGCGCCGTGCGGCAACCAAAATTCCGAGAATATCAGTTCCAGAGATTTTGCCGATCTTCCCTGGATGGAGACGTATTGCACTGCTTCGTCTTGCTCAAAATTCCAGTCATTCTCTTCGACGAGGCTTGCTTTGGCAGTTACAAATGCTGCGTATCGCAACGGTGCGCTGCGCGGCTTTGTCAGATCTTCTTCAATCAGGCCCGTCACATCAGGCTCGGAGATTTCAATTACCCGCAATGACTTCGCTGAAGGTAATGTGGCAATCTCGGCAATTTCGTAATCCACAGCCAATCCGACACTGGACGTGAGTATCAACAAACATGCAATTAGAATTTGGCGCGCGAAATGCTTCGCGGTAATTGTTGGTTCTATGGACGTCATGCTTTATTCCGTGTAGCTCCGGGCATTTGCAGTTGCCTCAAAGGTATTGGTCCTGGTCGGCGAACGGATCATCATAATTGGGCTATTTGTGCTTTGCCAAGAAATAATTGCCGGCCGGTAAATTTGTTGTTTGCCAGCGGCAACTTAGTCATCTCTGCGAAAGCGGTAACCCAGGTAATACAGAGATATTCCTTGACCATCTCTGTGCATTATCACTTCGTCGCCCATATTTGTGCCCAGCCCAGGGACAATGAATAGATTTTGCTCGGCTGGGATGAGCGGGACTCGAGGATACAGCGGCACGGTGAAAGGTAGCGTATATTCTGCGACGGGTATGCCATGGTCAATTTCAATTTCAATTTCATCAATCTCCAGCTGCTCGGAAAGAGGGTCCGGGTTTTCAAGCTCGTACTCACCCTCCAAGAACTCCCATTTACTCTCTTCACTGCCATTTGGTAGTGTCAGCCGTTCGCCGAACAAGAATGTGGACCCACCGTAAAATGCGAGCAGCACATGGCGTCCTTCAATAACTACAGGCCTTACTAGCAGGTCCTGCAAGATTGAAATCCTCAGATCGACCAAACCCAAAAGTCGATACGCAATCGTATACCAGCCGTCCGCCCGGCGACTGGCGCGAAAACCCCGGCCCAGGAAATCCATGTCTGAGACAGCATCCGCGGACTCAAATTCAATGAGGCCCAGTGCAGTGGCGTATGCGGGCCTCAGAGTATCGCTTGTTGCAGCTTCTGGCAGTGGAACCTGATTGGGGGTGCGCTTCTCCAGCGGCAGCGAGTCTCGCCCGGTTTTGGCTTTGATTAGAGCGTTTAGCGCGTCTACAGACGTATCAATAACAAAGTCTGTCGCGTTGCCAGAGTTGGAAAAAATTACGACTGCGAGTTTCTCATCGGGTGCCGCGAGCAAGACACCCCGAAATTGCTGGGTGCCGCTATTCATTCTGGCGACACGGTCAACCGGATGTCCGCCGGTGTTAGTGAGCTGCCATGCCAGTCCTGTCTTATTATCCAAGTCCAGGCGAATATTCTGGTTTTGAACGGTAAACATTTCATCGACAAATTGGCGCCCTAAAACCGCGTCTGTGCGTTCGCGAAACATCCACCGAACCAGTTTGGCTACGTCCTCTACGCTGGCGTGCAATCCGAGTGCGGCTACATCCCGCGAGTAGAGCGGTTCCTGTGGTCTTCCGCGGCGCTTGTGACCTATGGCAATATCATCCGTCAAACCAAATTGTGCGGACTCCATACCCAAAGGCTTCAGAATTTTATCGGTGACTAGATCCTGGTAGCTGGTTTGGTAGGTCTCTTCCAGAATCTGGCCCATTACGCTAAATCCCAGATTCGAATACGCGTAGATTTGCCCCGTGGGCTGGGCAAGAAATATGTCTTTCCAGCGGGGGATTTTCGCATTGGGCGTAAGCATATAGCTGCCTGCCAGAATGTTGCCTGATAGCCCGCTATGATGGGTCAGCAAGTCGCGCACGGTGGGGGTGCGCAAGCCTACGTGGCGACTGCGAATAGCTACGTCATCCAGTAATTCCGAAATGGGTGTATCGAGCTCGAACTTGCCTTCTTCAACCGCCTGCAATGTGGCTATGGTGGTTACGAGTTTTGTGACGTCCCCCACTTGCATTGGTGTGCGAGCGGTCAATTTTGTTCTGTTTCTCGCATTTGCTTCGCCGTATCCTTGAGACCAGAAGATTCGCTGATCATCAATAAGCGCAACGGCGGTTCCAGCGATGCGTTGATGTCGCATCTCCTTGACTATTTCTCGGTGCAAGTCGTCGACAACGGATTGGTAACGGTCTTCCGCATGGCCCTGCAATCCATATGTGGAGGCCAGGCAGGCAGCAGCCAAAACCAATAAGCGTCGAAGGCTAATAATCACTTGGGATCAAACTCACGAAAGATTCTTGGGTGGGCAAGGCAAAGTTATCCAGTTTATTGTTCTTGGAGTACACACAGTCGAGTTCAGGCACGAGCAATAACCCAGACGTCCACACGACAAACCCCAGCTCGTTTTAATTCCCGTGCACATAACGATACGGTCGAACCTGTCGTCATTACGTCATCCACCAGCGCCACGTGCTCTGGAAGCTGCTTCTGCTTGGCAGCGACATTACAAACTATGGATTTGCGCAGGTTCTTTTGTCGCTCCTTCAACGTGAGTCCCCGCTGCGGCGCACTGTGCCGCACTCGGCGTAGTGCATTGGTGATGAGGGGGATTTGCCGTAGCTGTGACACTCCTGCACCCAGGGCGCGACTATGGTCGAAGCCTCGCGCCAGTCGTCTTCGCCAATGCGTTGGCACTGGGATTAGTGCATCTGGTTTATCCACTGCGATCGTTGCCTGAGCCAATTCATGTGTGAGCAATTTGCCAATTTCCGGCTTGTTCTTCAGCTTCCACTGACGAATACACCAATCAATTGGGTATAGATAAAGTGCCGCCGTAACGACGTTATCGAAGGAGGGCGGTTTCCGGATACACGCACCGCATGCCAGTGAAGACTCGTGCTCCATGGGTGCAGCGCAGCGCGAGCATCGTACAAAGGCTCGCTGAATCTGGCTCCTGCACGCATCGCAGCAAGCGAACGGTGTATCGCTGATTACATTACATATCGCACAAGGTTGGGGTAACGCCCAATCCAGCAACCGCGCCAGAGCCCTGTCAACTTTAAAGGAGTGCATCTGGTTGACAGGTCATATGGGCACTCGCATACTGGCCGCCCTTTGCGGCAGCGGAATCAAATAATGAGCCAAACTGTGCGTCATGACTGGCAGCTTACCGAAGTTGTCGAGCTATTCAATCAGCCTTTTAATGATTTGTTGTATCAGGCGCAACAAGTACATCGACAAAACTTTGTTGCAAATCAGGTGCAAGTTAGCACTTTGCTGTCAATCAAGACCGGTGCCTGCCCTGAAGATTGCAAGTATTGCCCCCAAAGTGCGCGCTACAAGACCGGGTTAGAAGTGGAGCGCCTTATGGACACCGCGACGGTTGTGGCAAACGCGAAGGCCGCAAAAGAGCAGGGTGCCAGCCGCTTTTGTATGGGCGCTGCGTGGCGCAATCCCCGTGACAAGGACCTGGATAAGGTTCTGGACATGGTCAAAGAAGTGAAGGCTCTGGGCATGGAAACCTGCATGACGCTGGGGATGTTGTCTGGGAGTCAGGCACAAAAGCTGAAGCAAGCGGGTCTGGATTATTACAACCACAATATCGATACTGCGCCTGACTTCTATCCCGAAGTAATCTCCACTCGTACCATCGACGATCGTCTCGAAACTCTCAACAACGTGCGCGCTGCCGGCATGAATGTATGTTGCGGCGGAATTGTAGGTATGGGTGAGGCGCGCGAACATCGTGCCGGTTTATTGATCACGCTTGCAAATTTGGACGTGCATCCAGAGTCGGTACCGATAAACCGCCTGGTCCAGGTAGAGGGCACGCCGCTACACGGTGAAGCTGAGCTGGACAATTTTGAGTTTATTCGCACCATTGCCGTTGCGCGAATACTTATGCCAAAGTCGGTGGTAAGACTGTCCGCTGGTAGAACCGAGATGAATGAGGAAATGCAGGCCCTGTGTTTCTTGGCGGGAGCAAATTCCATTTTCTACGGCGAGAAATTGCTTACCACCGAGAACCCCGAAGCGCAGGCGGACCGCAAGTTGTTTGATCGCTTAGGTATAGAGCCCATGCCAGCACCCTGCAGCAAGAAATCTGCCGCAGCTTAATTCGGTAATGTCTCTTCCCGGTGAGTGGCAGGCTCATTTAGAGCAGCAACTGCATGCCCGCAAATCAGCGGGCCTGCTACGCGTCGCTCCAGTGGCACACGGTAAGAGCGGCAGTACGCGCCAATTGAATGGTCGCTCGGTGCGCAATTTTGCCAGCAACGACTATCTGGGACTGGCCAGCCATCCAAGAGTAGCTGCAGCGCTTGCAGAGGCGACCGAGACCTATGGAGTCGGCAGCGGAGCCTCCGCTGTCATTGGTGGTTATACCACCGCGCATCAGGGCCTGGAGAACCAGCTTGCCGAATGGCTGGATCGAGAGGAGGCTTTGGTCTTTCACTCAGGCTATGCAGCCAATTTGGCGATATTCTCAGTATTGGCCGATGTGCAAACTACGGTGATTGCGGACAAGCTCTGCCACGCTTCCATGATCGACGGCGTGAAACTGGGCGAAGGAGCGCTCAAGCGCTTTGTACATAATCGGATTGACAGCGCAGAGCGTCAGTCTGAAAACTGTGCCGGCCGTGCCATTCTTGCCACTGAGTCTGTGTTTAGTATGGACGGAGACATGGCACCTTTGGCGCAGCTGGATGCTTTGGCGCAACAGCGCGAAGCACTGCTGGTAATTGATGAGGCCCATGCAATTGGCACGTTTGGGAAAACCGGTGCCGGATTGGCGCAGGACCTCTCGGGCAACCACATCGTCGTAATGGCCACGCTGGGTAAGGCAGTTGGTGTAGCTGGCGCGGTAGTTGCCGGTCCAAGTATCGTCATCGAAGCGCTGCGTCAGTTTAGTCGGTCGCATATATACACTACCGCGAGTTTGCCGGCGCAGTTAGCGGCCACCATGGTGGCGGTGGAACTGGTCAAAGCCAGTGATGACAAGCGGGCCCGTTTGCGCCGCCTCATTGAGGTTTTTCGTACCGCGGCTCAAGCGCAAGGGTTGGCCTTGCTTAATTCTGACACCGCCATTCAACCGGTTGTGCTACGCGACTCCGAAAGAGCCGTTCAGGTATCCCAACGCTTATTTGATTTGGGATTCTACGTGCCAGCCGTCAGACCACCGACAGTGCCGGCGAACAGTGCCCGACTGCGTGTGTCCCTATCGGCGGCGCACTCAGAGGAAGACGTGGCTGCGCTAGTTGCCGCAATGGCAAAAATAATTGTCGAGCTTGATTGACTTGTCTTTGCCGTTTCACATCGAAAAATCCGGTACTGGCTCTGCGCTGGCCCTTTTGCATGGCTGGGGTATGCATTCTGCTGTATGGGGGCACAGCTTGGATTTGCTGGAGCAAGACTGGCAGGTGCATCGGGTCGATTTACCAGGGCATGGCCACTCGCCGCGCCCCGGTGCCATGCAAGACATCGACGACCTTGCTGACGATCTAAAAACAGCGTTGCCCAGTGGCTCGATGTTGGTTGGGTGGTCGTTGGGAGGGATGGTTGCGCTAAGCGCCGCCTTGAATCATCCGGACCATTGGTCGGGACTGGTCATGGTGGCATCCAGTCCACGATTCTTGCAGGACGAGGATTGGCCATATGGCATGCCCTTTGAATTTTTTCAGCAATTCGAAGACGGCCTGGTACAAGACATTCAGAACACTATTGATCGTTTTATGATGTTGGAAACCCAAGGCATACCGGATTCCAGAACCGTGTTGCGTCGCCTGCGTGAACGAGTGCTGGCCTTGCCGCTGCCAGATAAGCAGTCACTGTTGGACGGTCTGCAATTGTTAGAACACGTGGATCTAAGGGATGATTTCGCAACGTTGAAGATTCCTGCCTTATTGATTGCTGGCAAGCGCGACAGGATCGTGCACCCCAAGGCCATGGAAGCTGCCGCGGCTACTTCTGAACTCGCGACTTTTAAATGTATTCCCAAAGCCGGTCACGCACCATTTATGGGTCACGCAGAAGAATTTGTTGCGCTGATAAATGCATTTGAGACTGAGAACATTGAGCGCTGATCTGCTAAAACCGAAACTGGTACGCCGTAGTTTTTCGGCGGCCGCCGAGCAATACGAATCCGCCGACTTTCTGCAGCGGGATATGGGCGCGCGTTTGTTGGAACGGGTTGCAGAATTGGATGACCAAGCCGATGACGCGTGGCGTGCGGGCACTATTGTCGATTTGGGCAGTGGTCCGGCTTTCATTAGCGCCTCGTTGCGTAAACAGTTTCCCAAATCACAGGTCATTGCCTTAGATGCAGCGCGTGGCATGTTGAAGCAGGCATCCAAAAGATTTAGCTGGCGACGCAAATTTGACCGAATTTGTGCGGATGCACGAGCACTGCCGCTGGCCTCCCAGTCCGTAGATCTGGTTCTGTCTAATTTGATGCTGCAATGGATCGAGCAGCCGGAGATGGTTTTTCAACAGCTGCGACGTGTAATGCGTCCGGGGGCGGTGTTACTGTTTTCCACCTTTGGGCCAGAGACATTGCGGGAACTGCGAGCTGCCTGGGCACAGGTGGATGACAGTCCACACGTAAACCGCTTTGTGGATATGCATCAGTTGGGCGATGCGCTGATGCAGGCTGGATTTCGAGACCCGGTTATGGACCGCGATATTGTGCAGGTGGAATATGACACGGTCATGGGGCTGCAACGGGACTTAAAGGCCTTGGGGGCGCATAATGTGCGCGCCGATCGCCGCAACAGTCTAACCGGCAAGCGCCGAATGCAGGCTATGGAAGAAGCGTATCTCGACCAGTTTGGACCAGCACCTTTGCCAGCGACATACGAGGTCGTATTTGGATACGCCATTGCGCCACAGGCGGGGCAACCAAGGCTGGAAGACGGCGTACAGGTTGCTTCGATTTCACCCGATGCGCTGCGCAGGACCAGACGATGAAACTAGCACCCCAGTCGGTATTCATTACCGGTACCGATACCGAAATTGGTAAAACGTATTGTTCGGCAGCGCTGATTCGCCACTGGTCATCCCGAACTTCCGTAGCACCCATGAAGCCCATAGCAAGTGGCTGCGAAGACACTGCGCAAGGGTTACGCAATGCCGATGCGGAAGCGCTCATTGAAGCCAGTGGATATACCGGGCCTTACGATCTGGTCAATCGATTTGCTTTTGCGCCACCAGTCGCCCCGCACCTGGCTGCGCTGCAGGCCGGTAAAGAAATTTCAGTTGCGGCAATTGCCCAAGATTTCGATCAACTGCGCCAGAAACATGACGTAGTCGTTGTGGAAGGTGTTGGTGGATGGGCAGTCCCACTGAGTGGGGAGCACATGCTGGCTGACATCCCGCGACGTTTGAATATTCCTGTGTTGCTTGTCGTGGGTATGCGTTTGGGATGTCTGAATCATGCTTTGCTCACTGCTGCCCAGATTCAGGCGGATGGCTGTGCGCTTGTCGGATGGATCGCGAACACTATCGACCCGGAGATGAATCTCTATGAGGAGAATCTGGCTGAGCTCAGAGCGCGATTGCCTGCTCCGCTTATCGGCATATGCCCGTATCAAAGTTGCTCGATCCTTGTGCCTGCAACACATTAAGAACCGTCTCCTTCGCACTGAACGACCAACACTCTTTCTGTCCTAACAGATTATTTATGTTCGCCTCCGGATAATTGCACTTTTTTAAGAGAACGTACCTCCACATGTTTCGTATTTTGTTAACCACATCTCTCGCCATCGGCTTGCTGATAGCCGGACCCGCGCAATCCGCCTTAAAAACATATGAAATTGAATATGCTGTGGAGTTTGAGCCAAAGCGTGGATTGGCAAAGGTTGTTATAACCTGGGGCAAGGGGGCCAAGCGCATTCGGGAGATCCGTTTTCGTGTTCACGAGCGCATGCAGAACTTTAAGTCAAATATCGATATGGTGCGAGATGATCCGTTCTTGACGCTGGAGAATCTCGCGGACGGCACGACACTTAGTTACGAAGTGCTGGTCGATAACGTTCGTGGAGATGGAGAGTTTGATGCAAGAATAACTTCAGATTGGGCGTTGTGGCGCGGTGATGATCTGATTCCGCCAGCGAAATTGCGCCAGCTCGTGAACACCGAGGCCGATGCCAGTCTGGTCTTGCGTGGTCCCACCGGCTGGTCGTTTGAGACGCCATACCGAGAAGTCGAAAATGGCGTTTTTGATGTAAAGAATCCCCGCCGGAGCTTTGATCGGCCAACGGGCTGGATGGTAGGGGGACGTATAGGCGTGCGGACTGAGAACATTGGCGGCGTCAAGGTGGCGGTGGCCGGGCCAGTCAATCAGAATATCCGCCGCATGGACGTACTGGCATTTCTTAATTGGACACTGCCCGCAGTTACGGCGGTGCTACCGAGCATGCCGGAGCGGCTGCTGGTGGTAAGCGCCAATGACGGCATGTGGCGTGGTGGACTTTCAGCGGGCAATTCTCTTTACCTGCATGCAGAACGCCCGCTATTGAGCGGTAACGGTACCAGTACTATTTTGCACGAGCTGATTCACGTGGCCTCGGGGCTGGACAGCAAAAAAGGATCAGACTGGATTGTTGAGGGTCTGGCCGAGTATTACGCCCTGAAATTGCTTCGAGAAACCGGCACCATAACCCGCAGTCGTATGCGCCGAGCGGTTAAAGATTTGCGAGAGTGGAGTCGTGAGGCAGGGTCCCTCAGCGTTAGACATTCCACTGGACCCACCACGGCAAAAGCGGCATTGATCATGCGCGAGCTAGATCAGGAAATCCAGGCGGCAACCAATGACGAAAAGAGCCTGGATGACGTTTTTATGGCGCTGGTTGAAGCAGGTCAAGACGTGGATTTAAAGAAGCTGAAATCGGTTGTTGAGAATGTGTCTGGGAATGAGAGCAATGTGTTGGCCGATTTAGATCTGGACTAGCGGCAGATTTTCTCTATCTGTTAACTCGCAAAGGCAAAACGGAAATGCCACAAGCCACCGGCACATTCAAATTCGCCCCGCCTTTGAATAGCGCTGGCAATAGGGTCAGGCGAGACGGCACCACCACCGACTGGTGGCTCATTATCGAGTGTGATCGCGAATTTGGTAAGTATCTGCGCCACCTCAGGCTTATATGCCAAGCCAGCGCGCCACCGCTCGCAGAGCCTCTGTGGGGAACGCACGTATCCATCATTCGTGGCGAGATGCCACCCAATATCCAGCACTGGGGCACGATAGATGGGAACACAGTGTCGATTCAATACAGCCATAGTCCTCGCGAGACTTCCGGTTATTTCTATTTGCCCGTGCAATGCGAAGCGGCATTGGATTATCGGCAACTATTGGGATTGCCGCGCGAACCCGAATTTCCTCTACATCTGACCTTTGGGAATAGCAAGTAGGCCTCCCTGAAATAGCGCCACCCAACTTGCACTTGCTTTGACCAAAAGCCCATTCAAACGCTGTCGCCGCCAGACTGTTTTAACTACTCTGGGCGGTTTAAGCCCTGAGTTTTAGCAGCCCAATCAGCCGTATTGCAGGGCACCTGGACACAAGAAATAGTGCATCGGCATGGACACAGGTGATCGAGTTCCGTATAAGTCGCGTTGGTTTTTAAGGTGTAATCTCCATTGCGTAATTGGTCTCTACTAGGCGAAGCCGACATTCCCGGAAGCTCACGGCAGCTTAAGTTGTATCAGGGAAAAGACGATTTCTCCATCAAAGTTTCTGGTGGTCATGAGTTGATGAGTACGCGCATGCACGGCTCAGAAGACGCGCTGGGAAAATTGCCATGTGAGAGATTGAATGGGAAGAAAGATGCGCGAGTGCTCGTTGGAGGCCTTGGCATGGGTTTCACCCTTGCGGCGGCCTTGGAAAGCGTTGGTTCGAACGCGGAAGTCTGGGTGGCAGAACTGATCCCTGAAGTTGTGGAATGGAATCGGGGACCTCTTGGGGCGCGCAGTGGCTATCCCTTAAATGACCCAAGAACTCGTGTGCATGTAAGTGATGTGGCTGATCTATTGCGTCGAAACAGGGGCTATTTCGATGTGATAGCGCTGGATGTGGACAATGGTCCTGAAGGTCTGACTAGCAGCAGAAACGACCGTCTGTATACCATGAAGGGAATCGCCAGCGCACAGGACGCACTGAGAGAAGGCGGTGTACTGGCGTATTGGTCTGCGGGGCCTGATCGTGATTTTGCAGATTGCTTGAAACGCACTGGTTTCTGCGTTGATGAAGTGCAGGTTTATGCGCACGGAAAGAAGGGGCAACGGCACACCATTTGGTTGGCCCAATAATTGCGCTTGAGGTTGGCGTTATGCAAATAGCAATGCTGGGTAAAACGCTACCGCCAGAAACGACATTGGCCAAGGCTAATCGGTCAATGTTTATGAGTGTTGTCGCGTTGATCCTTACCTGTACCTTTAGAATGCTTGGGAGATTGCGCGCCAGTTACTAGTTGTTTCCATCTATCAGTGCGCGCACCACTGCGATTCCGATAAGTAATAAGACCTGGCAAATCAATATCCCAAAAATACCTGTACCAAGAACGCCGAAAAACAAGACGGATACAACGATGGAAATCCCTGCCCACAGAAAACCTGGGTTGCGTTTTCCCGACGAGGCAGATTCCATTTCCCCCGCTTTGTAGAACAAAACGGCGAAGGCAATCGTTATTCCAATCTCTACATATCCCATAAGGTTCGCTTATCCTGATTGACCGCTTTTGCACAGAGGTTTGTGGGTAAAACAAGCCGCCATGCTATCAAAGCTGACAGATGAGATGCTATTGGCTCAGGCCGCCAACTGGACTTGGTTGCGTCCACAAGATTTGGCAGCCATCAGTGCCTGATCCGCTGCATCCAGCAGCCGCCCTGGACTGCGATTTGACCCAATATCCGCTATGCCAGCACTCAGTGTTATTTGAACGGTCTCATTGGAGTCTGGCAAGACGATCATGGTTGTGCTCAACGTTTCTCTTAACCGTTCTATGGTTTGTTGCGCCATATCCATTTCAACGCCAGGCATAACCAGCGCGAACTCTTCCCCACCGTAACGGCAGGCAAACCAGTTGTCGGTTTCAAAAGTTTTTAGATGGTTGGCGAAGACCTGCAGAGCATAATCGCCGGCCAGATGGCCGTGGGAATCATTAAACTGTTTGAAGTGGTCAATATCGATTAAAGCCAGCGTCAAAGCGCTATCCCTGGCTTTTGCTTCACGCATTTCTCTCGCCAACCGGTAGTCCATGTAGGCGCGATTGCGCAGACCGGTGAGCTGATCGATGCTGGACATCACCAGGAGACGGTTCGTCTGCACTACGCCAACCATAGCCAACAGAGTCGCCGCGCCGATAATAATAAGCCTCGAGATTTGGTCGCCCCAGGATATGTGGCCGTAAATAAAGGGAGCCCAATGATCAGCATTTAAGTCGCCGAGTTGAGCGGCAGCAACCAAGAGCGCGCCATACTGCAGCAAACACAAAGCGCCACCAAACAGGCACACTCGAACATCGCCACGTAAGGCGGTAGCACCGATGCTCAGTAAATAAAGCTCCCAAACTACCCGGCTATTCAGGGCAGTGTGTGGGTAACCTTGATAGAAGAATAACGCCAGCACCAGGGTTATGGAGGTGATGTCAAATGTGGTTGAGATAAAAGGCACCCAGCGTCGCACGCCTCGTCGCTTGACCAATCGCAGTAACACTACTGCCATGATTACCGCGAAACTGGCCATGATGCCGCCAGTGATAAATTCGTGCTTTCCTGCGCCGCTTAGGAGGGCTAGAAATGGCATGCAGAAGATCAATCCTGCTACGACCAGACGCACTCTGGCCACAAGCAACTCGCCGACCGCGCCTACCTCAAGCATGATTTCGTCAGGTGGCCGAAGCAGGCCGCGCCTTAACTCTGATATTGTGGTCATTGAGCGCAAGCCATAGCGTTTGTTGACCCTGCTCATTCGGTTTGTTTCTCCGATCACGCGATTCAATTTGTTGTTGGAACTAAACCTTAACGCGAATTGATGCCTGGCAGAATAGCCATGGTGGATTTGTCGACATTATCCTACAGAGATTGGCGGTATTCGCGCATTCAGGGAGGGTTTGAATAAGGGAGCGGTCAATCAATTGCAACTAATGATTGATGTCACCAAAACGCACGCCTTCGGCGTTACAAAGGCCGTATTTTGTCCGCTTCTCTTACTCAAATCCTGGCATTAGCAGCCAAACAATAGGTGTGGTGAATTTGCAGGAAAGTCCGCCCTAAGCACCAAGGATAATTGTTCAAAAAGATCTGCTGAGAATACCTTGTCAGACCAAAATTTGGGCACGAACAGGTGTGTTGCACACTTGATCAAGCATGCCGAAAAGGTGCAGAAAACGAAGGAAATCTCGCAAGAAAGCCGCGAAAATCTACCATGCTTTTTCGTCAGTGCAAACAAAAACCTCTCGAAAATTGGCGATTTCCGGTAGATCGAATGGTTATAAGGTTTTCGAGCAATTTTTTGTTGACACAGAAGTTCGATTCTGAAAGTTTAAAAAGCATGTTGAATCTAACGCAGCAGATTTTGGACCAGATCAGCCCGGCGCAAAGCGCTTTGGGTGAGTCCGCGCTGGTGCGTCAGAATGTGCTGGTTGCCAACATTATCGTCGTCCTACTACTAGTCGTGCTAGTCATTATTCAGCACGCTAGCGGGGTGACGATGAACTAAGACCAAAAATAACGTCATAAAAAACCCCGCTCCCGAAAGGCAGCGGGGTTTTTTTTTGCCAATTGAAACATAAAGAGAAATTTGCAGGGAAATTTCATGCGTAGCGATGCAATCAAAAAAGGGGCTTCGAGAGCGGCAGCTCGCGCCATGCTCAAGGCCACAGGACTTACTGATGAGGAGATCGAGCGGCCCTTGGTGGCGGTGGTCAACACCTGGAGCGAGATCACGCCCTGCAATACCCATTTGCGTGAATTGGCGCAACCGCTCAAGGCTGGCATTCGCGATGCCGGCGGTACGCCAATTGAATTCAATACGGTGGTTGTGAGTGATGGCATCTCGATGGGCACAGAAGGCATGCGGGCCTCGCTCATTTCCCGGGAACTGATTGCCGACTCCATCGAGTTGGCAGTGCAGGGGCACAGTCTGGATGCGGTGGTAGTGATGGTCGGTTGCGACAAGACGATACCTGCCGCCGCCATGGCTCTGGCTCGTATGAACGTCCCGGGCTTGGTGTTTTACGGTGGTTCCATCATGCCCGGCACTCTGGGCGGAAAGCCGCTTACAGTACAAGACGTTTTTGAAGCAGTTGGAGCCCGTGCTGCAGGTAATCTTACCGATGCCGAATTGCGGGAAGTAGAGAACGCTGCATGTCCAGGAGCCGGTGCATGTGGCGGTCAGTTTACTGCTAATACCATGGCCATGGCCCTTGCCATGATGGGATTGTCCCCAATGGGTTCCGGTGACACCCCGGCAACGCATCCCGATAAGGCGGTGCAAGCCAAACGCTGTGGTCAATTGGTTATGCGTTGCTTTGAAGAAAATACCTTACCCAGGGACTTAATCACCTCCGATTCTCTGTACAACGCCGCTATCACGGTGTGCGCCACGGCAGGCTCTACGAACGCGGTGTTGCACTTGCTTGCCATTGGGCGTGAAGCAGGCGTTCGGTTCTCCATTGAAGCATTTGAAACTGCATCACGCAGCACGCCCGTATTGGCGGACCTTAAACCCGCGGGCCGTTTTATGGCGACCGATCTGTATGCCGCCGGTGGGACGCGACTCGTTGGCAAGCGACTCATGGATGGTGATCTTCTCCGAGATGCGCCGACGGTATCCGGCCAGGGCCTGTTTGCGGAATTGGCTCTTGCGAGTGAGACAAAAGGCCAGCAGGTGGTTCGTGCGCTGACGCAACCGATAAAGCCCCGGGGTGGCTTTGGAATCTTGTACGGGAATCTGGCTCCAGAGGGATGTGTTGCCAAACTCGCAGGTTCAGGAACATTTAGCCATCGCGGGCCAGCGCGCGTGTTCGACAGCGAAGAATCCGCTTTCGCCGCCGTCCAGGCAGGTGCCATTCGGCCCGGCGACGTTGTGGTAATACGCAACGAAGGGCCTCGTGGTGGACCAGGCATGCGGGAAATGCTGGCGGTTACCGCAGCAATCGTTGGTCAAGGAATGGGAGACAGCGTTGCCCTGATTACGGATGGCCGATTCTCCGGCGCTACCTACGGCTTCATGGTGGGACATGTTGCACCTGAAGCGGCTGCAGGTGGACCCATTGGGTTGGTGCGAGAGGGCGATCAAATTTGCATTGATGTTGCGCAACGACGCCTGGACGTGGAGGCGGACCTGGAAGGCCGCAAGGCACAGACACAACCAGCCCAACCTCGCTATACCAGTGGCGCTTATGCCAAGTACGCAAGCCTGGTCACCTCTGCATCAGAGGGTGCAGTCACCAGCTTTCCAGTAAATCTCCAAAATACCCAATCTCAGGAGCAAGACGCATGAAACTGTATACAGAACAAGATGTTACCCAAAATGCCTTGGCGGATAAGACTATCGCAATTGTCGGGTACGGGAGTCAGGGCAGAGCCCATGCCAAGAATCTTCGAGACAGTGGCTATCACGTGATCGTCGGCGCCCGCCAGGGTGGCGAAAGTCGCTATCAGGCCAAGGCAGACGGGTTTGCTGTTTTCGAACCATGTCACGCTGCAGCTCAGTCTGATCTGGTCAGCCTGCTCACGCCAGACATGGCACAGCCGGAAGTCTTTGCCGAGATTAAAGCGCACATGCAGCCTGGATCTGCGTTGTTGTTCGCCCACGGTTTCAATATCCATTTTGGGCAAATCGATCCAGGACCAGATCTGGACGTCATCTTGGTTGCACCTAAAGGTCCGGGTGATCTGGTGCGTCGCCAGTACGCTGAAGGTCGCGGTGTCCCTTGCCTGCGGGCGGTGTTTCAGAACGCTTCCGGTCAGGCAGAGGAGGTGGCGCTGAGCTACGCCCATGGAATCGGCGGAACTCGTGGAGGCGTCCTGGACACTACTTTTGCCGAGGAGACCGAGACAGACTTGTTCGGAGAACAAGCGGTGTTGTGTGGTGGTTCGACAGAGCTTGTGGTGAAAGGATTCGAAACCCTGGTTGAGGCTGGTTATCAGCCTGAAGTAGCTTACTTTGAGTGTTTGCACGAGCTGAAGTTGATCGTTGATCTACTGCACGAGGGTGGCTTGGCGAAAATGTATGAGTTTGTATCCGAGACCGCCACGTTTGGCGATCTGGTAAGCGGTCCACGCGTAGTAGATGAGCACTCCCGAGAACGCATGCGGGAGGTGCTACGAGATATTCAGGATGGAAGTTTTGCGCGCGAGTGGATTGAAGAGAATCAGCATGGCCTGGAGCGCTACCACCGACTCATGCAGGAAGATATCGAACACCCCTTAGAGCAAGTGGGGCGCAAACTGCGGGCCAGAATGGCGTGGCTACAGCCGGACCAAAATAGCTGCCAGAAAACGGAAAAAAATATTGACGCAGAACATGTCAATCCGGCGATGGTCGGAGCGCCTGAAGCTGCCTTGTCACCCAGTTCATCAAACGCAGGTGCGGCCGTTTAGTCGGCCTGATGGGGTGCACGCGTGGAGCAGACTAAAGCCAGTCACGGCAACACAATTTCCGGCGCTGAGCTATTGGTTCGCGTTTTGGAAGAGCACGGCATCGATACCGTGTTCGGCTACCCGGGTGGCGCCATCATGCCGGTATATGATGCGCTCGTTGGTTCCTCCCTGCGCCACATTCTGACGCGGCATGAGCAAGCGGCTGCGCTGGCAGCCGACGGGTATGCTCGAGCCAGCGGCAAAGTGGGTGTTTGCATTGCGACTTCGGGGCCGGGTGCGACCAATCTCGTCACGGGCATCGCCAACGCGTACATGGACTCTGTACCCATGTTGGCCATTACCGGCCAGGTTGCCTCGGACCTGATGGGGACGGATGCATTCCAGGAAGTGGATATCTTCGGCATGACCATGTCTGTGGTGAAACACAGCTACATCATCCGCAAGGCAACCGATATTCCAAAAGTCGTTGCCGAAGCATATCAACTCGCGTCATCGGGTCGCCCCGGCCCGGTATTAATTGACTTCCCAAAAGACGTAGCAGCCGACCGGGTGAGTGTTGAACCTGCAGAGTGGTTGGGCAAAACCCCTATGGGTCATCCTTGCCTGACAGCGGAGCAGGAGAATGTATCAGAGTTGCTAGCTCGCGCTACTTTGCTCATCGAACGAGCGTCCCGACCATTGTTGTATGTGGGTGGAGGCGTTGCAATCGCCAACGCGGAAGCTCCATTGCGCCAATTTATTGAGCGAACCGGAATCCCCCAAGTTTGCACGCTACAGGGGCTGGGATCGACAGATGCAACAAGGCCAGACTACCTGGGAATGCTTGGGATGCATGGGACCAAGGCAGCAAATTTTGCTGTGCAGAAAACTGATCTATTGATCTGCTGCGGTGCGCGCTTCGACGACCGAGCTACCGGTAAGCTCGATGAATTTGCACCGACTGCACAGGTCATTCACCTGGATGTCGACCCGGCCGAAGTCGCCAAGCTGCGGTCGGTCGATTTGGCATTGATTGGTCCTATGGGGAACCTGCTGGATGCGCTACGCCCGGAAACACCAAATATAGGTGCCTGGAGAGCCGACTGTGAGCAGTTGCGGTCCGACCATGCTTGGCGTTACGACGCGCCGGGCGATGCGATCTATGCCCCGGCTTTGTTGCAGCAATTGTCTGATATCGGCGACGAAAATCTCATCATTACCTGCGATGTGGGACAGCATCAGATGTGGGTGGCGCAGCATTGCAGTTTCGCCAGTTCCAGGAACCATCTGACTTCCGGCGGGCTAGGTACTATGGGGTTTGGCGTGCCGGCCGGAATCGGTGCCTGTCTTGCCCGACCGAATGCCACAGTGGTCGCCGTCTCTGGGGACGGTTCAATCATGATGAACGTGCAGGAACTGGTTACGCTGAAACGGTATGGGATACCGCTACGAATCCTGCTACTGGACAACTGTGCGCTAGGTATGGTGCGGCAATGGCAAGAGTTGTTCTTCGACAAAAACTTTTCAGAAGTCGACCTTTCCGACAATCCAGATTTCACCCAGGTCGCCCAGGCGTTTGGAATCGAAGCGTTTTCAATCAGTCGCCGCGACCAAATCAAGGCAGCCATATACCGGCTGCTACACGCCCCTGGCCCACTGTTATTGCACGTACGAATCGACCCTCGTGCCAACGTATGGCCGTTGGTGCCGCCCGGTAAGAACAATGCCCAAATGATGGAAGGAGACGCGCGATGAATTACCAACTACGACTAACAATACAACCGGCCGAGGGTGCACTCCTGAGAACGCTAGGATTGATCCAGCGCAGAGGTTTCGGATTGTTGTCACTCACAATGGATGAAGTGGTAGACGGCATGCACTGTGTAAGGATGCGCGTCGCATCCGTGGTTCGACCAGTGGATGTTCTGGCAAGACAGCTCATGCGACTGCATGAAGTGCAAGCAGTAATTGTTGAACAATGCAAACACAATTTTCTGGACCATGGCGCTGCCGTAGCGAGCACAGCGACAGAAGATGTGGAAGGTTGGCTAGCCGCAGCACCGAAGCAAACACTGGCTAAGTCTGCCGGCCCGGTCAGGGAGAAGGTCTCATGACGGCGCCACCAGATCATGTGGTGATCTTTGACACCACGCTGCGCGATGGCGAGCAGAGCCCAGGTTGTAGCATGACCCAGGCTCAGAAGCTCCGCATGGCCAAGGTCTTGGCTGATTTGGGTGTTGATGTTATTGAAGCAGGATTTCCTGCGGCGTCACCCAATGATTTTGCTTCGGTCCAGGCAATTGCGCAGGCCGTACAAGAAACAACTATTTGCGGATTGGCTCGTTGCTGCGACGCCGACATTGAGCGCACGGCGGAGGCGCTGTCCCCCGCTGCCCAGGCTCGAATACACGTGTTTATTGCCACCAGTCCTATACACCGCAAGCACAAGCTCAGCATGTCAAAAGCAGAGGTGCTGGAACGAGCGGTTGCGGGAGTAACGCAAGCCAAAGCCCATGTCGATGATGTGGAATTCTCTGCTGAAGATGCAGTGCGCACGGAACCTGAATTTTTGGCTGAAGTTTTTAGCGCGGTGATAGCCGCTGGTGCTACCACGATCAACGTCCCGGATACTGTCGGTTATACCACCCCAGAAGAGATGGCTACGCTTATCGGCTATTTGCGCGACAACGTTGTGGGAGTCGAAAAAGCGGTAATCAGTGCGCATTGTCACGACGATCTGGGCATGGCAGTTGCCAACAGTCTCGCGGCAGTTAAGGCGGGTGCGCGGCAGGTGGAATGTACCATCAACGGGATCGGTGAACGAGCCGGTAATGCGGCTTTGGAAGAGGTCGTGATGGCGCTGAAAACTCGTCAAACACTGTACGGTGTTGCAACCTCGCTACATACGCAGCGGCTATATGCCGCCAGTCGCATGTTGGCCGGTATTGTCGGATCGGTAATCCCCAGAAACAAAGCAATAGTCGGCGAAAATGCGTTTGCTCATGAGTCAGGTATTCATCAGCACGGCATGCTGGCCCACAGCGAAACCTACGAAATAATGCGACCGCAGGATGTGGGTATGAGCACCACACAATTGGTGTTGGGAAAGCACAGCGGACGGCATGCTTTGATGGCCCGGATAGAGGAACTGGGCTTCGAGTTAGAAGAAGACCAGCTAGCTGAGATATTCCAGAAATTCAAAGCGCTTGCAGACAAAAAAAAGCAAGTCTTTGATGCCGATGTAGAGGCCCTGGTTATGGGGCACGAACTGGACCAGCCAGGCCCCTGGCAACTTATGTCATTGCAGGTGAGCTCGGTGGTTGGAGCACACAGCGTGCCGTCTGCGGTGGTTTCTTTACGAGACGCAACCGGCACTGAGCAGCGCGAAGCGGCAACCGGTGATGGTCCGCTGCAGGCGACATTTCGTGCTATCGAACGAGCTACCGGAATAGTCATGGACTTTCAGGGCGTTCGGTTGCGTTCGATAACAGAAGGGGAAGATGCCCAGGCTGAAGCCCAGGTCAGGGTGCATTACCAGGAATCGCTCTTTACCGGTCGCGGGTTGAGCACCGATGTCGTCGCGGCATGTGCCCACGCCTATCTGGAAGTAACCAACCGCATTGCCCGCATTCATCAGATACCCAGTCGCCAGCTGGCGGCGACCGCCTAAGGAATCATTATGACTATTAACGCTAGCCAGACAATTTGGCACAACGGAACGTACAAACCCTGGTTTGAGGCCAGCACACACGTGTTGTCCCACGCGCTGCAATACGGGTCCTCTGTGTTCGAAGGTATCCGCGTCTACGACACGCCCGACGGACCCTGCGGTTTTCGGTTGAGTGACCACATAGACCGCTTGTTTACCTCGGCGCGAATTTACCGCATGGAGCTTCCCCACAGTCGCGAGAAACTGGAAGAAGTGTGCAAAGAAGTCGTTCGAATGAACCAATTGCGCAGCGCATACCTTCGGCCCGTTGCCTATCGAGGTTATGGTTCATTGGGGGTTGCCCCAACGGATGACGTGCCGGTGGAAATGGCCGTCGCGGCGATGGAATGGGGTGCCTATCTAGGTGAGGAGGGCCTTAAGTCCGGCGTTGATGTGTGCGTTTCC
>CAZVYE010000033.1:0-23306 GCA_964630895.1 uncultured Gammaproteobacteria bacterium | reverse complement strand
TGTAGAACTGCTTATCTCAAGTTGTACCGAGCTGCCTGCTGCCGGTCCTTGGGCCGTGAGCCAGCGTTGGCCTGAAGGGTCGTTTGCTGGATCTGACGCATAAGTAAACCACGCTAAGAATATCTCATTGGTTTCCGGTAGTACTTCTAATACCAAGCCCTGACCAGCGGTCGCAGGCTCAAACCAGGCTCCCGTCAGCGCGGGTTGAATAAGAACTGAATCTGACCCATCGGCACGCGCAGATGCGACGGTTACCACCGCGATCAACATGATTACCATCGCGCATCTTGCACTCATGCTGCATTTTTAGCACAAAACGAGCGCCGGAATGATGCCAAACGTGGCGGTTTTCAATCGCGCTTGCGTTAATTGAAGGTAATATAGGCAAATGCGCCAAATGAACCTTGCTCGAGCGGTTGGTGGGCCATGGGTGAAGACAAAACGAAATCGCTGGATTTGCTGGACGAATTGCTGGTTCCCGTTGGTGCGCTGGAAGCGTTGGGCACCGCACAAGTGCCGCGCGATCACTGGATTGGCAAACGACTGGGCGAGTTTCATGTCACGGAGCTGATTGGGGCAGGTGGCATGTCTGCGGTCTATCGGGCCCAGCGCGTTGACGGACAGTTTGAGCAAACGGTGGCGATTAAGTTTCTCCATATGCATGTGGATTCGCCCGGAGCTCAGCAGCGCCTGCTGTTGGAACGACAAATTCTGGCAAACCTTTCCCACCCCAATATTGCGCATCTCATAGATGGGGGCGTCTCTAGTGACGGGGCACCCTATCTGGTAATGGAGTTGATTGACGGATTGCCCATAGATCAACATGCCTTGCGCTACCGTCTGGATATCAGCCAGCGGCTTGATTTATTCGCCCAGGTTCTCGGTGCGCTCGACCACGCCCATGCGAATGCGGTAATCCATCGCGATATCAAACCTTCGAACATTCTGGTCAGTCGCGACGGCGTTGTTAAGCTGCTGGATTTTGGCATAGCTAAGATACTTGCCCCTGATGCCGATCAGACCGAGCGTTTGCTTACGGTGCGATACGCGAGCCCGGAACAGCTTCGAGGCGATCGTGTCTCTACAGCCTCCGATATCTATCTTGCCGGCATTGTGCTGTATGAGTTACTCACTGGCTGTCATCCTTTTGCCGCGCCCAACGCGACCCAATCCCAGGTAATCACAGCGATAGAAAACAGCACCCCGCAGGCACCCAGCAAAGCGGCGCAGGCAGCTATGGGTCGGCGCAGCTCCGGACGTCTGCGGGGCGATCTGGATACCATTATTCTCAAGTGTCTCAAACATGACCCGGCCCAGCGCTATGCTTCATCTCGCGAACTGCTAGACGACATCAACGCGTGGCGGCAGTCTCGACCAATCTCGGCTCGCGGCGGCAACTTACGCTATGTGATGGGTCGTTTTGTGGCGCGGCATCGTATGGCGGCCGCGGTTGCTGGTGTCTCAGTCGCGATGCTGGTTGGGCTGGCAGCGTTTGCGATTATTCGGGTTAACCAAGAGCGCCAGACAGCAATAACAAGGGCCGAGTCGGCTGAACGCATTCAATCACTAACTCAGCAGATCTTCAAAATGGCATCGCCCTACGGCAGCGAAAGTACCGCAGACAAACAGGAGTTGCTCGCGGCTTGGGAATCTGAGGTCAATGAAAATCTTGCAGCTGAGCCAGCGACTCAGGCTCAACTGCTTTATCTGTTGGGAACCGCGCGCAGTCAGCTGGGAGATTTAGACGGCGCTGATCGCGTGTTGCGCCAGGCGATGGAAATAGCGGATAAAGACGCCAAAGTTCATATCGAAATTCGAATGGCGCTGGCAGACATCGCCATGGATCGCAGTCAAGAAGCGGAAGCCGAGTTGCTGCTTGGTCAGGCGGCTGGCAACTGGCCCCCGGAAACCATTGCGGCCTGGGAGTTGCAGACTGGATCGCTCAAAGTGGCAACTTCGCGCCTGAGCGAGGCGCTGGCCCACTTCGAGCAAGCGGTAGCGATTTATGAGTCGCTGGTGGCGTCTGGAAAAGCACCCGAGAAAGAGCTGGTGCTGGCATTGACACAGCTGGCCAGGGCAAACGTGATTGCAGGCAAAGCCAAGCCGGCTCTCAGCTTGGTCAATCGGGTGTTTATTGACGGTCAGGCGCCGCCGCTGCAGGGTTTGGAGTTGGCGGACGCATTGGATGTTTACGGCCGGGTGCTGGATATGAATCGACAATGCGCGTTGGCTCGCGATACGCTGATGCAGTCCCTGGCGCTGCGTCAGGACCGATTGACTCCAAATCATCCTCAGATTGCAGAGTCACTGGCTGCCTTGGGATTGACCCATCGACACCTGGGCAATTACGCGCAGTCGCTGGCATTCCACGAGCAGGCTGATCAAATCTTCGCGTCGGCAGGCATGGAGCTATCTTCGCTGAATCTTGCCAACCGTATGAACTGGGCCAGCACCTATGATGATATGGGCAAGATCGAAGAATCTGTTCAGATTATGGAGGCCCTGCGTGAAGCATACACTGGTACCGATTTCAGCAATTACTGCAAGGTGTTGAACAACCTTGGCAATACTTACGTGCAGTTTGGCCGCATCAGCAAAGCTGAAGTCATTTTGATGGAAGCACGGCGCTGCAAGTTGGATGTGTTTGGGCCGGATGCCTCAACCACGGGCAACACGCTCATGAGTCTGGCGGATGTGCGTATGCAGCTTGGTCGAACCGACGAAGTAGAGTCACTTATAGCGGAAGGCCATCGTATTCGCGCCGACCAGTTTGGCGTTGACAGTTTTCGGTTGGCCTATCCATACGATTTACAGGGCGAGTATCTGTCGCAGACAGGACAACATGAGAAAGCGCTTTGGGCTTTAAACAAATCGCTGCAACTGCGCTTAGATCATGGGGAAGAGGGTTCCCTGCACTTCAGTCAGACCATGCTGCGACGTGCTCACGCGTTTGTCCGTATGGGCAATGGACCAGCGGCGCTGGCCGACTTTGATCAAGCAGTGGGAATGCTCACCGAAAGTTTTCCGTATCATCCGGTAACGTTGCAAGCGCGGTTTGACCGCATGACGGTCTATTTCAATATGAATCGCCCACTTCCAGATGATCCTGAGGCGTTGCAAGCAACCGTGCGAGAACATGTTCCGTATCGAACTGACCTGATTGACGCGTTACGCGGCGCAGATTTTACTTCGAATTTAATCGAGTCAGCCTAGCTTTGCCTTGAGTTGCTCGCGTGCCTGATTCCAGTAGCGCTGAACTGAGCGCAAGGATACGCCCATGGTCTCGGCAGTTTCCTGCTCGGAGAGTCCAGTAAAGAACCTGCACTCTACTACCTGAGCCAACTCAGGCCTGTCTTGCTGTAGTAAATTCAGCGCTTCGTCAATCGCCAAAACCGTTTCGATCTTGCCGCTTGCGCTGACCTGCTCGAAATCGATATCTACGTGCTGCTCGCCGCCACCGCGCTTTTCGGCCAGACGCCGCCGACATTCATCCACAACGATCTGGCGCATTGCCTTGGAAGCGACGGCGAAAAAATGATTGCGGTCAGCCCAGTCGGCGTTGCTGTAATTGACCAAGCGCAAAAAAGCTTCGTTTACCAGCCCGGTCGCGTTGAGCGTGATTGCGTCGGGAGAGCGATACTGTTGTTGCCTGGCCAATCGGCGCAAATCTTCATATACCAAAGCCAGCAATTCGCTCCACGCTTTATCCCCTCCGCCGGCGCTTGCGCGCAGCGCTTGAGTGATATCGCCTGGATCGGGGCGTTGTTCCGTTTGGGCCATGGCTATTTATACCGCTTCGGCGCGCAGTGCGTCCACAGAACCAGCAACTAACTCTAGTTCGAAAGAGGGTCATCTGCAGCCTATAGGCTAGCCACTTTATAAGCGGCGAGTATCTCAGGCTGTACGTTCTGCCTTTCCACTCCAGGTCGAACCGCTGGCGCAAAAGCCAGTCATTGCACCCAATTACCTTGGTCTTACTCGCGTATAAGGTATTCGTATCAAATAGTTTAAGCGGCTATGATTCCTGTTGTTCCTACGGCGGCGCCGTTCAAGGAGGAGACATGCGAGCGACTTTTCTTGCTTTGTCACTGTTATATACAGGGGCACTTTATGCCGATCCAAATATCAAACTCTCCGAATCACAAAAGCGGCCGCTAAGCGATGTGAAATTTGAGCCAACGGAGCAGCGGCTTGCCCGCGGAGAATGGTTGGTCAACGGCTTGTTACGCTGCTACGACTGTCATTCACCCACCAAGCTAAGTGTCATGACCGGGGACGCCGCGGCGGACAGAAAGGGTGCTGGCCGGATTTACTCCGAACGAGAAGGGCGTCGCATGGTCTCCAGAAACATTACACCTGATGCAGAAACAGGCATTGGCAACTGGACAGACGACATGCTTGCCCGCGCGATTCGTGAAGGAGTGGGGAATGACGGACGAGTGCTCGGCAACGCCATGCCATATCACTCCATGTACGACTTATCTGATGAAGATATGGCCTCGATCGTAGTGTATTTGCGTGCTCAAAAGCCTATTCACAATCCGCTACCCAGTTCCGTGTTGCCTGAGCAAGAACAACGTCGGCTTGCCGACAACCTTAAGCCAATCACCGAGCCGGTACCTGAACCAGATCGAGACGATCCTGTTGCATATGGTCGCTATCTGCTGAAAGTTGGTGAATGTGCAGGCTGTCATACGGCCTGGAGGGCGCCACGAATACCGGGTTTGCTCGGCGGTGGTAATGAGATAAGCGGCTCCGAAGGTGAAGCCTACAGTACCAACATTACGCCCCATCCAACGGGAATGGGATACGGTGAAGCAGGCTTTATCACCATCATTCAAACTGGTAAGAACGGCACCTTGAGTGATGCAATGCCTTGGCACGCGTACCGTAATATTCCAGAAACGGAGCTGAAAGCGCTATACGCGTTTTTGCAAACCAGGCATCCGGTCAATCATCTGGTGTCGAATCTGGTGCCACCCAGTATGTGCGAGATTTGCGAACAAGAGCATGGCATGGGTGCACAAAATGAACTGATCCAACTGGAGTCTATACCCGTTGATCCGGAAATTTTGGCTAAGTATGTCGGCTCCTACTACAGTGAGGAATATAACTTCACCGTCAACATTTGGCTGGACGACGGGATTTTAAAATCGCAAGAACCCGAGCGAGCCGTTGCCAAACTCATTGCCTTGAGCGATAGCCGCTTTTTGATGGAAGGTGGCCTCTCACCGCTACATTTTGAACGAGATGCAGATGGTCAAGTGACTAGCCTAGTGCTCGAAGAGGTCGAAGAGCTGCGCCTGGTACGAACGGATACGCCCTAAACCCTGGTAAAACATACTGCCAGTAAAGCGACAGAATTTTGTTCCAGTTTTGCCAAACGTTGGGCGATACACTCAAGCCTCCTCTTTATAGAGCGTGCACAAATTGATGAAACTGCTGATTGCATTGTTGGTGCTGTTTTTAGGGCTCGCTGCTGTCACCTATGTCTATGCGCGTCCGCTTTGGGTGCCAGTTTGGTACCAGGTGATAGGGGCCAGGACAGTTGACGATGTCACGGGACGGTATGGTCCCGAGGCGCGACGCCGCATAGAGCCGTATTTTGCCGAAGCTGGTGTCGCCTATCCCCCTGGTCAGGTCGCGATGCTGATCCTTAAGGAAGAAAAGCGCTTGGAACTATGGGCCACCTCTGATCAACAAAGTCATTTTATCCGCAGTTACCAAGTGACCGCCGCGTCTGGCCAAGCTGGTCCCAAACTGCGAGAGGGTGATCGTCAGGTTCCAGAAGGTTTTTACGACATCGTCGGCCTGAATCCCAATAGTGCCTATCACCTTTCCATGAAGTTGAACTATCCAAATGCGTTTGACTTGCAGCACGCGCAGGCAGAAGGACGGGATGAGCCAGGAAGCAATATATTTATCCATGGCAAATCGGTTTCCATCGGTTGTGTGGCGATAGGAGATCCTGCAATCGAAGAGCTGTTTACGTTAGTCGCAGACGCGGGCAGGGAGAACGTAAACGTAATCATCGCTCCAAACGATCCCCGGATAAGTTCGCTCATTCCGCCAGATTCGCCTGACTGGGTGGCTGGTCTTTACCGACAAATCGAAGCGGAAATCTGCACAAACTACGGGTCTGCCAATGCTTGTAAGGACAACTGATCGATTGAGTTTCGACGCTCTCGCAGGTAACGACGTGGACGATAAATCGCTTAGTCCGAAAAAAAAGTCAGTTTCCGTGACGCAAATTGTCTAGCTAATACGTATTCATATACAGACGACCGGTGCAATGGTGCATGCCTGCGTTGTGCCGACGCAGTTCCGCGGCATCGGTTGTCGACCCTCCCAAACTGGGCGCGCGGTCATATGTACCCCCTTTGATTGTGGCCGTGCGTACCAGTTTTTTATCTCTTCGCTATCTTTTAATCTTGGAAACGAATATCAGTCAAATGATTCCAGGGGCCGCCCGCGTAGTGCCAAAGTTGAAAACCTAGTCCTTTGCCCTGCCGAGCTTGCCAGCTTTGCTTTAGCTCTTGAAACAGAGATTTAGACGTCGCTGCCGCAACCTTGTTCTGAATAGTGACGTGGGGCCGCAGGGGCTGTTGATCCTGCGGCTTCAGCCATATGCTGAAAGCGTCTTGTAGCTGCTGATGGATTGACGTCAGATAGTCGTTTGCCACTCTTATCGCTACGCCAAAGCCCAAATGCATGGGCTCAACAAACGTTAGCTCAAGTGGCTTATATTGGGATGCCAAATGCTCAATAGTGGCGACAACCGATTCTCGCTCGGAATCGGGCAGGTCATGAAAAAGCGTCAAATGCGCATCCAGATAATTGCGTTCCGGCGGGAAATACCTGGAACGTAATTCTGTGAGCCAGGCCGCGCTGGACTCGTCCAGTTCCAGCGTCACAATGATGGGCAAAGTATCCATTTGGGAAAAGTACCAGCTTCCGTGCACAAAAAACGCGATGTCTGCACTCGGAGTTTTCACGCCGATAGCTCCTTTCCGCAACACTTGCACTATCTAGAATGGCAGACTGAAGAAAACTGAGGAATCTGGTCATGCGCAGCTGCATCATTTTTGTTTTGTGTCTTGCCAGCTTTGTTGCAAGTTCAACGGGGCGGACTTGCAAAAACGCCCACCCAACTGCGGAAGAAGAATATGGCTACTGTCAGGCCGTACTGGTGGATGACACGCTCTACGTTTCTGGTTCCGTTGGACGCGGAGAGATGCCTCAGGCTATTGAGCAGGCTTACGCCACCATTCGCAAATCCTTATCGGACTTTGATATGGATTTTTCCCACGTGGTTAAAGAGACGGTTTTTACAACCGACATAGAGGCGCTCAAGGATAACCACGAGGTGAGAAAAAAGTTCTATGGCAATCAATTTCCTGCGTCCAGCTGGATTCAGATTGATCGCCTGTTTCAACCAGACTATGTGATAGAGGTAGAGGTGACGGCGAAGCGTCTGGATTGACGCCCGCCATCGCTTAGCCTCAGCCAAAATCAGTACACAAACTCTTCGGTTTCGCCTGCAGAAATGGTTATGTCATGCCGATTGTCGCCAATGACCAGTATGTAATTACCGGCCGAAAGCGTAATGGGATCACCATTTGAGAAGCCACTTGCAACGCGCCGACCATCGTCAGTAAGAACCGAGAATGGCGCTGCTACGGCCTGGCTGATGCCGCGGGCCAGGGCGGCTCCATCTGGTGCGTCGAAATAGGCACCTCCACCCAGTTCGGCCAGCCGCTCGAATTCCGTTTGCAAGGCATACTCATCAATGCCAAACCCGACAATGTTTACGCGCACATCGTAGCCAGATTCACGCAGTTGCTGGATGGCCGCTTCCGGATTCCCGTCGCAGGTTTCCTCGCCGTCCGTTACCAGGATGACGATGGCTGCGCCCTCCACACCGACCAGATCATCAGGCACCTGACTCAGTGACTCCGCAATAGGGGTTTTGGCCAGATTCTTGGCTTCCAGATCGCGCACAATCGGTAGCAGGATCTTCGGGTCTAGTGGTGCCATATCAGAAAGCAGCTCCGTGTCGCAGCTGCCCGGTTGTTTATGGCCAAATGCTCGGAACGCAAACGGGGTGCCCAAAGGAAGTTCGGTGGAAATCAGGTCAGCAACAGCCGCCTTGGCCACGTCGATACGGCGTTCGTTACCCATGCTCTGCAGCATGCTGCCAGAGGCATCGAAGACGACTTCTACCGCATTTCCCAATGCACTCGCGCTGGTGTTATCTGCAGGTCTGCTTCGAACGACTAGTGTGCCGGGCTCTTTCGAGGGGGTAATGGATACTTCACCACTGGCCAACGACTTGTCTGAGGCGCCGGTAAAGTAGTGCACCGCATATATTCCAGGTTCGACCGGTGCTTTCAACGTTCCAGGGTTACCGCGTCGAGTGTAAAAGTAACTGATGGATCTGCGCTGGTCGTCCAGGGCAGTAATTGCCACGTAGTCGTTGGGGTTATTGGGCCCCGTCCAACCTACGGTAAACGGTCGTCCAGCGATCACGTCCTCGGGCAAATCCAATGTCGCACTGGCAGCTGTTAACGTAATTGTTCTACGCGTAAGAACCTGGTTCTTGTTGGCGGTCTGATAGCGGATTTCATAGTCCCCCGGCTCTTCCGGAGTAAGCAGCAACGCAGGATTGTCTTTCACATACGCGTAGTTTCCGTATTTGCCGTCGGCGGTGCCTACCGGAACAATAGTTACGTAGTCGCGATCATTGCCGGGACCGTCCCAGGTAACTTCTACCTGTGCACCCGCAATGGCCGATGCTACGGCTTCCAGCGAAGAATCCACTCCGGCTACTGTCAGAGGAATCCGGGCCAGAGTGTTGTTCTTGGAAGTCATATAGCGAATCTCATAGTCGCCCGGCACTTCTGGCGCATCGATGTTGACTGGATTGCTTTTGGTGTAAGCGTAGTCCTCGTACTTGTTGTCAGGATAGTCTTTGGGAACAATCGTGATGTAGTCACCTTGGTTGCCCGGACCATCCCAGGCAATTTCCACCGGCGTCCCGATCAACGCTGTGCTTTCTGCAATGAGTCCAACGTCGATCTCAGTCACTTCGATTTCGATGCGCTCTACGGTGTGATTGTCACGACCCACGTTGTAGCGAATCTCGTATATTCCTGGTTTATCTGGCGCGCGCAAAGTCGCTGGCGAGCCTTTGTTCACGTAGACATAGTCACCGTACTTCTTCTCAGGATGTCCCTTTGGCACGATGGTCAGATAGTCGCCCTGGCTGTTTGGTCCCTGCCACTCAATGGCGATAGGTGAACCCGCGTCGACGGTATCCGGTGCATTCAGAGTAGCCGTAGCTGCACTAATCTCGATAGATTGGGCTGCCAATGTTGGGTAGGGAGAGGCACCGTCTAGTAAACGGACTTCGTACGATCCAGGCGAGAAAGGAGCGTGGATGGTCACCTTTGGACTGCGAACATACGAGTACTTGGCATATTTTCCCTCTGGCGTATCTGGCGCGACAATGGTCACAAAGTCTTTCTCGTCGGTAGATCCGGTAATGGCGACGGTGATCAGCTCGTCCCCGGCCGCCTGTTCGGGTGCAGAAATGCTGAACTGAGCCACTGCAGGTGTACTACAAAAAAGCAATAACAGTAGTCGATACATGGTACTTCCCCTGAGAAACAGGCTCACAACCGTACCAAAGGCATTGTGAAACGTTTCGCAATCAGTCGGGGCAGGCTTGGTGGGCTGGTGCCGTCTACGGGCGCAAATCGGTCAAGGCAGATCAAGCGGTAACAAAGCAACCACTGAAGTTTTGTCTCATTCCTCGGACAAACAGAGGCATGGGATTTTGGCTTTGTGTATTCAAACGCGTGTGCCAGTCACGCAGGTGTGGATCTGCTGATTCAGAAATACATGGCTGAGTCGATAACATTATTAGCCACGACGTTCTTTCCAGGCCGCAATTGCATCGTCGGCCCAGTCTTGTTCCGCTTCGGTTAAATTGCTTCGCAAATTGGGCAGAACACTCTGGTAGGCCGCACCCGCATCGCCACCCAGCTCAACCAGCATGGCTGCATAGTAGTAAGAGTAGGCAGGATTGGGCGCCAGCAACTCACCATTGTGATAAGCCTCTACCAGCGCCCAGACTGCCGCAATCAAACCAGCTTCAGCATATTGTTGCAGCCACGTTAGTCCCATGTCGCGGCGTCGCGCGTAATCGTAGGGAGTTTTCGCGGGATCTATAATTTTTGCCGCTACGGCAATATTCAATATATGCCAGTAATTTAGTCGGAGGGTTTCGTTACCAGCTTCAGCCATAGCTTCGAGTCGATCAAAAATGCGTCCATCTGCCTCAAATTCATCACATCGAGTTCCGAAATTGTGCATTTCAATCATAGAATTCCAGGCCTCCATGTCGATTTCAAACCGGCGCGCGCACAAAGAACTTATCGCCATTGCATCTTGCCAGTTCCACTCTGGATTCTCTGTTAGATCTGCCAGATACCTGGTGAATCGATTCTTCTGCGACTGCATCTCTAAGACCTTGGCATCGCGTACCGATTGATCCCTTAAGAAACTACCTTCTTCCACTTGACTGTTTTCATTGACCGATGCAACAAAGGAACTGGTTTGAGGTGCATGCTGGGGCTCAGAATCTTGACTCACTGCCTTGGCTACTTTTGTTGATTGCGCTGGAGGGGCAGTGCTGGCCTCTTCTGAGTTGGGTTGCAGTGCTGGATTATCTGCATGGTCCGCAGGGTTTTTTACTGCGACGACAATTTCCGGCTCGGATTTGCCAGCATTTTGATAGAAGTAGATCGCTCCGGTAATCGTTGCCACAAGCAGGAAGATAGCGAGAAATCCTTTCATATGGTTATCCCTTCGTTCCACGACGCGCCGACCATGCCGCAATGGCCGCGTCTAACCAGGCGAGTTGTTCGGCAGTTAAGTTCGTTGAATCTTCCTGAGAACCAACAGGAAAGCCCAAGGCGTTGGTTCCGCTAATTTCAATAAGTAGCCTCTGATAATAGCTTTCCAGTAGAGGGTCTCGCGGCAAAATTTCGCTGTTTCGCCAAAAATGCGTAGCCAGCATGTAGGCTGCCTCTTCGACTCCTGCGTCTGCATACAACTGCAGCCAGCGTAACGCGGTATCGCGCTCTTGTGCGTATTGAATGGGCGTAATCTCAGGTCGAATAAATCCCAAGCGCACAGACGATTCCAAACCGATTAGCCACTGCAGGCGCGCTTGATGCTCGCCTTTATTAGCAGCGGCCCTTAGCGCATTCATAATGTTGCCGGGATCAAACTCGCTTTGACAAAACATCTCCAACTCGACGAAAAACATCGCTTCATCTTCCTGGCGTCTACTGCTGTAGCGATCTACGTGGGAAGCCACGTCCTGACTGCAAGCAAACAGCAACATCGTCGCCATGTCCCAGTTCTCGGATGGGTCTGTGGCAACGCTACGTAGAAAGTTCGGCAATTCGGTTGGGTTATCAAAGTAACTGGCTAGTGCCGGCGGCACGGGTCCTGCGGCAGGTGAGTGCTCGGCTAGTTTGACCTCAAATGCTGCGTTTAGGGAGCTTACCTCAGCGTCAGGCAGGAAAGACGATTTGTGCAATCGTACTTGCTCGCGCGCAGAATAGTTTTGAGTCACCGGCTCAAGGAAAACCTCGGGCTCGGTTGCTCCAGCGGCAGCCGGCGCGCCGACACCAAGATTGTCCGCTTCGGTTGTGGCAGGTTGGTAAACAAAATAAAACAACGCGCCAACAACTATGGCACCAATTGCAAAAACGTACCGCACGACAATTCCCCTGATCCTTGTAAACGCGATTCTACCTGTTTGCACGATTTCTAGTAATGGGTGATTAGTTTGAGTTTCGTTATACTCCGGGATCAATTTCTTACGAGGGGCGAAATATGAATCGGTTTTTGATGGCCGCAGTCGTGGCATTGAGTTTGGTCTGTGGCCTGGGTATTGCTCAGGATAATGACCCGCTGCAGGCCAGCACCTTCAAGGGCCTGAAGTTTCGCGCTTTAGGACCGGCGCTTGCATCTGGACGCATCGCGGACCTGGTCGTCGATCCCACCGACAAGCGCACCTGGTACGTCGCGGTCGCCTCCGGCGGTGTCTGGAAGACCACGAATGCTGGCACTTCTTGGACTCCGCTGTTTGACGACCAGGGTTCTTATTCCATTGGTACAGTAGCCTTAGACCCCAATGATTCCCTGACCGTCTGGGTGGGCACTGGCGAGAACAACAGCCAGCGTAGCGTTGGATACGGAGACGGTGTTTATAAGTCCACGGATGGCGGCGCGACCTGGAAGCATATGGGTCTGAAAGAATCTGAGCACATTGCTCGCATCGTGGTTGATCCGCGAGACTCCAACGTCGTGTATGTGGCTTCTCAGGGACCGTTATGGAGTGCAGGTGGTGACCGAGGTCTGTACAAAAGCACCGATGGCGGCGAGACCTGGGACCTGATACTGGACATTTCCGAGAACACCGGCGTGACTGATTTACAAATGGATCCGCGGAATCCGGACGTGCTGTACGCTGCATCGTATCAACGCCGTCGACACACCTGGACGTTGATCAATGGTGGGCCAGAGTCTGGTATTCACAAATCGACTGACGGTGGTCAGACCTGGACCGAGATCAACGCGGGTTTGCCTGACGTGGATCTGGGAAGGATCGGGTTGGCCATCGCGCCCAGTTCTCCGGACACCCTGTATGCGATTGTAGAAGCGGCGCAGGGCAAGAGTGGTTTTTATCGCTCCACCAATCGCGGTGCCAGCTGGGAAAAGCGCAGCGATCATGTTTCCAACAGTCCTCAGTATTACCAGGAGCTGGTGGTCGATCCGCTCAACGCGGACAAAGTATTTTCACTAAACACGTTCACCATGGTCACCACCGATGGTGGCAAGAGCTTCAGCAAGTTGGGCTCGGTATCCCGTCACGTAGACGATCACGCATTGTGGATCGATCCGACCAACACCGCCCATATGGTAATTGGCGGCGATGGCGGTGTTTATGAAACCTATGATGGCGGAACGCAATGGCACTTTTTTGATAATTTGCCGGTCACTCAGTTTTACACCGTTTCGGTGGACAACGCAGAGCCGTTTTATCGCGTTTACGGCGGCACGCAAGACAACAACACTATCGGTGGGCCGTCGCGTAGCTTAAGCGGACATGGGTTAATGAATCGCGACTTCTTCGTGACTGTCGCGGGCGACGGATTTAAAACTCAGGCGGATCCAACGGAACCGGATATCGTCTATAGCCAGTGGCAGTATGGTGGGTTGGTTCGCTATGACCACGCCAGCGGCGAAGTCCTGGATATTCAGCCGCAGCCTGAGCCTGGCGAACCACCTCTGCGCTGGAACTGGAGCTCGGCGCTGCTCATCTCGCCCCATTCATCCACGCGATTGTACTTCGGTGCGCAGCGATTGTTCCGCTCAGACGATCGCGGCAATACATGGACCGCAATATCCGATGACCTGACGCGTGACCTGGACCGCAATCGCCTGCCAGTCATGGGCCGTGTTTGGGGAACAGAGGCGGTGGCCAAGAATGCTTCAACGTCATACTACGGTACGCTGGTTAAAGTATCGGAATCACCGCTGGCTGAAGATGTGCTTTTCACGGGTAGTGACGATGGCGTGGTGGGCATCACCGAAGACGGCGGCCAAACCTGGCGCCGCGTAGAAAAGATTAAAGGCGTTCCAGAGCAAAGTTACGTGGCCGATCTGGAAGCATCCATGCATGACGCCAACGTGGTATATGCCACGTTCGACAACCACAAGCAGGGTGATTTCAAACCCTATGTTTTCCGTAGTGCTGATCGCGGCAGAAGCTGGAAATCCATCAGTGGAGATTTACCAGAGCGCGGTACCGTATATGCCATAGCGCAAGACCACGTGGACCCGGATTTGCTGTTTGTTGGTACCGAATTTGGAGTTTGGTTTAGCCCGAACGGCGGTAACAAATGGATTGAACTCGATGGCGGTATTCCTACCATCGCCGCCTACGATATCGAGATTCAGCGCCGCGAAAATGATTTGGCCGTGGGCAGTTTTGGTCGTGGTTTCTACATTCTGGACGACTACACACCGCTACGGGAAATCTCCGCCAGCACGCTGGAAGAAGAAGCGGTTCTGTTTCCTCCGAAGACTGCCAAAATGTATGTTGAGCGGTTCGAGATGGGCTTTCCCGGAAAGGCGTTCCAAGGTGACGCATTCTGGTCAGCAAAGAACCCGCCAGCGGGTGCAGTTTTTACTTACTACCTCAAAGACAAGTATGAGTCCTTAGCGGATCAGCGACGCGCTCGCGAAAAGCAAGAGTTAGAAGACGATAAAGACACCTTCTATCCAGGCTGGGATGAATTAAAGGCTGAAGATCGCGAAGACGCACCAGCACTGTATTTGACTGTGCGGGACAGCGACGGTGATGTGGTAAGACACATCACCGCAGAAGCAGGGCCGGGCTTTCATCGCGTGGCCTGGGATTTGCGCTACCCACCGGTAGATGCCATTTCGCTGGACCCACCGGGTGAGTTGCTGCCATGGCAAACACCGCCCATGGGCCCCATTGCAGTTCCGGGTGAATATACGGTGGAACTGAACCTGCGTCAGCAGGGGGCAACGCGACAGTTGGCGGGGCCAGTTGCATTCGAAACCGAGCCGCTCAACGCCGGCCGTATCAAGTCTGGTGATATGCGCGAACTGGCTGATTTCCAGCGTGAGACTGCAGGATTGCAGCGGGCTGTCATCTCGGCACAGCGTTCGCTGGCAGAGGCTGACGCGCGCTTGAAGCATCTGGAAGCGGCTTGGCGAGAGACGCCACGATCTAATTCGAATGTTCCCGATCGTATTGATGCACTGCAGAATCGTTTGCAAGACCTGAACGAGGAGCTTACTGGCAATCGCACGGTGGCCTCCCGCAACGAACCCACCTCTCCAGGTATAAGCAACCGCATCCAGCGCGTCGTGGGCGGCAGCTGGTCAGTGACAACGGCACCGACTACAACCCATCGTCGTGGGTACGAAATTGCAGCCGAAGCATTTAGCGACTGGCTGCCTCGACTACGCCAGCTTGTGATGGAAGATATCCCCTCACTGGAGTCAGAAATGGAGGCGGTTGAAGCACCGTTTACGCCAGGAAGATTTCCTGAGTGGGAGTGGGGCAAAGGCTGAGGTAATCGGCCCGACCACTAGTGGCACTTAGTGGTCGGGCATTCTGCTTAGTCGCGCGTGGCCTGTATTGCCGCGCGTGTTACTTCTGCAATAACCGCTTCGGCGTCTTTTGAACTGACGGTTGGGCGGTCGAGATAAATCGTTAACATAAAGCCCGCGTCGCCATCCGCGGGAATGACATAGCCAATGTCATTGTAGGCTGTACCACAGGTCCCCGTTTTGTGCGCAACCTCCCAACCCTCTGGAATGCCTGCAGGAATGCGCCGCTTGCCGGTTTTGACGTTCCGGGTAATCTCATTCAATACGCGTCGATTTGACTCGCGCAGGGCATCGCCCGTCAGAATGGTGTGCAGCGATCGGGCCATGGCTTTTGGCGATGTGGTATCTCTGGGGTCGCCAGGCTGGTTCTCATTCAGTGCGGGCTCATATCGATCCAGCCGTGTCACCTTGTCGCCAAGGGATCGCATAAATTGATTAAATTCCTCTGGTCCGCCTTGTGCTTTCAACAGCAAATTTGCCGCTATGTTGTCACTAATCTGAACGATGGCCTCGATGGCCTCGAGCACCGTAATTTCACCATTTGGGAGCCGTGGTCCGGTGACTGGTGCATAGGCCACTTTGTCGGACTCGTCGAATCTGAGGATGGTTTCGAAATCCAGTTCGCCTGCTTCAATCTCGCGCATGACTGCCGCGGCCAAGGGCAGCTTGAAGGTTGAGCACATGGCAAAGCGCTTGTCGCCTCGGTAGGCTGCGATCAGCTTGCCGCTTGCGTCCAAGAGCGCCACACCCAGGCGCCCGCCGGATGATTGCTCCAACGAGAACATTTGTTGTTCGAATGCTGATGGGGTCTGAGCATGTAATGGCCCAGCAAATGCGAAAAGTAGTACGAGTATCGGCATAGCCAAATACTGGCGTCCAGTAGATTGCATCGGATTTTCACCAATTTTCAATTCTCAAAGCGCGCCATTAAAGATCACGCGTCAGACAAAATCCTGGCTACAACGTGGCTTGGTTGTGGCGCTGCGGCAACGAGCACCGCAGCGCCGAAAAATTAACTCGAGGTACTCAGCGCCAGCTTGGCGCACCTGCCTCTAACAGCGCCTCTTCCAGGCTACTTAGTTCGTCTCCTAATAGTGCGTCTAAATCGCGCTTAAATTCGACAAACTCTTTGTTGGCAATCTCGTAATCTGCGCGTTGTGTTGCCGTGGCCGGTTGGGTGTTATTCCAGTTGGTTGCCGCGTTGTATGCGCGTCCGGCTATCGACGGTGATGACGCTTCGTCCAGTCCCTGGCGAATGGGGTCACCGGTTAAGCGGGACGTAAGTTCGGCAAGCTGCACGCCAAAGGTGTCCACGCGTGTAATGAGCGAGGCATCCGCGCTTTGTGTGTGTAGCGCGGCAGCCTGCATGTGCTTTAGTAGCTCGCGAGTGCGCTTAATCTCTTCATTGGCGTGGGCGACCTGTCGGCGCAGAATTGCCGCCTGCTGCTGGAAAGCCGCAACTTCTGCGTAATCCATTCCTGCGCTTGCTTCACGCACTGGCTTCACCGCAAAGCTTTGCGGCTCACTGAGCACATTCACTTCACCTTTTGCAATGGAATAGAGTTGAACAGAGTATTCGCCGGGCGCAACCAGTGGGCCGGTGGGTTCAGTAATCCAGGGCGGCTTAAAGTCGGGCTTGGAAAGGTCGATGGCATCGGGTGGCGCGAGTCGCAGATCCCAGGCGACGCGATGGGTGCCTTGCTTAATTGGTCCCGTCAGCCAGCGCACCGGTTGCTGTTTGGCGTCGCGTACCATGAGCAGTACTTTGGGTTCGCTCTCCAAAGATTCGCTGGCCAGCTTGGCCCAACCAGGAAACGCAATGTCACTACCATCTTTGCGCAAATCCTTTTCCCGGGTTTTACGCTGTGCCTTGGCTGTCTTCAGCTCCTCCGGCAAGAAGTAGCTAAATGTTGCGCCAAATTCTGGGTTCTTGGCGCGGAAGCTGTCGCTGCCAAAGGTGGGCATCCCAACCGCTTGGGACGGCACGGATGGCACGTACCACCAGGCATCGCGAACCGGAAACAAGGCGGGGTCCTTGCCAGAAAAACCTTCGTCCAATTCTCGCAACGCGGTGTAGTCGTCCAGGATGTAAATCCCGCGACCAAATGTGGCACCAACCAAATCATTGTCCCGGCGCTGGATCTTGATATCTCGGAACGAAATGGTTGGTGCACCAGCGAGTTTGGTCCAATTCTCGCCACCGTTGACTGAAAAATAGGCCCCATCTTCTGCGCCAATAAACAGCAGGTCTTTATCTTCGTGGTCCTGCTGGATGGCCCAGACAATCACCCCACTCGGCAAGTCGCCCGCGATGGATTGCCAGCTTTTGCCCAGATTTCTGCTGATGTAAACAAAGGGGCTGTAATCACCAATTTTATGGTTGTCGCCCACTGCATAAACGGTTTGTGCATCAAACAGCGAGGCCTCCATGTCGTTGACGTACATGGGCTCCGAGCGGCTTGGCAGAACACCCATGGATTGCCAGGTCTCGCCGCCGTCTGAAGTGGCATGCATGGAGCCATCATCCGCGCCGACAAAGATGGTTCCTTCGCTGACGGGAGATTCGGTGATGGTAGTAATCGTTGCGTACTTGGACATGGCGCCGTTGTCGTGGAGTGCATCCACCGACCAAACGCGGCCTGCGTATTCTTTCTCATAGCGATTCTGGTCCGTGGTCAAATCCTGACTAATCGCTTGCCACGAATTACCGCGATCATCGCTGCGCCATACGCGCTGTGAGCCCACATAGACACGCGAAGCATCGTGTGGGCTGATCATGATTGGCGTGTCCCAGTTCCAGCGTTCTGGCGGATCACTTGGCGCGGGCTGAGGTTGAATATGTACCAGCTCGTCGCTGTCCTTATGGTGTCGAAACATGTAGCCCTGCTGGTAGGTCATGTAAGCGACGTTGTTGTCGCTGGGGTCGAAGACAACGCTGTGGCCATCCGCACCCAGAGGAACATACCAATCCTGATTGCGCACGCCTTCCGTGATGGTGGTCCGCGATGGTCCATACAGCGTGCCCAAATCCTGCGTGCCGCCAAGAATGTTGTAGAAGGGCTCGCTATTGTCCACGGCAATTTTATAAAACTGTGAGATCGGCAGGTTGGGGAAATGGCGCCAGGTGGTGCCCTGATCGAAGCTCTCATACAAGCCCGCATCAGAACCTGCCAGCAGGTGGTTGTCGTTCTCTGGATCGATCCACAGTGCGTGATTATCACTGTGTTTTTCGCGCCCCGTGCCCAGCACAGAGAACGTTTTGCCGCCGTCTCTGGTTACCCGAAAGAACACATCCATTTGGTATACTAGATCTGCCGTTTGTGGCGACGCCGCCAGCTCCTGATAGTAGTGCGGGCCAGTGCCCCCTGAGATGTAGTCGTTTTGCTTGGTCCAGCTTTCGGCTTGATCAGCAGATCGATAAAAACCCTTATTCTCTTTATCAGACTCGATGGTGGCGTACACCAAGTCTGGGTTGGCTGGAGTTACTGCCAGTCCAATCTTGCCCATATCCGCATCGGGCAGGCCTTCGGTTTTTTTGGTCCACGTTTCACCGCCGTCAGTAGATTTGTATATGCCACTGTTGGGGCCACCGGCCATGAATCCCCATACGTGGCGGCGCCGCTCATATGCCGCTGCATACATGACATCGGGATTGGCGGGATTGAAGGCCACATCTGTTACGCCGGTGTTCTTATCAATTTCCAGCACCCGCTCCCAGCTGTTGCCCGCATCGGTAGATTTGTACAATCCTCGCTCGCCACCTGCTGACCATAGCGGTCCTTCCGCGGCAACAAATATGACGTTGCTATCGCGCGGATCGATTAGGATGCGGCCGACGTGTTCGGAATTCTCCAGCCCCATATTGGTCCACGTTTTGCCGCCGTTGCCACTGCGATAAACGCCATCGCCCCAGCCGACATGACGGCCACTCACGTTCTCGCCAGTGCCAACCCACACGACGTCGGGATTGTTGGGATCGACGGTAACATCGCCAATGGAATACGAACCTTGTTTGTCGAAGATGGGCGTCCACGTGGTGCCCGCATTGTCCGTACGCCAGACTCCACCAGAACCTACTGCGACAAACCATTGGTTTTCTCGATCAGGATGGATCGCGATATCGGCAATCCGGCCACCCATCATGGCTGGGCCAATGCTGCGCATCTTCAAGCCTTTGGCAGCCTCTTTGATGGCGTCGTTGATGGCTGCCTGAACGCCCAGCGTGCTGACAATCAGCAGGCCAGCAGTAGCCAAGGTCAATGCATAAGGTCGACCGTATTGTGGTTTGAATTGGAAAGTTCTGGATGGCTTGCGCCACAGCTTGAACACGCTCATAAACGCGATTCCCCTTAGTAGTTGTTTGGTCGACGGAGCGACCACCCTCGTTGGGTTTGATCTTATCAAACTATTTGCGGGGTTCCGTCCACACTCGACGGCTCCATTTCTTTGAGGCGCAAATAAATAGAGGAAAGAAACGCTAGCCCGAAGCGGCTTTGTTCCAAATCCCACCACTGATTTTCAGGATCGTCCGCAACTCCCCGACCACTCAAAAAAATGAGTGGTCGGGTCAAACAGTGCGGCGATCTAATCTGAAAATCAGCAGCGTGATTTGGTGCCGCTAAACGGGCGCTTTTCCATGCCCACCCTCCACCCGATCTTGCAGTGCGTCTTTTGCTTAGTCAGAGCCGGAGGTAAGCAGGGAATAATCTGACAGATATCTTCGGGGCTGTCTGATTCATACATAGCATTTGAAGCTGTAAAGTCACGTTCGGCATGGACGCCAGGAGTTAGGAACAGCGATGGGAACTCTAGTCTCAACCCTACCAATCAATTTGAAGCCTTTTGCACGTGACAATGTGTACTATGTGAGGTACATTTGTCTTTGCCTGCTCACTAATGGATGAGCTAAAGAAGCTGCCAGCGGTCTTCTACCAAACCGCTGCTGGAAAGGAGCCCGTCAGAGAGTGGTTGCTCGGATTGGACGCCCATGATCGCCGGATTATTGGTCAAGATATAGCCACCGCTGAATACGGTTGGCCAATAGGTATGCCGCTCTGTAAGTTTCTTGGACACGGCCTTTGGGAAGTTCGGTCACACCTTTATTCAGGCCGAATAGCGCGAGTGATCTTTTCGGAACTTAAGGGACAAATGGTCTTGCTACATGCGTTCGTTAAGAAGTCCCAGCAAATATCGCAGCGAGACATTGCATTGGCAAGAAAAAGACTAAAGGAATTACTCCGATGAACAAGCACGGAAAAATTGGTTCTTCTTTTGAAGACTTTCTGCGAGCAGAAGGAACGTTGGAGGAAACTAATCTCGTTGCGGTAAAACGAGTGCTTGCGTGGCAATTAGCCCAGGCCATGCAGGAAAAATCGATAAGCAAGAAAAAGATGGCGGAGGCTATGAACACCAGCCGCAGTCAGCTAGACCGCATTCTCGACCCCGACAACGATCGAGTGCAGATTTGCACGTTAGCGAGCGCGGCTAAGGTGCTTGGGAGGGAGTTAAAAATTACTCTTGTCTAGAAGAGCGAACTAGGTCTCAACTGGTCGCCAACGCCGTCTAACCAAAAACATCCTTCAAAACTTCCGGTCGTTTGCAGGCGATTCTGATGAGCGACCTCGCGGCTCCGCTCGGGCTGCGTCTGCCTTGTTCCCAGTCTTGTAGGGTGCGCACGGACACGCCTAGCACTTCGGCAAACTGAGATTGCGATAGACCACTTTTCTCTCGTGCCTCCGCAACCGTGGGAATGGCTACTTCCGTTCCATAGCCCGCCTTGATGTCTCGCACGGCATCCAAAGCTTCCTGCCAGACATCGCGGTTCTCGTCTCGAGAATATTGTTCATGTTCAGTTTTCTTCATCAATAAGTGCTCTTCGAAGTTGGGCTAATATCTGAGCTGGAACATTTTCTTCGCGCGCTTTTGCATAAATGGTTAACAGCCATATGGTCTGCGGTTCAGGCCTATACACGTAAATCACCCGGACGCCTCCGCTCTTGCCTGCGCCAGCTCTTGACCACCTTATCTTTCTGACTCCGCCAGACCCTGAAACAACATCTCCTGCGTCAGGGTTTAACGCCAGCCATGCGCAAAAAGCACCTCGCTCATCTTCCTCCCAGTAGTCAGGCCAGTGCTTAGAAAAAATTGGCGACTCAATGAGGGTGATCATGTTCAAAGTATACGGCATTGCCGTATTACCTGGCAATGCCAGGCAATCTTCGGCGAGTTTTCCAATGTACAAGACGTGGCGAGGCATTTTAGACCGAGGACAACACTTTGCCTCCCGTGCTATCACATGACTGTGGTCGTTCCTGCGCAGGCAGGAGCCCAGGGGTTCGAAAGATTTCGCGCTAGCTTGAGTCACGGTAGAGTATCTGCATCGAAATCGGATAAGCCACTATGGCTTACGATGAAGCGCTGGCAGATCGGCTCCGCCAGCACATGCTGGTGCATGGTGAGGTCACCGAGAAAAAGATGTTTGGGGGCATCTGCTTTCTATTGAACGGCAATATGCTGTGCGGTGTGGAATCTACTCGTTACATGTTTCGGGTTGGCAAGGAGCAGTATGACTCAGCCCTGCAGCACCCAGAAGCCTCACCCATGGATTTTACTGGGCGGCCCATGGGTGGTTTTGTCTTTGTTGATCCGGATCAGGTCGATGATGTTCGGTTTGCGGAGTGGATAGCCATGGCGGAAAAATTTGTTGGATCACTGCCGCCCAAGTAGCTACGAGCATTTAATACAGCGCCGAATTTTCTAAGTCTTGCGAAGCCCTGGTTCTTATTACCAGGTTATTAGCCGCAACTTTGCAACATGTTGGAACTGAACTTGCTAGCCGCATTCAGACTACACCTGAGGCCCGGCAGGGCCTCAGGTAAAAACAAATCAATTTCGTTCAACCACCAGTACAATCGTCTCCCTTGCAACTGGTTTCGCAGACGGCGCCAGTGGCACATTGGAACCGGCAGTTGCCGCCTTTGCAGGCAAAATCACAGCGCGCGCCGGATGCGCAGGTCATATTGCAGTTGCCGCCGCGGCATTCGTAGTCACAGATGGCACCGGCCGGACAGATCATCTCGCATTCGCCGTCACCGCAGTCTTCAATACAGGTTCTGCCAGCAGCGCAGCTAATGGAATCCGATGCACCTGCCACTATCATCCCGCCAATATCCACGGTGCCGTCGGCTGCTATGTTAGCGACGCCATCTACCGATACATTGCCATCTTCATCAACGGCTGCGATATCTCCAATATCGACATTATCACCAGTAATACTGATGACCATGTCAGTCATGTCTACGTTAGCGGTAGTGGCAAGATACAGATCAACCCGGCGATTTTTTTCACGACCTGCAGGATTGTCACTGCCATCGGCCCGCGTGTTGGGCGCGATTGGCTGACGCTCTCCCATGCCGCGCCCCAACATCATGGCGGTGGGTATGCCTTCCTGATCGTGGAGCCAGCGAATAACAGAAACCGCCCGCCGCTCACTTAAGGCTTGATTGGATTTGTCATCGCCTTTGGAATCGGTATGACCTACTACGACAACGTCGCCTTTGGCCTCGTTGCGAATGAGTTGAGCAATCTTCGCCAATCGAGCCGTGGCGTCACTGCGCAGTGATGCGTCGCCAAAATCAAACAAAATATCGCCGGCCATCGAAAGCCGGATGTGATCGCCTGATCGTGATGCGCCTAAATCAACCAGCAGCTGATCGGTGTCCTTGACGGTAACCGTACCGCCAGATCGCCAATCAACCGTTACCTCGTCATCCGCGTCAGTGACTTTCACAAATCCCTGGTCGACGGTAACGACCTCCGAAGCGAAGACCAATGCCGGGGCTGCAAAGACGAATGCAGCCGTAAACAAACTTGCTAGATTAAATCGTTGCTTCTTCATAAACCCCTCCTGTTATGCCCCCGTCTCATAATAAACAATACTGCAAACAGGCGGCTTGTGGTCCGACAAATGGTTAGGGTGTTGATGCGTGCTTTTGAGCTTGGCACCCGCCCCACACCCGACGGGGAAAGGGGACTTCCGGCAAAGGGCGACATCCTGCGGAAATGTCGCCGGTTCACAC
>CAZVYE010000032.1:16201-23677 GCA_964630895.1 uncultured Gammaproteobacteria bacterium | reverse complement strand
TGCAATGCGGTGGTCGGGAGCAGCTTTAGGCCCAGAATCGTGCTGGAAAACATCATGGCAGCCCCCACCACCATATAGTCGGGCCAGCCATAGCCAAACAGCCAGGCAATCAGTGCCCCCACCGCGCCGAATCCGACACAGCTCAACAGAGTCACCCAGGTAGCTTTGCGCAGCATTTGCAGGAGCTTTTGCGGATAGAGATTCAGGCCGAGCAAATACAGTAAGAAGACGATTCCGACTTCGGCAATGGATTCCACCAGATTGGGGCTGCCTACTAAGTCCAATACAGATGGGCCCACCAGCATGCCCATGACAATGTATGCCACGATCAGCGCCTGGCGCGCGTACAGCGCAACGGTTGCCAGTAACGCAGCACCAGAAAAAATCAGAAATATGGTAAATAAAACCCCGTGATCCACCGCTACTGTCTCTTGACCGGTACGGTGAAGAAGATACGAGTGTCTGAGAAAACGTCCATGCCGATGGTGACGTGGTCGCCATCCTTGAGCGCGCCTTGCGGCCGCATCAGCATCAGGTGCTTGCCACCTGGCTCTAGCGTTATGGACTGGCCGGGCTGCAGCACCAGCGGCGCAACCTCGCGCATGCGCGCTTGGCCATCAACAACGACCGTTTCGTGTAATTCCACGCCACCAAATTCAGGTGAAGAAAAGCTGCGAACAGGAATTTCCCTAGATCCAGTGTTTCGAATCACGCCATAGGCTGCCATCATGGGTACGCCGGGGGGAGCCTCGCGAACCCAGGCGCTATCAAAATGAATCGCAACGTGGTCTGCTTTTGCGACCACCGCCGTGAAAAGGGCCAGCACCAGCAAAAGCGCGTGCTTTTTAGTCATTGTTGCTCGCTTGTATGAAATGATCGTTATAGTTTACATGGACTGTACATGAGCTGGCACAAGATACGGTTATTATTGGAAAAAGTAATGACACAGGGAAGCCAAAGCTCATGAAACCATCCTCTTTACCAACTGGCCGAATATTACCAACCATCCTGGGAGCCATTATGTCCACAACCGCCGCTGCTCAAAACACCGACGAGCACTCTCTTACTGTTTACAGTCAGGCTGGACCAGGCTCTGTTAGCCCCGAGACTATCGCCCAGCAGGCCAACAACCCAGGGTACCGGCAAAATATTCCGGGCTATGCCATGGTCCGAACTACCCGTGATATGGACCTGACCAAGGGTGTATCGACACTGAAGTTTACTGACGTTGCCCAGGGCATCGACGCGTCCACCGTTAAGGCAACCGCTCCGAACCATCCGGATGATTTTCGCGTGCTTGAGCAAAACTACGTCTACGACCTGGTAAGCAATGAGCGGCTGCTGCAACGGTTCATTGATCAAACGGTCACTATCGACGTGCCCATGGGCGATTCTGTTCAAACCGTACGCGGTACCCTGCTCTCTGCCAACGAGGGTCGGCTCATCCTGCAAAAGGACGATGGCAGCCTGATCAGCAGCCCCTATCACGCGGGCGAAATTCGGTTTCCTTCCCTGCCCGATGGCTTAATCACACGACCTACTTTGAAGTGGCAGGTAAGCAGCGATCTTGCTGGTGCTGAGCCCATTCAAATTGCGTACGAGACCAAGGGCATGACCTGGTGGTCGGACTACAACCTGCTTCTGGACGAATCGGATGGATGCAAGCTGGACGTCAGCGCCTGGGTCACTTTGGTGAACATGTCCGGCGGCTCATTCCCGCAAGCCAAATTGAAACTCATCGCAGGCGAAGTAAATAGAGCGCCTCAACCAAACGTCAGAAGCAAGCATCTGATGCAACGGATGGATGTGGCGGCCTCCAGTATTCCAGAAGAGTCCTTCCAGGAGGAAAGCTTTTTTGAGTATCACTTGTATACCTTGCCACGCCGCACCGATGTGCCAGACAGATCGATGAAGCAAATCGAGCTGTTTCCTGCTGCACACGACGTGCAATGCGAGAAAGAGCTGGTATTTAGCGCCGGACAGGTGGGTTTGTATGGACGCGGATCGCCGTACTTGAACACTGCCAACCCCACCAGCCGAAAAGGCGATGTGCTGGTGAACATCGAGTTTGAAAACAGCGAAGACAACAATATGGGTATGCCGCTGCCGGCAGGCCGCGTGCGGGTCTCCCAGCGCAACCCCAATGACGGCAACTTAGAGTTTATTGGCGAAGACACCATTGACCACACGCCGCGCAACGAAAAGCTCAGCATCCATATCGGCAAGGCATTTGACGTGGTGGGCGAACGTACTCAGGTCAACTTTCGTTGGAATAAAGACGAAAAATGGATGGAAGAAACCATGGAGATCAGCGTGCGCAACCGCAAAGAGGATCAATCGGTTACCGTGGATATTCGCGAGAGTCTGTATCGCTGGACCAACTGGGAGATTAAGGACGCGTCACACAAGCACAAAAAGCTTGATGCAACGACTGTGGAGTTTCCAGTGACCATTGAACCGGATGGTGAAGCCAAGGTGCGATACGTAGCGCGTTACACCTGGTAGCAGCGCTTATTCTGATTCGTCTGGGGCGACGTCCGGAAGGGCGTCGTCCAGGGCTTCCACCGGTTGCGGCTGTACCTCTGGGGTTGAGGACTTTTTGCGCTTAAAGCCACCCACCAAATTGCGCAGCCCCCAGTTTAATCGCGAAACATATTCGTTCATGTCTTTGGCGTAGCGCTCAGACGCCCGATCGCGCAGGCGTGCTAACCAGGCTGCATCCAATGCGTTTTTGCTGGTAAATGCAGGTTCCAGGTCTTCGGAGTATTTGCGTAGATGGTTAGCCAGATTGAGACTCGCCAGCTGCATGTGTTTGCGCATGCTGGCGCGAAAATCTTTCATGAGACTGGCAGTTTTGACTTTTCCGGCAGATTCATGATCTTTACGCAAAGCCTGCCAGACGATATAAGCGCGCTCGTACAGGTCCTGCTCGCAAACCAGGCGGAGCTTGATACCCAGCGCGGTGGGCCAATCCTCATCGTAATTGTTGCGAGTACGCACAGCTAACTCCTCTAGAGCTTTGTCTAGAGTTTCGTCACGAATCTGAAAACGCGATGCAATCGCACTGTCCAGTTTGTCTTCTAATCCGTTATTCGACATCACGCTGCACTGTCTGTCTTGTCAAAACTAACGCCCCATCAACTCTCAACGTTAACTGTAATTGCTCTGAATTTATTACCAGAGACTCTTATTTTCTTATAATATCGGGAGCTTACGCACTTTTGTGACACAATTCCAAAATCTATCGTTACTCATTTCTGGATACTCTGCCAGTGTCGAGCCCATCGATGCAAAATTGCGGCCGTTGCACCCCAGATAAAATGGTGTGGATGAGACAAGACCTGATACTCCCGCATCTTGCCCCGAAACTCCTTCGACTCGCTGCGATAGTGGTTAAGATCCAGTGCGCGATCTAACGGCATCCAGAAGGCGTCTTCCACCTCGATCGGATCAAGCACGAGCTTGGGGATTGCGGCTACTCTTCCTACCACCGGCAACATGGAAAACCCGGTAATCGTAGGGAAAGTGGGCAGCGTGCCTAATAGTTCGATAGCCTCAGGCTCCACGCCGACTTCTTCGTGAGTTTCTCGCAGCGCTGTGGCTAATAATGAATCATCCGCATCGTCCATACGGCCACCAGGAAAGCTAATCTGACCTGCATGGGTGCGCAAAGCGGCGTGACGTTCTGTGAGGAGAAAAGAATAGCCGCTGTCGGTGGGTGCCAACAGCACCAACACCGCGGCGGGCGTCAGTCTGGGGGGTAGTAAATCGGCAAAGTCGAAATCATCAAAGCGAACTTCTGGATCGCGTTCAGCTACTTTGATGGGTCTTAGCGTTCTGGCTATTTGACCCGGGGATAGATATTCGTCCCTGTCTTGGGCCATGACTGGGTCTATGCTTCTATCTCGGCAGCTGGTGTGGCCGATTCTGCGCTTTGATCCGCTGACAAATCGAACCAGCGCTGGGCGATTGATTGATCTGGAATAACTCCAAACTGACCTTCCTGATAGATTTTCCCTAGGTCGGCGCAGGCCTGCTTGTGACCACGCAGCGCTGCCTCTTCTAAATACTTCAGTCCAGCCTGGGTATCTTGTTCTGCGAATCTGCCACGCAAGTGAAACTTGCCCAGCATCCAGCTGGCTGCACCACTGCCTTGCTCATGCGCCTGTTCAAGCCAGTGCACAACCTGTTTTGGATCTGCCGCGATCCCGGCCTTGGCACCAGTGTAGTTGGTGGCCAACGCAACCATCGCGTTTACGTCGCCCTTGTTGGCGGCTTTTTTGTACAGTTCGTGCGCGTCTACAACCGACTTTCCCGCAACCCGACCAGATTCGTAGAGGGCGCCCAGTGCCGTCATAGCCTGCACATCCCCGAACCAAATCGATATCTTGGTCATCAGCGCAAACAGGCCATAACCGCCGGTGCCACTTTGTTTACTCATCGGTTGCTCCTGATTGGTCCCATTCTACGCGCTGCATGATGGCAGTGCGTTGCGCATCAGAAAACGTCGCCCACTGAGCGATTTCGTCAGCGGTACGCTGGCAACCCACGCACACTTGTTGATCGTCCAGCGTGCATACGCCAATACATGGGGATTCGATTGCTTCGGTTTGTGACTCTTCAAACCAATTACTGACGCTCCACATGGTCTTATCCTAGCTCACCTTAAAGTCAATATCTTCGCGCGCAAAGAAAAAGACCGGCTAGAGTTGCCCCTAACCGGTCCGAATAGATCATTTGCGCAAGTACTACGACTTGACTTCAACCAAGTTGATATCAAATACCAATGCTTGGTTGGGCTGAACTGGTGGCTGACCGCGCACGCCATAGGCGTACTCGGGTGGCACAAACACCTGCCATTTTGCTCCGGTCTTCATCAGCGGCAGAATTTCCTGCCAGCCTTTGATTACTTCGTTGACCTTAAAGCTAACCGGCTCACCGCGTGCGAAGGAGCTATCGAACTCCAGGCCGTCCATGGTAGAGCTGCGGTAATGCACTACAACATCGCTTTCGGCAGACGGACGAGCACCTTCGCCATCTTCGATCACGCGATATTGTACGCCGCTTGGCAAGGCCACGATGCCTTTCTTGTTCTTGTTATCGGCAAGATACTGATCGCTCTTTGCCTTATTTTCTTCTGCGAGCTGCTTGAACTTTTCCAGCTGTTCGCCGCGGATACGCTCTTGCATGTTCTTAAGCTCTGCCACCATTTCTTCGGCTGGCACGCTTGGTTCACGATCTGCATAGGCATCGCGAATCGCTTTTTCCACCGTATCCAGATTGATATCGAGTTCGCGCGTTTGGAAATCCTTACCAATTTGGTATCCGATGGCGTAACTGAGTTTTTCTTTGTCGTTGCCTTGGTCTTGGGCGAGCACACTGCCCCCCGCCAACAACCCTGCGACTAACGCGGGGATCAATAACTTCATTTACAACCTCCTACTGGCTGTATGCAAAAAATCTGTGTGTGAATAACAAGTGCCGTCAAACGAAACCTGATTCGGTTTCAGACCGCCAGAACTCGTAAATGGTTCCGTGCGCTCCGATATACAAGTTTGGCGTATTTTCAGAATGATTCGCTCTGGACAACTCATTACAATACTTTGATCCGAACCCAAGGGGCACCGGGCCAAAAAGGCTCGCTATTCTACTCAAGCTGGGAACAAGTCTCCACCCGCACCGCCAGGCGGCGCATTTCGGCAACCTTAAGAATCAGAACAGAAATCGCTTTGTAGTGGCTGAAAATCGAGTTAGGAAAATCCGCCAAACACTGGTTTTATTCACCAATGCCCGCTGTTTTGAGTCGCTGGCATAGCAGCGGCGGTTACTTTAACATTTATTTTTCAATGACTTACCAAACATGGCAAATTTGGCACGGATAGTGCTAATCCCATAGCGACGCAACAAATAGCATTTTAGCAGGAGACAGATTGTGGGCATTTTTTCCCGACTGACTGACATCATCAACGCAAATATCAATTCGCTGTTGGAAAAAGCCGAAGATCCCGAAAAAATCATCCGACTGATGATTCAGGAGATGGAAGACACCTTAGTAGAAGTGCGCTCATCAGCCGCCAAAGCCATAGCGGATAAGAAGGAACGCCAGCGCGCTTTGACTCACTTAGAGCAAGAAGAAGTAGATTGGGAGCATAAAGCCGAGTTGGCCTTGAAGAAGGATCGCGACGATTTGGCCAAAGCAGCCTTGGTGGAGAAGTCCAAGGTCGGCGAGAAGATCAATCACATTCGGCAAGAGCTGGAAGGAATTGAGTCACATCTGGAAAAGCTCAATGAAGATATTGGCAAGCTGCAGGCTAAACTCACTGACGCCAAGCAACGCCAACGAAATCTTGCATTACGCCACAAGTCAGCGGAATCGCAGCTCAAAGTACGGCGACAAGTCTATGATTCTCGGATTGACGACGTAATGGCGCGGTTTGAATCCGTTGAGAAAAAAGTTGATGAAGTGGAGTCGGAGGCCGAGGTCCTGAGTATGGGCACCAATCCAAGTCTTGCTAATGAAATTGACGATTTGGACCGAGACGAACGCATTGATGCGGAACTGGCTGCGCTCAAAGGGCGCATGAAAAAATCCAAGCAATCTTGATCGTAGAGGGGACTAGTCATGGCAGAAGTATTTGGCATATTATTTTTAACAATAGTGGCCCCAATTTGGATTTTGAGCCACTACATCAGTCAGGCAAAGAAAGCGCGTGGCCTGACACCAGAAGATGAAACCATGCTGGGCGATCTGTGGGACAGCGCCAAGAAAATGGAAGACCGTATCCACACCCTGGAGCGCATCCTGGATGACAATAATCCAGGCTGGAGAGCGCGCTCATGAGCAGGCATCGCCACAGACTGCAGCGCCGTGCTCGCTTATGCCGAGATACAGACCGCGGCTGGATTGGCGGCGTCTGTGCCGGAATCGCAAACCATTTGGGCGTGCCAGTATTCTGGGTGCGCTTGCTGGCGCTGTTACCGTTGATCTCGCCGCTGCTCCCGTTAGCAGTCATTGTTTACATCGTCATGGTTTGTACCATTCCAAAACGTCAGGAGCCGCTGGATCTGAGCGAAGAGGAAGCCGATTTCACAGAACAGGTGCGTCACTCTCCTATCGGCACGTTCCGGGATTTACGTCATCGCTTTCGGGACATGGAACATCGGCTGCGTCGAATGGAAGCATACGTGACCTCGGCGGAGTACGAGATCGATCACTCGCTCTCCAATGATTCAAACCGCAAGCTTAAGCCGGTTAAATAGCTGGCCCTCTAGAGAAATCGACTGAGTACCCTGGCCGACAGTCGTCGGCCAGTTCTGCAAATTACCGCCTGGTGCATATCGCACCTTGTCTATTACACGTCATCAAGTCTAGCCTTAACCTCCCAACTGGGTCGTTTGCCTAAGTATTCCTTCGAACCGAGTTCCTTCGAACCGAGTTCCTTCGAACCGAGTTCCTTCGAACCGAGTTCCTTCGAA